>NZ_BAABAT010000007.1:0-309163 GCF_039537565.1 Dactylosporangium darangshiense
GGCAGCCACTCACGGGGTGGCCTCTGCCGGCGAAACGGTCACACCACTGGTGACGCAACCCCCGATGAGGCTTGGCAGCCTGCTGCCGGGACCACGCGCGGACCGCGCCACCAGCCCGGATAGGCCCACCCGGGGCCAGACCATGAGTTTACGACTCAACTCTTAGTCTTGCGGCATGACCTTCGACGTCGCCCGATGGTGCGCCGAGCGGCTCGGCAGCCCCGTCGAGGAGGTGCTGTTCGCGGGCGGCCACCTCTCGCGCGTCCACGGGGTGCGCCTGGCCGACGGCCGGGAGGTGACCGTCAAGGCGCGGCCCGACTCGCCGCGGCTCGCCGCGTGCACCACCGTCCAGCGTGCACTGTGGACGGCCGGCTTCCCCGCGCCGGAGCCTCTCGCCGGCCCGGCGGTCGACAACGGACTGGCGGTGAGCGCCGAGCGGTACGTCCCCGGCGGCGATCCGGCGCCCGCCACCGAGCACGCCCGCCGGTTCGCCGGACTGCTCGCGCGGTTCGTCGCGCTCGCGCCCCCGGCGACGGCGATCGGCACCCTCGACCCGCCGCCGCCGTGGACGGCCTGGGACCACGGCGTGGACGGGGTCTGGCCCGCCGCCGACGACCGCGCCGACGACCTCAACGCCGCCGGGCACGCGACGCCGTGGATCGACGACACGGGCGCTCGCGTCCGCCGCCGGCTGGCCGCGTTCGCGCGCACCGAGGCCGGGCAACGACGGGTCGTCGGGCACGGCGACTGGGAGGCGCAGAACCTGCGCTGGGCCGGCGACGAGCCCCTGGTGGTACACGACTGGGACAGCGTCACGGCCGCTCCCGAGGCGGTCCTCGTCGGGCTCGCCGCCGCCGTGTGGCCGTGCGGGATGGTGCCGCGGGCCGCCACGGAGCAGGAGTCGGCGGCGTTCGTCGAGGAGTACCAGCGCGCCGCCGGGAGGGCGTGGACGGCCGGCGAGGTCGAGGCGAGCTGGGCGGCCGGGCTCTGGGTGTACGCGTTCAACACGAAGAAGGCGAGCCTCGACGGCGTGCCGTGGCTGGACCCACGCGAGGCCGAGCGACGCCTGGTGCTGGCCGGCGCGTAGGAGGCCGGCCGTGCGTTCACAGGTCGAGCAGCTCCAACGAGACGGCGGCGACGTCGCCGGCGTCGAGGCGCTCGGCCGTGCGCACCGCCCGCTTGACCGGCAGCACGTACGGCCCGCCGCTGCCCGGGAAGATCGAGGTCCGCCACGTCGTGCCCCCGATGCTCGCACGCACCCGCAGCGACCCGAACCCGCGCCGGGTGGGTGCGGACAGCTCGCGAATCTCCTCCGAGGCGTCCTCGGGCAGGCTGACGAAGATCCAGGTGTCGCCGCGGCGGGCGTCCCACTCCCACAGCGGCGCTTCGAAGTCGACGATCACGCCGCCCAGCATCACATCCCGCGCTCGCCGTGCGTGCCCCGGCGTGGTCACCAGGCCAGTGGGCGGCCGTCGCGGGTGAAGGTGCCGGTCGGGCCGTTCGGCGGGAGGTCGACCGCCCACAGGACGCTCGCAGCGCCCTCGGCGAGCGGCCGGCCGCCGGGGCCGCCCATGTCGGTCGCCACCCAGCCGGGGCAGACCGCGTTGACGAGGATGCCGTCGGGGCGCAGCTCCGCGGCCAGGATCCGCGTCAGAGCGTTCAGGGCGGCCTTGCTGACGCTGTAGGCGGGCGTGCCGCCGCCCATCGACGCCAGCGAGCCACCCTCGCTCGACACGTTCACGACCCGCGGGTGGTGGCCGCGGCGCAGGGCCGGCAGCAGCGCCTGCGTGACCCGCCAGGCGCCGAACAGGTTCGTCTCCATCGCCTCGTGGACCACCCCCAGGTCCGCGGCGGCGCCGGTCTGCCACGTGTCGTACAGGATCGCGGCGTTGTTCACCAGGACGTCCAGGCGGGGCACCGCCCGGGCGGCGGCCGCCACCGAGGCGTCGTCCGACACGTCGAGCTCGAGCACCTCGACCCGGCCGGCAACACCCGACGCGGCGCGCTCGCCCTTGTCGCGCGAGCGGGTGCCGAGCAGCACGGTCCAGCCGCGGGCCGCCAGCTCCCGGGTCACCTCGAGGCCGATGCCGCGGTTCGCGCCGGTCACCAGCGCAACGCGTTCCATGCCGGCAACGCTACTGCGCCAGCATCCAGCGCCAGCGCCGCAGCTGCAGCACGCACGCCGCCACCGCCAGCACGGCGACCACCGCCGCCGCCACCGGGGGCCAGTCCACGGCGGCGCCGGCGCACGCGGCCGCGGCCTGCAGCAGCTCCAGAGCGATCGCGGGCACGGCGATCATGGCCTAACACCGTTAGGAATGCGGCGCAGCCTGGAGCAGGCGTCCAGAGCCTGGTACAGGGCGTTCTCCACCGCGTTCAGGTCGTGGCGGTCCAGGGCGACCCGGACCCGCGCGACGCAGGCCGCCAGGACGCGGGCCTCGCCGCGCGGGCCAGGCGGGCGGGTCGCGCCGCCCCGGATCCGAGTCAGCGCGCCCCTCGTGGCCAGGCGCTCCAGGTCGCGGCGGGCGGTGGCCGGCGACGCGCCGGTGGCGGCCTGCACCTCGGTGATCGTCACGTACTCACGCTGGGCCAGCAGCTCGATGATCCGCTGGTGCCGGAGGGCAGGCAGCATGGCGGCCTCACGAGATGGGGTACAGCTGGCCGCCGGTGTCGGTCGCCACGGCCGGCGCGAAGTCGACCTCGCGGCCGTCGACGCTGAACCGGTAGCGGCCCAGGCGCCGCACCGCCGGCGTGCGGTCGAGGTACTCGCGCAGCTGCTCCAGCTCCGCCGGCGTGAGCCAGCTCGGCGGGTCGGAGACGGCCCGGAAGCCGCACACGTCGGCGAGATCGCGCAGCCACTGCAGCTGCTGCGGCGTCAGCAGGTTGAGCTTGCTGCGGAAGTAGACGACGTCCGGGTCGACCTCGAGGAGCGGCGCCTGCCACAGGCGGTGGACGCTGTTGACGACGGCGTTGCGGGCGGTCGCGTCGGACGGGTCGACGGAGGCGTAGTTGTCCCACATGGGCGCCACGTCCGGGCCGCTGCGCAGGCCGTCGAGCAGGCCGAGCGAGGGCAGCAGCATGGCGCCGGAGCCCAGCAGGTACACGTCGTCGCCCGCCGCCTCGCGCACGACCCGCAGCGCGTCGCGGTAGATGCGCTCGCGGTGGCGGCCGGGCAGGTACGCCGCGGCCGCGTTGACGAAGTCGAGCTTCAGGTAGCGGTACCCCCACTCGTGCACGACCCGCCGGGTGAGCGCGGCGACGTGCTCGAGGGCGTCCGCGCGTTCGAGGTCGAGCGCGTAGTACGGCCCGCCCCAGTTGTACCCGGCCACGACCGGGCGGCCGGCCTCGTCGCGCAGCAGCAGCTCCGGGTGCTCGGTGGCCAGGCGCGAGTGCGGCAGCGCGATGAACGGCGCCAGCCACAGCCCCGGCGTGAACCCGGCGTCGGCGATGCGCTCGGCGAGGTCCGCCATGCCGCTGGGGAACTTGGCGTTGGGCTCCCAGTCGCCGACGAGCTCCTCCCAGCCGTCGTCGATCTGCACGACGTCGAACGGCAGTCCCGCGAGGTCGGCGATGTCCTTGGTCAGCTGGGCCTCGGTGACGTTCTCGTAGTAGGCGTACCAGCTGCACCAGACGTTGCCGGCGCGGCGGCGGGCGGCGCCGAAGCGCTCGGCGAGCTGGTCGGTGTAGGCGGTGAACACGTCCTGCTCGGCGCCGTAGGCCAGGAACCACTCGGCGCCGCCGGAGGCGTACCAGCCCGTGAGGGTGTCGTGGTCGGCGGTGAGGCGGGGCGTGTCCAGGCCGAGGGCGCCCAGCAGCAGGGTGCCGCCGTCGGGGCCCTGCAGCGCGGCGACCGCCGAGCCGTGGTGGCGGCCCGGCTCGTCGAAGGCGGGGTCGTCCGCGGTGACGAGCCGGGTCGGGTTGGGGATGCGCAGCGGGGGCTCGCTCAGGCGGCGCCACCCGCAGGGGCTCCACGAGTTGTGCCCGTGGCGGTAGAAGGAGGCGTCGCCGAGCCCGTGCAGGATCGCGACCCGGCCCGGGGGCAGCAGGATGCCGCCCGGTGCGGACCGGGGGGTCCCGTCGCCGGAGTGCTGGAGGGCGAAGTGGCGTCTGCCGAGCTCGACGACCTGTGCCATGGTTCTCCTTAGATCCTTTCCGGGTTGCGTTACTTGAAGAGGGCGTTGACCTGGTCGTTGGCCTTCTTCAGGGCGTCGGCCGGCGCGGCCTGGCCCAGGACGACGGCCTGCAGGGAGTCCTGCACGATCTGGCTGACCTCGTTGCCGTGGTCGCTGATCGGCAGGAAGAACGTCCCGCCGGGCGCAGCTGCCTCGTCGGTGAAGACGTGCACGTCGCGGCCCGCGGTCTTGTGCGCCGCGAGGGCCTTGTCGGCGGCGGACTTGATGGCGGGGAACACGACCGCCTTGTCGCCGACGATGTCCTGGCAGGCCGAGGAGCCCAGGAACTTGACCCAGGCCCACGCCTGGTCGGGGTGCTTGGTGCCGGCGTAGATGGCGTCGGACAGGCCGTTGATGGCGGTCTTGCGCCCGGCCGGGCCGGTGGGCAGCGGCGCGAAAGCGTACTTCTGCTTGGCGTCCGCGCCGAGGTAGGTGCTGATCGTCCAGGAGCCGACGATGGTGTACGCCGCCTGGCCCGCGTCCATCACGGCGTCGCGGCCGAGGTTGGACTGCTTGTCGAACTTCGGCGCATAGCCCGCGTCGATGAGGTGCTTGAACCAGGCGATCGTCTGCGCGAGCTTCGGGTCGTCGTAGTTGTAGTGGGTGCCCCACGGGTTCTTGTCGAGGTAGGTGAAGCCGTTGGAGACGGCGAGGTCGCCCCAGCCGTTCTGGCCCTGCGCGCCGTCGGCCCACTCCGGCAGGAAGCCGTACACCTTGACGTGCGCCTTGTCGAAGGCCGGGTCGAGGCCGTTCTTGCCGTTGGCGTCGACGGTGGCCTTGGCGATCGCCTGCTCGAACGTGCCGCCGTCGTTCGGGTTCCAGGTGAGCTTGTCCAGGCCCGCGGTGTCGGTGACGAGCTTGGTGTTGTACACCACCGCCATCGTGTCCCAGTCCTTCGGCAGCCCGTAGCGCTTGCCGTCCTTGACGAACAGGTCCGCGAGCCCCGCCTGGTACTGCGAGAGGTCGACCTTGTCCTTGTCGACGAACGGCTGGATGTCGAGGATCTGGTTGCTGGACACGAACTGCGGGTAGTACGAGGCGTGGTCGGTCCAGACGTCGGGCGCGCCGCCGCTGGCCAGCTGGGTGGTGAGGTTCTGCCAGTACTGCGCCCACTGCGTCTGCGTGAACTTGATGGTGATATTCGGGTTGGCCTTGGTGAACTCGTCGGCGCAGGCCTGGTAGGCGGGCTGCTGCTTGTCGTCCCACAGCCAGTAGTTGATGGTGACCTTGCCGCCGTCGGCGGCGTCGTCGCCGCCGGAGCAGGCGGCCAGTGGCATAAGCAAAGCCGAGGCGGCCAGCACCGCCGCCGTGCGGGATCGTCTGAACACGAGGGGGTTCCCTTTCGAGGTCACTTGATGCCGGTGAAGTTGAGGGATTGGACGAGGCGCTTGCCCAGGAAGATGAGCAGCGCGAGGACGGGCAGGACCGACAGCGTGGAGGCGGCCATGAGTCCGGTCCAGTCCGGCTGGGTGTTCGGGGACTGCTGGAGAAACACCCCGAGGGCCACGGTGAGCACCCGGGTCTGCTCCCCGCGGCCGACGAGCAGCGGCCACAGGAAGTCCTTCCACGCCCACACCGAGGTGGTGAGCGCGATGGTGATGAGCGGGCCGCGGCTCATGGGCATCACGACCCGCCAGAACACGCCCCAGCGCCCGGCGCCGTCGATGACCGCCGCCTCCTCGACCTCCCGCGGCACGGACAGGAAGAACTGGCGGAGGAAGAACACGGCGAAGGGCGTCATGAGCAGCGACGGCGCGACCATGCCGGCGAACGTGTCGATGGCGCCGAGGCTCTTGACGAGCGTGAAGTTGGGCAGCAGCGTGAAGATCGGCGGGACCATCAGCGCCGCGACCATGACGCCGAAGACGAGGTCCCGGCCCGGGAAGCGCAGGCGGGCGAAGGCGTAGCCCGCCAGGGCGCAGCAGAACGTCTGCGCGGTCGCGATGAGCGCGCAGTAGATGACGGAGTTCAGGGTGTACCGCAGGAAGTCGATCTGCGCCCCGGAACCGCCGGCGTTGCGCGCGGTCTGGTTGTCGACCAGGCCGAGCACGCGCCAGAAGTTGATCATCGTGGGGTGTGCGGGGAACACGGCCGTGCTGTCGGAGTAGATGTCCGCGGCCGGGGTGAGCGCGGTGCGGACCATCCAATAGAACGGCGCGACGGTGAGCGCGAGGAACACGATCAGCACGAGCCAGGCCAGCAGCCGGCCCGGTGCGAAGCGGCGGGTCATCGCGGGCCCTCTCAGGTGAGGTCGGATCGGGAGGCGCGCAGCAGCCGCATCTGCACGGCGGTGAGCACGCCGAGGATGACCACGAGCACCATCGCGGCCGCGGCGGCGTAGCCCATGTGGAAGTACGTGAAGGCCTGCTGGTAGATGTAGTAGTAGATGACCCGCGTGGCGCCGACCGGGTCGCCCTTGGTGGTGACGGCGACGGTGTCGAAGATCTGGAACGAGCCGATCAGCGACACCACGAGCACCAGCGCGAGGATCGGGCGCAGCAGCGGCAGCGTGATCCGGCGGAACATGCGCAGCTCCCCCGCGCCGTCCAGGGACGCGCTCTCGTAGAGGTGCTGCGGTATCTGCAGCATGCCGGCGTAGAGCAGCAGGGCGGTGTAGCCGGTGTACGCCCACGTGTTGATGAGCGCGATGGACGGCATCGCGAAGTCGGGCGAGCGCAGGAAGCCGGTGGTCGGCAGCCCCACCGCGGACAGCAGGTGGTTGACGAAGCCGAGGTTGGCGTCCAGCAGCCACATCCACAGCAGGGCCACGGTCACGTTCGGCACCAGCCACGGCAGCAGCAGCGTGGCCCGCACCACGACCGAGCGGGTCAGCCGGTGCATGAGGGCGGCCAGGCCGAGCGCGAGCAGCGTCTGCGAGCCGATGTTGAGCACGACGTAGTACGCCGTGACCCGCAGCGAGCCCCAGAACTTCGCGTCGGAGACGAGTTCGGCGTAGTTGTCGGCGCCGACGAACGACGGGGTGTTGAGCAGGCTGTAGTCGGTCACCGAGTACCAGACGCCGCGGATCGTCGGGTACAGGTAGAAGACCGCGAAGCCGGTCAGCACCGGCACCAGGAACAGCCAGGCGATCCCCCGGTCGTCGCGGGCCCGGCGGCGCCGGGCGGGGGCCTCCGGCTCGCCGGGAGGATCGGGCGCCGGCACGGCTGGCACCGCAACGGCATTACGCATCGTCACGATCCGACCTCGTTTCCTTGAGTGAAGCGGGTTCAACCAATCGAAGATCTTCGAGATTTGCGTCTTGCGGCGGGGGGTGGGCGATCGCTAATAATGATGAAGCTCATGGAAACTTTGTCAACACCTCCTCGTATCGAATCGCGTTCGAGGAGCACCCGCACCCCACCTCGTGGAGGTTCATCCATGCGCATCGCCATGCGGTGGCGCCGCTTCGCGCGGGCCGCCGCCGCCTGTACGGTCGCCGCCACGGCCGTGCTCGTCCTCGCGCCGAGCGGCAACGCCGCCGCGTTCACGCCGGTGCCCGCCGGGCCGCCGGCCCGACCGGCCGCGCCGGGCACACCGAGCCCGTCGCTGACCGACCACCCGCTCGCGGCCGCACCGAGCCCGCTGGACAACCCGCTCAAGGGCTTCGCCCGCTTCTACTTCCCCGGCGACGACCAGAGCCTGGGCTACCCGCGCTCCCTCGCCTGGAGCTACTTCGGCCTGTCGGAGGTGATGACCAGCGCGACCGACTGCTCGAGCTACAACTGGTCCATTGTGGACAACGCGCTGAACGAGATCGCCTCGTACGGCAACCAGGCCGCCATCCGCTTCTACCTGGAGTACCCCGGCGGAACCGGCAGCCACCCGGGCAACGCCATCCCGCACTGCTTCGACGGGCACGTCACCTACCGCAACAACACCTTCTGGGGCACCGTCTCGCCCGACTACGACAGCGCCTACCTGCTCAGCGCGGTCACGAACTTCATCGCCGCGTTCGGCGCCCGCTACGACGGCGACCCGCGCATCGGGTTCATCAACCTCGGCATCGTCGGGCTGTGGGGCGAGTGGCACACGTGGCCGTTCGACACGGACACCGCCGACGGGTACCCCAACCTGATGCCGACCGACGCCCACGCGGCGCAGATCGTGCAGGCCTTCGACACCGCGTTCAACACCACCAAGCTCGAGATCCGCTACCCCGACTCGGCCGGCGGCGCCGCCAACGCCCGCGACATCGGCTACCACGACGACTCGTTCTGCTACAAGGAGGGCTCGCCGCTGGCCGGCGTCACCCTGCCGCAGTCGCTGGGCGGCGCGAGCTACGCCCAGCTGCAGCGCGCGCTGAACCAGGGCGTGGAGAACAAGTGGGTCACCGACTCGATGGGCGGCGAGGTGCGCCCGGAGATCCAGAGCTCGGCGTTCACCTCCTGGCCCGGCGGCTCCGGCCAGGTCGACAACATGAAGGCCTGCATCGAGCTCGAGCACACCACGTGGAAGATCAACCAGACCAGCCAGAGCTACCCGGCCACCGACCCGAACGTGGCCGCGGCCGTGCGGCTCATGGGCTACGACCTCACCGCCACCCACGCGTACTACCAGAACAGCGTCACCGGCAGCACCGCGACCGTCGGCGTCACCATCGCCAACAACGGCGTGGCACCGTTCTACTACCCGTGGACGGTCACGCTCGGGCTGAAGAACGCCGCCGGCACGGTCGTGAAGACGTGGGACACCCCCTGGGACCTGCGCACCGTGATGCCGCTGAAGATCCGGGCGTTCCCGGACTGGAACGTCGGCGCCGACCCGGCCTACCGGGACTTCGGCTACCCGCAGTACTTCCAGGCCGGCGTCAGCCTCGCCGGCGTCTCGTCGGGCTCCTACCAGCTCGTGCTGCGCGTGAAGAACCCCCTGGAGGCGCTGAGCCCTGCGGCGAAGAAGCTGCGCTTCGGCAACGCCACCCAGAACGCCGACGGCTGGCTCGGCCTCGGCTCGATCGGCGTCGGCACCGGCGGCGGCACCGACACCACCCCGCCGTCGGCACCCACCGGCCTGGCATCGCCCGGCGCCACGACCACGTCGATCTCACTGTCGTGGAACGCGTCCACCGACGACGTCGGCGTCACCGGATACCAGGTCTTCCGCAACGGCACCCAGGTCGGCGCGCCGAGCGGCACCACCTTCACCGACACCGGCCTGACGGCCGGTTCCTACACCTACACCGTCAAGGCCCGCGACGCCGCGGGCAACCTCTCGCCGGCCTCGGCGCCGCTCACCGCGAGCACGTCCAGCACGCCGCCACCGCCGGCCGGCCTGGTCCTCGACGACTTCGACGGTAACCCCGCCTACCCGTCGGCGGCCCAGAACGACCTGCACAAGTGGACCGGCGGCAACTGCTTCGGAAACGGCGGCGGCAACGGCGTCGTCGCCGGCGGGGCCCTGGCGCTGCAGTACAACAACTGCGGCTGGTTCGGCAGCGACGTCAACCAGGACGTGTCGGCGTACACGTACCTCGTCGTGCGCGTCAAGGGCGCAAGCGGCGGCGAGCAGACGCAGTTCAACATGGGCCTCGGCGGCACCACGAAGGTCTTCGGCGACTACGTCCTCGACGGCGGCGGCCACCCGGCCATCACCACCGCCTACCAGGACATCCGGATCCCGATGGCCGCCAACGGCATCAGCCGCACCAGCCCCGCGCAGCTCGCGATGGGCTTCTGGTACGGCGGCAACAGCACGATCACCATCGACAGCTTCTCCTTCAGCAACTGATGAACGGGACCTTCCGAGGCAGGGCGGCCGCCGTGGCGGCGGCCGTCCTGGCCCTCCCGCTGCTCGGCCCGGCGGTTCCCGCCCAGGCCGCACCGACCGCCACCGTCGCATACACCGGCGACTTCGCCACCGCGTTCACCAACCCGGAGCGCGGCTTCCACAACCGGTACGAGATCGTCGACGACCCGTCCGTCAACGACTACGCGAGCAACACGATCCCCGGCTTCAACCCCGACATGCTCGACCGCACGTTCGCCCGGGCCCGTGCCGACGGCGACACGCTCGTCCACAGCTACGTCCACCTCGACAAGTACCAGACCAGCGACCTGCCGCAGGCGCTGCTGACCAACCTCGGCACCGGGCTCGGCGCGGTCCGGGCGCAGGGCATGAAGATCGTCCTGCGCGTCGCCTACGTGTGGGACGGCTACTCCGCGGTCACCGAGGCGCAGATGGAGCGGCACATCGACCAGCTCGCACCGGTGCTGGCCGCCAACGCCGACGTCGTCATGCACCTCGAGGCCGGGTTCTTCGGCGCGTGGGGCGAGTGGCACGAGAGCCCTTACACGGCCGCGTCCGAGGAGAGCCAGGCGCCCGTGCGGTACCGCCTCGTGAAGAAGCTCCTCGCGAGCACCCCGGCGTCGATGCCGGTCGCGATCCGCTACCCGATCTTCAACTACGAGTTCGCGCAGCGCACCACCGCACCGCCCGGCTGCACCCTGCCGGACGGCTGCCTGCTGACCACCCGCGACTTCGACCGGCTCGGCTTCCACGACGACTGCTTCCTCGCCGACTCGGCCGACATGGGCACGTACGACCAGAACTCGTGGCTGGGCTGGTTCGACGTGGCGACGAAGAAGCAGTGGGTGTACGACATGGCGACCTCGACCGGCGGCAACAAGATCGTCGGCGGGGAGACCTGCAACGCCAGCGGCGGCAACGACGCCGCCGGGGTCAACGCGCAGTACGAGCTGGCGCACCAGCACTGGACCGAGATCAACGAGGACTACGCGGCGGTCAACACCGACCTGTGGAAGGCCGCGAACATGGCGGCGTCGGGCAGCGACCCGGCCGAGACCCTCTTCACCCGGATCAAGCGCAAGCTCGGCTACCGGCTGCGCCTGGTCGACGCGACCTTCACCACGCAGGCCGCGGCCGGCGGCGCGTTCACCTTCTCGGCGCACCTGGCCAACGACGGGTACGCGGGCATCATCAAGCCGCGCCCGGTGTACCTCGTGTTCGACGACGGCACCCACCGCTACGACGTGCCGCTGACCGGACTCGACCCGCGCACCTGGAAGCCCGGCAACGTCGCCGTGCCCACCCAGAGCGTGACGCTGCCCGCCATGGCGAACGGCACCTACCGGCTCGCCCTGTGGCTGCCCGACCAGGCCACGGGGCTGCGCGGCAACCCGGCGTACTCCGTCCGGCTCGCCGACACCGGCACCTGGGACGCCGCCAAGGGCTACAACGTCCTGTCCAACACCGTCACCATCGGCGCCTGCACCGGCGACTGCACGCCGCCCACGGCGCCGACCCTGGCGGCGCCCGTCGTGAGCGGCACGTCGGTGTCGCTGTCCTGGTCCGGCGCCACCGACAACGTGGGCGTCACCGGATATCGCATCTATCGCGACGGTACGGCGGTGACGACGACCACCGGCACCTCGTACACCGACACCGGCGTACCGGCCGGATCGCACACCTACACCGTGACCGCCCGCGACGCCGTCGGCTACGAGTCGCCGGCCAGCAACGCGGTCACGGCGACGGTCGCCGTGGTGACCCCGCCGCCGCCCGCCGGCCTCGTGCTCGACGACTTCGACGGCATGCCGGCCTACCCGTCGGCGGCGAAGAACGACCTCGGCCGGTGGACCGGCGGCAACTGCTTCGGCAACGGCGGCGGCAACGGCGTGGTCGCCGGCGGCGCGCTCGCACTGCAGTACAACAACTGCGGCTGGTTCGGCAGCGACGTGGCCACCGACCTGTCCGCGTACACCTATCTCGTCGTGCGCATCAAGGGCGCCGCCGGCGGGGAGCAGGCCCACTTCAGCCTGTCCCTCGGCGGCTCCACGAAGGTGTTCGGCGACTTCACCCTGGACGGCGGCGGCCACCCGGCCATCACCGCCGCCTACCAGGACGTCAGGATCCCGATGGCCGCCAACGGCATCAACCGGGCCAGCCCGTCCCAGCTGGCGCTCGGCTTCTGGTACGGCGGCAGCAGCACCGTCACCATCGACAGCATCGTGTTCCAGTAGCCGCTTGCGCTCCGGGGCGTAGTTTGTAAACTCCATAGCAATATTAGCGGGCTAGGGGGCAGACTGTGACAGATCAGGTCATCGCCGGGACCGACCTGTCGCGGCTGCGTGAGCTCAACTCGCTGACGGTGGTCCGGGCGCTGCGGGACCAGCCCCCGGCCACCGTCACCGAGCTCGCCAAGCTGACCGGCCTGTCGCGCCCCGCGGTCGACGTGATCGCGCAGGGGCTCGTCACCGGCGGCTGGGCGACGATCGTGGAGCCCGGGGGCAGCAGCGTCGTGGGCCGCCCGGCCCGCCGCTACCGCTTCCGGGCCACCGCCGGGTACGTCATCGGCGTCGACGTCGGCGCGCACAAGATACTGGCCCTGGTGGCCGACCTCGACGGCAACGTGGTGCACACGGCCCGAGTCGCCGTCGCCGCGGACGCCGACCCCGGCGAGCGCCTCGCCGCCCTCGACCAGATCCTCGCCACGTGCCTGGCCGAGGCGGGCAAGACGGCGCCGGACATCTGGGCGGTCACCATCGGCGTCACCGGCCCGGTCGACGCCACCGGCCGCACGACCCTGTTCACGCCGCTGCCCGGCTGGCAGACCGTCGACCTCGCCGCGCACCTGAGCGACCGGTTCACCTGCCCGATCATCGTCGAGAACGACTGCAAGCTCGCCGCCCTCGCGGAGCGGTGGCGCGGCGCGGCCCGGGACGCGAACGACATCGTGTTCCTGCTCGCCGGCATGCGCATGGGCGCCGGGCTCATCATCGACGGCGTCCTGCGCCGCGGCTACGGCGGCGCGGCCGGCGAGATCGGCGCGCTGAAGGCCGTGCGCTGGCTCGCGGCGCCGGCGCACCTGCAGCGCTGCCCGGGCGTGCCGGACACGGTCAGCCCGGACGACGCCGCCGCGTGGGTGTTCAACGCGGCCCGGGACGGCAACCGCGACGCCCGCGCCGCCGTCGGCCGCTACGTCAAGGACCTCGCCGTCGGCACCGCCGCGCTCGTACTGGCCCTCGACCCGCAGGTCGTGGTCTTCGGCGGCGGCTTCTCCCGCTCCGCTGACCTGGTCCTCGAGCCGCTGCAACGGGAGCTGCAGAAGCTGGTCCTGCGCGTGCCCGACGTGGTCGCCTCGACCCTCGGCGCCGACAGCGTCGCGCTCGGCGCGCTGCGCCTGGCGCTCAACGAGGTCGACCGGCGCCTGTTCACGCTGGGCCTGAGCGCCCCGGTCGCGCCGAGGGCCGCGGATCCCGCAGGACCGTGAGCTCGCGCAGGTAGTGCTCCTGCGCGACGAACCGCAGCGCGTCGAGGATGACGTCGAACATGACGATTCGGACCACGACGGTGGCGCGGTCGGCCTCGGCGTCCTGCTTCGCGAGGGCCGCCGCCTCCTGGTGGCCGAGCGCCTCGACCGCGTCCAGGTAGGGCGCCAGGATCGCCACGTCGGCCTCCCCCGCGAACTGCTGCACGGCGGCCAGGGCGCCGCTGAGCGTCGCGTGGCCGGCCGAGCGGCGATCGACCCACCAGCCGCGGCCGGCGAGGGACCGGTCGATCGCCGCCCCGGCCCCACGACAGGGGCCGCTCGTGGAGGAGGCCGACTGCTTCGCCGTGTCGGTGCTGGACGCGGCCCAGCGCGACGTGGCGCGCCGCTTCGCCGACCGCTCGCGCCCGCCCGGCGCCGCCCAGTTCGACGGCGTCGCCTGCATCGCCGGGAGCCGCACCGGCGCGCCCCTCATCGGCGGCGCCCTCGCGTGGCTGGAGTGCCGGCGCTGGCGCACCTACGACGGCGGCGACCACCTCATCCACGTGGGCCGCGTGCTGTCGGTACGCCGCGCGCCGCACGGCGACGCGCTGATGTCTTTCGAAGGCCACTACCTCACCGGAGGCAACCATGACCCTGACCGTCCCTGAGACCGCCGCACCGCGGGTCACCGCCGTCCACAAGGGACGGACCGCGGCGATCGGCGCCGTCGCCGGCGTGCTGCTGGCCGTGCTGTGGTCGGCCGAGCTCGTCGACAAGGTCATCGGCCAGCACGTCGCCGACGCGCTGCTGGGCCACGACGCCGGCGCCACCGCGATCGCCGGCACCGCCGGCGGCCTGCTCTTCGCGTTCGTCTCCGGCCTGGCCGGCACGTTCACCGCGTGCAACATCGCCATGGCCGCCTCCATCGGCCCGCTCAGCGTCGCCGGCAGGGACGCCGGACGCCCGTCGGCCCGCGCCTTCCTGCGCCCGGTCGGCTACCTGACGCTGGGCATGGTCGCCGTCTCGGCCACCTACGGCTTCGTCGGCGTGCTGCTCGGCGACCGCCTGCCGCAGCTGTCCACCGCGACGGCCGGCGGCATGCCGGTGCGGATCATCCAGTCGGCGGTCGTCTTCGGCGTCATCGGGCTGGCCCTGGCGTACCTCGGCTTGGCCATGCTCGGCGTCCTGCCCGACGTGTTCGCCAACCGCCCGGCGTGGCGGGTCGTCGCGCTCGGCGCACTCATCGGCGGCTTCCTCGTCGGCCGCCCCTACCCGATGTTCAACAAGCTCTTCCACTGGCCCGCCGACACCGGCAACCCGTTCTACGGCGCCGGCGCGCTCGTCCTGCAGTCGCTGGGCAACGTCATCATCGTCACCGCGCTGTTCGCGATCCTCGTGGCCGGCACCCGCGGCCGGTTCCTGCGCTGGCTGACCGGCGACCCCCGCCGCGCGATGGCGATCGCCGGCGCCCTGCTCATCGCCCTGGGCGTCTTCGACGTCGTCTACTGGGACCTGCGCGTGCCCGCCCACTTCGGCTACGGCTGGTTCCCCATGGCCCCGTACAACATGTGACGCGCCCGGCGGCACGGGAGAGCCGCCGGGCGGAGCCGATGACGGCCGCCGCGGCCGGCTGTGCGCTCAGCGCGACGAGCCCGGCGCCGGCCAGCGCCGCGGCCACGGTCGCGTTACGAATCCGCCGAACGATCTCCATTGGCCCTCCTCGGTTGATGGCTGGGACCGAGCGCTCGGCGGGAGCATCTCGCTGCTGGCTCGGGCGGTCGCCGGCGCGCTGCTGTCCGGCACCGACCCCCGTTCGCCGGGCGCGCTCGCCGACGCGGCCGCCGACGTCGTGCTGCGGCGGCTGCGGGTCGAGGCGCCCGGCCTGGACCCGGCCGCGCTGTCGGTGCTGGCCACCGTCGACGGCGCCGACGAGGAGCTGCTGGCCGCGCTCCTGCCGCCGGCGCGCGGCGGCTTCGACGGGCTCGCCCGGCTCAGCGTCGTGCGCGCGCAGGCGCACGGCCTCGACGGCGCCGAGCACGGCTTCCACATGCTCGTCGACGGCGAGGACCGGCCCGTCGGCATGGTCAACCTGAGGCCGCTGGGCACCGGCGCCGCCCCGGTCCTGGAGCCGCTGCTGCAGCAGCACGCCGAGGCCCTCGCCGGGCGGGGCGCCGGCGGTGCCGTGGTCGGGATGATGGTGGTCGAGGAGCGCTACGCCCGCTTCCAGCCGCTGCTGGTGCGCCAGATCCTCGCGCAGGGGATCGCGCACGGGCGGCTGGTGGTGTCCACGCCGTGGCTGCCGTACCAGCAGATGTGCGCCCGCTTCGGCCTGCGCCGGGTCGGGCAGACCCGCGACGACCTGTACCGCTGCGGCCGGGCCAACGCCGTCTACGCCCGCGGCTTCCGGCCCGGCGGGCTGCCCGGCTGGCTGGGCCGGCTGCAGGCGCCGCCGGAGGACGAGCCGGACGCGCCGCACGTCGCCGCCGTGCGGGCCGCCCTGGAGCAGCTGCGCGCGGGGCGCCCGGCGGGACCGCCGCTGGGCGACCGGGTCCTCGCCGCGGTCATGGCCCTGGCCGCGTCGCCCTCGCCGGTGGACCGGGAGGCGGCGGCGGTGCTCGGCGGGTACTACGTGCGCGGCGCCGGCGGGCACGACCTCGTCGCGCACGCGCTGCACCTGAGCCGGGCGACGTACCTCCGCCGCCTGCGCCAGGGCCTGGCCCGCGTCGCGGAGCTGCTGGGCTGATCCGCGCGCCGTCCGCCCTGGGCGGCGAGGCACACCGCGCCTTCGTCTCGCTACGCGGCCGGCCGCTCAACCAGTCGCCCGAACTGCGCAACTGCTGAAGGCCCGGCCGGCCATGCGCACATCGCCATGCGACGGCTCGTTATTGAAAATGAAAACGAGTACCGTCTAGCCCGTTCGCATGGCCGGCCGTCAGGCCCTCAGCCCTCAGGAGCACCCTCATGCGCCCCTTCCGGCGTACGACCCTTGTCCTCGCGCTCGCCGCCCTCGCGGCGCCGCTCGCCGCGTGCGGCGCCGCGACACCGCAGCCCGCCGCGGCCGGCGGCGGGCGGCTCGCCGTCGTGGCGACGACGACCCAGGTCGCCGACTTCGCCCGCAACATCGGCGGCGACAAGGTCAGCGTCACCCAGGTCCTCAAGCCCAACGTCGACCCGCACGACTACGAGCCGACCCCGGCCGACATCGCCGCGATCGGCGCGGCCAAGGTCGTGGTCAAGAGCGGCGTCGGGCTCGAGCGGTGGCTCGACGAGACGATCGCCTCCGCCGGGTTCAAGGGCGCCACCGTCGATGCCAGCGCCGGCGTGACGATCCGCCAGGGCAACGGCGACGAGGAGGAGGCCGCCGGCGACCCGCACATCTGGCACGACCCGCGCAACGCCAAGACCATGGCGCAGAACATCGAGAAGGCGTTCGCCGCCGCCGACCCCGCCGACGCGGCCGCCTACGAGCGCAACCTCGCGGACTACTCGGCGAAGCTCGACGCGCTCGACGCCGACATCCAGGCGAAGATCGGCAAGCTGCCGCCGGGCGATCGCAAGCTGGTCACCAACCACGACGCCTTCGGCTACTACATCGACCGCTACCGGCTGCAGTTCGTCGGTTCGATCATCCCGAGCTTCGACACCTCGGCCGAGCTGTCCGCGCAGGACGTCGACAACATCGTGGCGAAGATCAAGCAGACGGGCGCGAAGGCGGTCTTCTCCGAGAGCTCGCTGCCGCCCAAGACCGCCGAGGCCATCGGCCGGCGGGCCGGCGTCAAGGTCGTCGCCGGCGAGGACGCGCTCTACGGCGACACGCTCGGCCCGCAGGGCTCCGCCGGCGACACGTACCTCAAGATGGAGGAGCACAACACCGACGTCATCGTGCAGGCCCTCGGTGGCTGACGCGATCGCGGACGCGCTGCGCATCGACGACGCCACGCTCGCCTACGACGCGGGGCCGGTGCTCGCCGGGGTCACCGGCCGCGTCGGCGCCGGCGAGGTCGTCACGCTCATCGGCCCCAACGGCGCCGGCAAGTCCACGCTCATCAAGGCCGTTCTCGGCCTCGTCCCGGTGGTCGGCGGCGCCATCACGGTGCTCGGGCGCACGCCCGCGGCGGCGCGCCGCGACGTCGGCTACGTGCCGCAGGCCGACACCCTCGACGCGCAGTTCCCCGTCTCCGCCGCGCAGGTCGTGCTCATGGGCCGCTACCGGCAGGTCGGCTGGCTGCGCCGCCCGGGCCGCGAGGACCGGCGCATCGCGGCGGAGGCCCTCGAGCAGGTCGGGCTGGCCGACCGCGCCCGGTCCACGTTCGGCACCCTCTCGGGCGGGCAGCGCCAGCGCGTGCTGCTCGCCCGGGCCATCGCCCAGCGGCCGCGGCTGCTGCTGCTCGACGAGCCGTTCAACGGCGTCGACCTCGTCAGCCAGGACGCCCTGCTGCGGGTCCTCGCGGACCTGCGGCGGCAGGGCACCGCGGTGCTGCTGTCCACGCACGACCTGGCCCTGGCGCAGCACGTCAGCGACCACGCGTGCCTGCTCAACCGCCGCATGTTCGGCTTCGGCCCGACCGCGCAGACCCTCACCGCGGACCTGCTGCGCGCGACCTACGGCGGCCAGATCGTCCTGGCACACCACTGATGCGCGCCGTCTTCGTGGAACCGTTCGCGGCCCCGTTCATGGCGCGCGCCCTGACCGAGCTGCTGCTGCTCGCCGTCCTGGCCGGCGTGGTCAGCACCCACGTGCTCATCCGGCGGCTCGGCTTCGTCGCCGACACCATGACCCACACCGTCTTCCCGGGCGTCGTGCTCGGCTTCCTCGCCGTCGGCGTCGACGGCGTGTTCCCCGGCGCGCTGCTGGCCGCCGCGCTCACCGCCGTGCTGCTCACCGCGTTCACCCGCATCGGCCGCGTCAGCGACGACACGGCCCTCGCCGTCCTGCTCGCCGCGATGTTCGCGGTCGGCGTCGTGCTGGTGTCGCGGCGCTCCTCCTACACCGCCGACCTCACCGCGTTCCTGTTCGGCCGGCTGCTCACGGTCACCGCCGCCCAGATCGCGCAGACCGCGGTCGTCGCCGCCGTCGTGCTGGCCGCCCTCGCGTGCGTGCACAAGGAGCTGCTGCTGCGGGCGTTCGACCCGCAGGCGGCCGCGGCTGCGGGCTTGCGGACCTGGCTGCTCGATCTGGTCCTCAACCTCGCCGTCGCCCTGGTCGTGGTCGCCGCCGCCCGGTCGGTCGGCACCCTGCTCGTCGTCGCCCTGCTCGTCGTGCCGGCCGCGACCGGCCGCCTGGTCGCCGACCGGATCGCGCCGATCGCCGCCGTGGGCGTCGCCGCGGCCGCGGTCTGCGGCTACGCCGGCCTGCTGGTCAGCTACCACGCCTCGGTCGGTTACGGGCTGCGGCTGACCGGTGGCGCCACGGTCGTGCTCACCCTCGTCGCGGTCTACCTGCTGACCATGCTCGCCGCGGCCGTCGCCCGGGCGCTGCGGACCCGCGGGAGCGGCCGTGCCGTGGCTTGAGGCGATCCTCGTCGGTACCGTGTGCGGCCTGATCGGCGTCCAGGTCGTGCTGCGGCGGCAGGCGTTCTTCACGATGGCGATGACGCACGCCACCTTTCCCGGCGTCGTCATCGCCGCCGTCACCGGCCTCAACCTCTACCTCGGCGGCGCCGCGGCCGGGGTGCTCGCCGCCCTCGCCGTCACCGCCCTGGCGCGCCGCCGCGGGCACGACCACAGCACGGCCACCGCGGTCGCGCTCGCCGCCGGGTTCGCCCTCGGCGTCGCCCTGATGTCGGCGCAGAACGGGTTCACCAAGGACCTCACGGCGTACCTCACCGGCAGCATCCTCACCGTCGCGCCCTCGGACGTGTGGGTCGCGGCCGGGGTCACCGCCGCCGTCGCGCTGGTGCTCGCCGCGCTGCACAAGGAGCTGGTGTACACCGCCTTCGACCGCGACGGCGCCCGGGCCGCCGGCTACCGCACCGGCGCGCTCGACCTGCTCGTCCTGCTGCTCATCGAGGCCGTCGTCGCCACGGCCGTGCCCGCGGCCGGCACCATCCTCACCCTGGCGCTCGTCGTGGCCCCGGCCGGCGCCGCCCGGCTGTGGACCGGCCGGCTCGGCACCATGACCGCCCTCGCCACCGCGATCGCGGTCGGCAGCGCGACCGGCGGGCTGTACCTGTCCCGGGCGTTCGACGTCGCCGCCGGCGGCGCGATCAGCCTGCTCGCCGCCGCCTGCTTCGTACTTTCCGCGCTCGCGCGCCGCAACCGGGGTGTCACCTAAGTGATCATCCCTATGTGACGCTGATGTCACCATGAGGCGGTGACAGTCGAACGAACCGTGCGGTTGTACCTCGGCGAGCGCTCGCGCGCGGCCACCACCCACACCAACCTCTCGGCCGTGCGGGCCGACGGGCCCGTGCTGTGGGTCGCCGGCGACGAGACCGCCACCGTGGAGCGCCTCGTCGCCGACGACGAGCACGAACCCCGGCGGTACACCGACGAGACCAGCTTCCGCCTCGCCGACCTGGTGCCGCTGCCCGGCGCCGACGAGGACGAGGAGGCCGACATCGAGGGCCTCGCCCGCTCCGGGCCCTTCCTGTGGGCCGTCGGGTCGCACAGCCTGCGCCGCAAGCAGATCAAGCCGCACCACGCCGGCGTCAAGCCGCTCAAGCGCCTCGCCCGGGTCGAGGGCCAGGACAACCGGCAGGTGCTCGTGCGCCTGCCGATCGGCGAGGTCGACGGGCTGCCCACGCCGGTGCCGTGCGTCGCCGACGGCGGGCAGAAGCTGCACGCGGCGATCCTCAGCGGCGAGGACAACCTGCGCAACCTGCTGCGCGACGACCCGCACCTGGCGCCGTTCCTGGCGATCCCCGGCAAGGACAACGGCCTGGACATCGAGGGCATCGCGGTGCACGGCGACCGGGTGTACCTCGGACTGCGCGGCCCGGTCCTGCGCGGCTGGGCGTTCGTGCTGGAGCTGCGGCCGTACACCGACCCCGCCGACCCCGCCCGCCTGCGCCTGCGCGAGTTCGACGACGGCGCCCGCTACCGCAAGCACGTGCTGGCCCTCGACGGCCTGGGCATCCGCGACATGTGCCCCAGCGGCGAGGACCTGCTGGTGCTGGCCGGCCCGTCGATGGACCTCGACGGGCCGGTGCGCGTGTACCGCTGGCACCACGCGGCCCACGCCGCCGCGCCGCAGGTGGTGCGGGGCGACGACCTGCGCCGCGAGCTCGACCTGCCCTTCGGCGACGGCGACGACCACGCCGAGGGCATCGCGATCGTCGGGCCGCCGCAGCGGCGCCGGCTGCTCGTGGTGTACGACAGCCCGGCACCGCGGCGGCTGGCCGAGGACGGCGCCGTCCTGGCCGACCTCGTCGAGCTGCCCTGACGCGGGCTCGCTACGCGCGGCGGAAGGCGCGCACCGCGAGCGGCACGAAGACCGCCAGCAGGCCTACGAGCCAGGCCAGGGTCTGCCACGCCGGCGCCGCCGGCGACGGCCCGCCGATGGTGAGCCCCCGCACGGCGTCGACGCAGAGGCTGACCGGGTTGACATTTGCGAAGGCGCGCACCGGCCCGGGCATCGAGTCGGTGGGCACGAACGCCGAGGAGGCGAACGTCAGCGGGAACACCCAGATGAACCCGGCCGACTGCGCCGTCTCCGGGTTGCGCACCGACAGCCCGACCCAGGCGCTGATCCACGAGAACACGTAGGAGAAGGCGAGCACGAGCACGAACGCGATGCCGAGCTGCCACGCGGGCTGCGACGGGCGGAAGCCGACCAGCAGACCGACGGCGACCATGACGGCGAGGGTGAGCACGTTCATGACCAGGTCGGCGGTGGTGCGCCCGAGCAGCACGGCGGCGCGGGCCATCGGCAGCGAGCGCAGCCGGTCGACCACGCCGGCCTTGAGGTCCTCGGTCAGCCCGAGGCCGGTGACGAGGGCGCCGAAGACGGCGGTCTGCACGATGATGCCCGGCATGAGGAAGTTCACGTAGGAGACGGAGCCGGTGTCGATCGCGCCGCCGAAGATGTACCGGAACAGCAGCACGAAAATGACGGGCTGCACGAACGAGAAGACGATGTAGGTCGGGCGGCGCAGCGTCTTGCGCAGCTGCCGCACCGCCATCACCTGGCTGTCCTGCAGCGTCGCGGCGAGGGACAGCGTCTGCGAGCTCATACCGGCTCCTTCACGGGGGTCGCTTCGGCGGTGTGGCCGGTCAGGGAGAGGAACACGTCGTCGAGGGTCGGCTGGGCCAGCTGGATCACCGACACGCTCAGGCCGGCGAGGTCGAGCCGGCGGACCGCCTCGGCGGTGGCGTCGGGCCGGGCGACGCGCAGCCGCAGCTCGCCGGTCGGCCCGTCGACCTCGACCCCGCCGGTGGCGGCGAGGTCCTCGAGCAGCGGCGCGGCCGCGGCGGGGTCGGCCGGTGCGTGCAGCCGGATGCGCAGCACGTCGGTGCCGGCGCCGGACTTGAGCTCGCCGGGCGTGCCCTCGGCGATCACGCGGCCGGCGTCGATGACGGCGATGCGCTGGGCGAGGCGGTCGGCCTCCTCGAGGTACTGCGTGGTGAGCAGCACGGTGGTCCCGGCGCCGCGCAGCTCGTCGAGGATCGTCCACAGCTCCTGCCGCGAGCGCGGGTCCAGGCCGGTGGTCGGCTCGTCGAGCAGCAGCACCGGCGGGCGCCCGGTCAGGCTGGCGGCCAGGTCGAGCCGGCGCCGCATGCCGCCGGAGTAGGTGCCGACGCGGCGGTTCGCGGCGTCGGTGAGGTCGAAGCGCTCCAGCACGTCGCGGGCCCGGCGGCGCGCCTCGGCCTTCGGCAGCCGGTACAGCCGCCCGACCATCTCCAGGTTCTCCCGGCCGGTCAGCTCCTCGTCGACCGCGGCATACTGCCCGGCCAGGCCGATCGACGAGCGCACCGACAGCGGCTCGCGCACCACGTCGTGGCCGAGCACGCGGGCGCGGCCGCGTGCCGGGCGCAGCAGCGTGGAGAGCACCCGCACGAGCGTGGTCTTGCCCGCGCCGTTGGGGCCGAGCAGGCCGAACACGGTGCCGGTGGCGACGGTCAGGCTCAGCCCCGCCAGGGCGTGCACCGCACCGTACGACACGGCGAGGTCGTCGACCTCCACCGCGCAATCCGGCTGGGTCATTCCGGGCTCCCTCCCGAGTATCCGTATACATGTACGTAGTACGTAGTAGTATACGTATGCGCCCACCATTGTCGAGGCCTTAAAGTGGGGGGACCATGCCGAACAAGACCATCTACGTCGCCGACGACGACCTGCCGCTGCTGCAGCGCGCGCAGGAGCTCACCGGCGGCACCCTCTCGGCCGCGATCGTCACCGCGCTGCGCCGCCTGGTGGACATGGAGGAGGCGAAGCGGGCCGGCTTCGAGGAGATCACCGTGAAGGTCGGCCCCGGCCGCGCGGGGGCCAAGCGGTTCCTCGGCACGGCCCTGGGCGAGTGGAACTCCTCGACGGAGTCCGGCACGGAGACGTACTCGCTGTTCCGCACCAGCAAGGGCCGCTTCGCCGTGCACCACTCCCAGTCGGAGCTCTACGTCCCGGTGGGACCCAACGCGGAACGCAGCAAGCGGTGGTCGACCGGGTGGCGGGGCTGGCTCGGCGACTGGTCGCCGGACCAGGCCTGGATGCGCACCCCGGCACACGCCACCTTCGAGGTGGTCGACACGATCGAGGAGCTCGAGCCGCTGCTGCCGGCGGAGCTCTACGCGGTGGCCCTGCAGACGATCCGCGACGAGCCCGACGTCGAGGACCTCGACATCTGACCGCCTTCACGTCTCGCGGCGGCCGCCTGCGCGCCAGGCGACGGCCAGCAGCAGCGCGACGCTGACGAGCCAGGCCGCGGGCACGGCGAGGGAGCCGGGCCAGCGCGGCAGCGGCAGCCCGGGCACGTCCTCGCCGAAGACGGGCAGCGCCCAGCCGGTGAGCCGCCACACGGCGAGGGCGACGCCGAGGCCGAGCAGCCCGGCGGCGAGGACCAGCGCCGGGTACGTCCACAGCTTCGCCCGCCGCACGGTCGCCCGGGTCAGTCCCTGCGCGCGCAGGGCGGCCTCGTCGGCGCCGCGCCCGCCGCGGTCGACCCCGGCGACCATGCTCAGCCCGCCGGCGGCCAGCAGCACGGCGAGGGCCCCCGCCAGCAGGTGGAACCACATGGCGAGGGCCGGGCCCTGCGCGTCGAGGCGGCGGCGGGCGCCGGCGACGTCGAGGTCCCCGGTCACGATGAGCCCCTCGCGGGCCAGCCGGGTCAGCACGTCCGGCGGCGCAGCGGCGTTGAGCCACACCTCCGGGTGGGTGGCGCTGCCCGCGTCGGTGGCGACCCGGTCGGCGTACTCCAGGTCGACGATCGTCCCGCTCGTCCCCAGCCGCGGCAGTGCCTCGGCCCGCCCGAACGCGCGCACCTCGACCGGCCGGGCGTCGAGCCCGGTGACCGGCCCGCCGGCCGCGGCGGGACCGGCGGCGAGGGCCGGCAGCGGGTAGGGCGCGTCGACCGGTTGCAGCCAGGCGCCGTCGGGCGACTCGGCGGTCACGTCGACGCGCAGCAGCAGCCCGGCGGGCGCCGCGGCGACGGTGGCGCCGGTCGCCCGCCAGTGCGCCGGGTCGGCGGTGCCCGGGCCGTGCACGGTGAGCGCGAGCGCGAAGCCGGTCGGGAAGGCGCTCTGCGCGGTCAGGTGCAGCCCGACGAGGCGGCAGCCGTCGGCGCAGACCGAGATGCGCTCCCGGAGGGTGTACGAGCCGGCGGTGGCGAACCTGAGCGTCGGCGTCACGGTGCCGCGGCCGGTGCGCGAGGTGAGCACCACGGCGAGGCGGAACGGCACGTTCGAGCGCACGTCGGCGACGTCGAAGTCGAGCCGCACGTCCTCGCCGGGCACGACGACCGGGTCGGGCGCGGGCGGGTGCAGCAGTGCGGCGACCCGTCCGGCGTCGAGGCGGCCGTACTGCGGCAGCCAGTCCACGACGCGACCGAGCCGCCCGGCGCCGGCGTCGACGGCGAGCTTGGCGGGCTCGCCCGACGCGCCGGCCGGGACGTGTTCGACGGCCATCGCGAAGCGCCCGTCCGGGTCGACCGCGCGCACCGCGCGCAGCAGGTGCTCGCGGGTGACCGGCACGACCGTGACGACGCGGTGCGCCCCGGTGCCGATCCGGGCGGCGAGGTCCCGGTCCCTCGTGGCGACGTCGGCGCCGGCCACGGCGTAACCGAGCACGGCGACGGAGGCGACGAGCAGCAGCACGAGGCGCCGCGGGCCGCTGCGGCGGGCCAGCTGCAGCGCGGCGAGCGCGACGCCGAGCCGGCCCCGGCGCAGCGCCGCCCGCCCGAGCGCGCCGGCGGACGGCGCGACGAGCCGGGCGACGGCGACGGCGAGCGCGATGATGCTCAGCGCCGGCGCGGCCATCGCGACGCCGGTGAGCCGCCCACCGCCGAGGAACAGCTGGGCGAGCGCGGCGGCGGCGAGGACGCCGATGAGGATCTCGCCGACCGGCGCGCGGCGGCCGGGCACCCGCGACCGGACCCGGCGCAGCAGCTCGGCGACGGGGCTGAACAGGTGCCGGCGCTGTGCGAGCAGCGCGACGGCGAGCGCGCCGAGGGCGGTGGCGGGCGCGAGGCGCAGCGCGTCCGCGTCGAACAGGGGCACGCCCAGGCCCGGGAACCGCCAGGCGGCGATGGCCCCGACGGCGAGCTGGCCGGCGACGCAGCCGCCGAGCGCGCCGGCGGCGATGGCGGCGAAGCTCTCGCCCAGGGCGAGGAGCCACCGGTTCCACCAGGCGCCGCCGCGCAGGGCGAAGACGGCGAGCTCGGGGCGGCGGCCCTCGACGCCGTAGTCGACGGCCAGATAGAGCACGAGGTAGGCCAGGAGCAGCAGCGGTACCGCGCCGACCGGCACGCTCTGGCGGCCCAGCGCCCGGCTGCGATCGACCCGGTCGAGGAGGTCGGGGATGTCGGTGCGGACGGTAAACGCCTGGCTGAGCCCCGCGGCGCGGGTCTTGAGCTCGGCCAGCTCCCCGCGCAGCCGGCCCAGCCGCGCGGCGTCCAGCGTGGCCGGCGCGGCGGTCGCGTCGACGGCGAGGATGGTGGTGGTGCGCGGGATGAGCCCGACGGTGGCCGCGTCGGCGAAGACCGGCTCGCCGGCGCGGCCGTTTGCGTCGACGGCGAAGTAGTCGTGCCGGCCCCAGTACTCCTCCTCGGGCGCGGCCGGCCGGTAGACGCCGGCGACGGTGAGCGGCGTGGCCGGCCCGAGGGCCAGGTAGATCTGCCCGGCCGGGGAGTTGCCCGCCACCGCGAACGCGAGGCCGATCGGGTCGCCGGCGCCGAGGCCGAGCCGGGCGGCGGTGCGCTCGCCGAGGACCACCTCGCCGGAGCCGAGCAGGCACCGCCCGGCCAGCAGGGTGAGGTGCGCGCAGACGTCCTGGCGGTAGGTGACCCGGCTGGCGTCGCGCGGCTCGGGCTCGATGCCGACGGCCGGGAACTCGGCGGAGTACACCTGAGTGAACCCCGGCATCAGCAGCGCGCCGGCGACGCCGGAGATGTCGACGGAGCCCGAGTCGCGATCCCCCACGACGGCCTCGAGCGCGACGGTTCGCTCCCCCGCCGCGGCCTGCGCGACCTCGCTGTGCACCACGGCCCGGTCGACCGCGCGCAGGTACGCGGGCACGGCCACGGTCGCGCCCACCACGACGAGCGTGAGCAACGCCAGCGTCGCCGCCTGGCCGCGGCGGGTGCGCAGCATCGCGAGCACCAGCGAGATCATCGCCCGCCCTCCTGCTGCTCGCGCAGGCGCTTGGCGAACGCGGTGAGTGCGATCGCCGATGCGGCGGCCAGCACGGCGACGGCGACCAGGCCGGCGCCGCCGAGCACGGATGGGCGCAGCGCCGACGGCGGCGGCAGCCACGACCAGTCGTCGGCGACGTCCGGCGCGCCCGTGAGTGGCCCGGCGATCGCCGCGACGAGCACGCCGCCCATCGCGGCCAGCCCGGCCAGCGCCGCCTGCCCGCCGGCCTCCGCGGCCGCCGGTGCGCCCGCGGGCAGCCCCTGGGTCCGCAGCGCGCGCCACTGCTGCAGCCGCGCCCGCTGCTGCGCGCCGACCGCCGCCGCGGCGGCAACGGCGGCGAGCGCCAGCCCGGCGCCGGCCACGAGCAGCTGGAAGCCGGCGGCGAGTGCGACACCGCCCCCGGCGAGCCGGTCGAGGCGCCCGGCGGCGGTCTCGGAGCCGGTCACGCTCACCCCGGCGGCCGCGAGCCGCTCGACGATCCGGTCCACGCCCGCCGCCGGGGTACCGCGGGCGATCCACACCTGCGCCACCCCGAGCAGCCCGGCGTCGGGCGCGGCCCGCAGCACGGCGTCGAGGTCGACGAGCGCGCCCGCCGGCCCGAGGACGGGCACCAGCGCGGGTGTGGCGGCCACCCGCACCCGCACGCCCGCGGCGCTCAGCAGGCTCAGCGCCGGCTCGCCGGACAGCCACGCCTGGGGCGCCGGCCCGGCCAGGACCACCGGGACGGCGGAGCCGGCGTCGACGACGTACGCATGGTTGTCGAAGATCACCCCGTCGTCCGCCGCGACGGGGATCCGCAGCGTCAACGCGCCGCGGCGGGCCCCGACGCCCATGGCCGGGCCGGCCGCCGCGCCGCGCCACCGGCGCTGGTCGCCGAGGCTCGCGCCGTCGAGGATGACCGCGTCGGGCGCCTCCTGCCGCAGCTCCCGCACGGTCAGCGAGCTGTCCGCGGGCGGCGGGACGGGCCGCCCGTCCGGACCGGGGTCGGCGGCGCCGGCGAGCGTGAGCCCGACGACCCGGCAGCCGGGCGGCGGCTCGCAGCCGTGAACCGGTGCGGACACCCGGTGCTCGCCGGGCGCGAGGGGCCCGAACGTGACGCTCACGTCCCCGCCCGCGCCGGTCTGTCGCAGGCTCAGCACGAGCCGCAGCGGATGCGCGGAGCCGTTGGCGGCGGTGACCGCGAGCGCCGCGCCGCGCACCAGCGGCAGCGGTTCCACGGCCGGCCCGGGCGGCCGCACCGCGCCGGCCGGCCCGTACTGCGCCCGCCAGTCGGCGACCGCCTCAAGCCGCTCGGCGTCGACGGCGAGGACGGGCGGCGTCACAACGCGGTCCACCGTCACCGCCATCGCGGTGCGCCCGCCCGGGTCGGCCGAGCGGACCGCCGCCAGCAGCGCGGTCGCGTTGGCCGCACGGACCCCGAGCACCTGCCCGGCGCCGAGCTCGGCGGCGACCCGCTCGGCCCGGCGCTCGCGGCCGGCCGCGACCCCCTCGGCGGCCAGCCCGAGCAGCGCCACCGCGACCGCCATGAGCACGAAGATGCGGTCGAGCCCGGGCCCGCGGGAGAAGCGCAGCGCACCGAGGGCGAGGCGCGCCCGCCCGTGCCGCAGCGCGCCGCGGCCCAGCCGGCCCGCGCCGGCCGCGAGGAGCCGGGCGAGCAGCACGGCGACGGCGAGCACGACGAGGGCCGGCGCCGCCGCACCGATGTCGTACAGCCCCGACGCGCGCGCCTGGTACAGCGCCGCGGCCGCCACCGCCAGCACGATCACGTCCAGCGTCGCGCGCCGCCGGGTCGTCCCTCGCGCGGGCACCCGCCGCAGCAGCGCGGCGACCGGCGCGCGCAACGCGGGCGCCTCGCCCAGCGCCAGCAGCACGAGGGCGACCGCGAGGACGCCGGCGACGGCCGCCGCGGTGAGCCCGGCAACCGCCCGGGCGTCGGCCGGCAGCACGCCCGCCCCGGCGATCGCGCGGGCACCGAGGACACCCAGCGGCACGCCGGCGGGCGCCGCGGCGAGCAGCGGCACCAGGTGCTGGCCGATGACCAGCCGCGCGATGCGCCACCGTCCGGCGCCGCGCAGCTTGAGCAGCGCGACGTCCAGCCGCCGGTCGCCGGCGGTGTACCGCCCGACGACGGCGAGCGCAAGCCAGCACAGCGCGAGCGTCTGCACCCACCCGGCGACCAGCCCGCGCCGCGCGGCCGCCCGGTCCGCGTCGACCGCCCGCAGCAGGTCCGGCCCGGGCGGCACGAGCTCGAGCCCGGCCGCCCGCAGCGCGCGCTGCGTCGCGGCGAGCCGCTCGGCGGCCGCGCCCGCGCTCGGCCCGCCGACGAGCCAGACCGGCAGCGGTGCGGTGTACACGGCGGTCGCCTCGTCCAGGTGCGGATCGGCGAACGTGGCGAAGCCGACGAACATCGGGTCGAGCGTCTCCACGCCGGCCGCGATCCGCCCCGGCCCGAACATCGGCTCATCCCAGTAGCCGCCCGACTCGTCGGCGCGCTCGTAGGTGCCGGTGACGCGCAGCTGCACCTCGAGCCCGGCGTCGGTGCGCAGCGTGACCGGGTCCCCCGCCCGCAGCCCGAGCGTGTTGGCCGTGTGCGCGCTCACCACGGCCTCGCCCGCCGCGCCCGGGCAGGCGCCGGTGATGCGCAGGTGCGCGCACGCCCCTTCGCGGTAGGCGAGGGCAACGGCCCGGGCGGAGCCCGCGATGCTGGTGAGCATCCTGGTCAGCCCGAGGACGGCCCGATCGTCCTGCTGTCCCAGTGTTTCCTCGGTGGTACGGCGAAAGCCCGCCAACGCAGCGCCCGGATCCCCGCCGCCGGGCACCTTGCGGTGCACCGTCAGCAGCCGCTGCTCCCCCGGCGCCGCGTCGATGTCGGCGGCCGCGGCCCGGGCCACCGCGGCGGCCGCGAACTGCGGCCCGGCTGCGGCGACGGCACACAGCAGCACCCCGAGCGCGAACACCGCGAACGCCTGGGCGGGCCGCCCGCGCAACGCACCGAGCACGAGCCGGAGCATGCCCACCTCCCCGCCAGCCGTGAACTGCACGACCATCTATGGCGGGGGCCCTTATGTCAAGACCCGAAATAAGGAACGCCTATCGACCGCTGTCACGCTCACCGGTGCGCAGCCGGACCTCGGCGCCGTTCTGCTGGTAGCTCTGCTGGGACACCTGGACCAGCACGGCGTCGCGGTGGAAGGCGGGCAGGGTGGTAGCGCCGCAGCTGACCATCGTGGCGCGCAGCTTCGCGGTGGTGCGGGCGATGTTCGGGTAGAGGCTGCCGGCGTAGGGGACGTAGCCGTCGACGCCCTCCTCGAACGCGAGCTCCGTCTCCGCCTGGTCGTAGCGGGTGACGTTGCGGGCCCGCTGCGAGCCCTCGCCCCAGTACTCCTTGAACATCTGGCCGTCGAGGTTCACCAGGTTGGACGGGCTTTCGTCGAAGCGGGCGAAGTACCGGCCGAGCATGATGAAATCGGCGCCGAGGGCCAGGGCGACGGCCATGTGGTAGTCGGCGAGGAGGCCGCCGTCGCAGCAGATCGGCACGTACACGCCGGTCTCCTGCGCGTAGCGGTCGCGCTCGGCGACGACGTCGATGAGCGCGGAGGCCTGCCCGCGCCCGATACCCTTCTGGTCGCGGGTGATGCAGATGGAGCCGCCGCCGATGCCGACCTTCACGAACGCGGCGCCGGCGTCGGCGAGGTAGCGAAACGCGCGGCCGTCCACGACGTTGCCGGCGCCGACCGGGACCACGCCGCCGAGCTCCTGCGCGGCGTAGGCGAGGGTGCGCTGCTGCCAGACCGAGTAGCCGTCGGAGGAGTCGATGCACAGCACGTCCGCGCCGGCCTCGACCAGCGCCGGGATGCGGTCGCGGTAGTCGCGGGTGTTGATGCCGGCGCCGACCCGGAAGCGCTTGTCGTCGTCGATCGACTCGTTGCGGAACTGCTTGTGCAGCTCGTAGTCGCGGCGCAGCACGATCGAGGCGAGGTGGCCCTCGGCGGTGACGACCGGCAGCAGGTCGAGGCGGTGGTCCCACAGCATGGTGTTGGCGTCGGAGAGCGAGATCGTCGTCGGCGCCGTGACGAGCTGGTGCGCCGGGCGCATCCGCGACTCGACGGTGCCGTTGAGGTCGTGGCGCTGCGGGTGGAAGTCGGTGGTGGCGATGAGCCCGACGAACCGTCCGGTGCCGGTGCCGTCCTCGGTGACCACGGCGATGTCGCGCTCGGCGGCGCGCAGCAGCCGGCTCACCTCGCCCAGCGTCGCCGACGGCTTGATGTTGATGTCGGAGTGGCGGAACCCGGCCTTGTGCCGCTTGACCGCGCCGACCTGCTTGGCCTGCGCGGCCACGTCCTGGTTCTGGTGGATGAACCCGAGCCCGCCGGTCTGCGCCAGCGCGATGGCCAGCCGCGGCGAGGAGACCGCCATCATGATCGCACTGACCAGCGGCACGGCGATGCGCAGCGGCGAGATCTCACCCACCGGGTGACGCACGATCGGGGCCGACAGGTCGACGTTGTCGGGGACGCAGTCCTCGGTGGTGAGGTTCGGCACGAGCAGGTACTCGTTGAGGGTCCGGGACACCTCGGGGAGGATCTGAACCACGCGGCACTCCAAACGTCTGCGCTGGCTGAATCACGCTGGAATGCCCTCAGACCCTATCAGGGCGGCCGCCTAGGATGTGGCGGACCGTCCGGGGGGCGACCCGGGTCCGCGTGTCTCTTCGACGTGACGGGCCGTCCGAGGGGGTGACGTGAGGCCGCAGGCACGGATCGCGGAGCTGTTCCGCGCAGCCGGGTGTGCCGGGTCGGTGTCGGTGCAGCGCATCGACGCCGAGGGCGAGCTGCACGTGGACGCCGACGAGACGGTCGTGCTCGCCTCGGTGCTGAAGCTGCCGATCGCTCTCGAGCTCGCCGCGCAGGCCGCCGGGGGCCGGATCGACGCGGCACGGGCCGTCACCGTGCCGGCGGCGGGCCGCACGCCGGGGCCGAGCGGCCTGTCGGTGCTGCGCGACGACGTCACGATGTCGCTGCGGGACCTCGCCCTCATGATGATGTCGGTCAGCGACAACGCGGCCACCGACGCCGTGCTCGACGCGGTCGGGCTCGACGCCGTCAACGCCCGCCTGCGCGCACTGGGGCTGCGCGGGACCGTCGTGCTCGGCGGCATCCGCGCCATGATCGACCGCACCGCGCGGGACCTGGGCTTCCCGACCTGGGAGGCGCTGAGCGAGGCGCAGGCCGGGCGGCTCGGCCCGGCCGAGCGCCTGCGCTCGCTGGACCGGGCGCGGATGGCGGCGAGCCGGGAGGTCGACCCGGAGCACGCATCGCGCACCACGGCCCGTGAGCTCGGCTCCCTCATCCGGATGATCTGGCGCGACGAGGCGGCGCCACCGGCCGCGTGCGCCGAGACCCGCCGGCTCATGGGCGCGCAGGTCAACCGGGACCGCACACTGTCGGCGTTCGGGGACGAGGCACGGGTGAGCGCCAAGAGCGGCAGCCTCATCGGCGTGGTACGCAACGAGGTGGCGGCCGTGGAGTACCCGGACGGGTCGTCCTACGCGGTCGCGGTGTTCACCCGCGCCCTCGAACCGTTCCGCCGGCAGGAGGACATCAACCGGGCTATCGGCGCCGCGGCCCGGCACGGGATCGGCGCGCTGCGCGGCGACCCCGTGCCGGACTGACCCGAGACGCTTACGCGTAGGTCTCGAACTCGGCGACGCGCGGCGCGGCGGTCGCGCTGGTGATCTCGAACGTCACCTTGTTCATCGAGGTGCGGGCGAAGGAGATGACGCCCGCACCGGTGCCGGTGGCGAGCACGGCGCCGGTGTCGCCGTTGAGGACCCGCCAGTTGCGGATGTTGCCGGTGGCGCCGGACGCCTCACGGATGTTGATCCGCGAGATCGCGGTGGCCGAGCCCCACTTGATGGAGATGGAGCCGGTCGTGCCGCTCGGCGACCAGTAGGTGCTCATGTCGCCGTCGCGTACGTCGCCGTAGCTGGTGCCGCTGGCCTTGCTGGAGCCGTCGGAGCCGGCGCCGATGGACAGGTTGGTGCCGCCCGGCGTCGCGGTGGGCGAGGACGGGGCCGGCGAGGACGGGCGCGGCGAGGACGGCGACGAGGACGGGCCGCCGGTCGGGCCGCCGGTGGGGCTGGTCGGCGTGCAGCTGCCGTTGGAGACCTGCAGGCCCGTGTTCGCGCCGGCCGTGCGGGTGACGACGTCGGGGACGCAGCTGGCCGGGTCGAGCGCGAACGAGTACGGGATGCTGACGCTCGTGTTCGAGGTCGGGTTCGGGCCGGCGGGGTTGTTGTCGCTCGCCTTGGCCGACCACGTGACGTTGTCGAAGATGTTCCCGTTGACCTGCCAGTAGCCGGCCGCGTCGGTGTAGAACGTGCCGAGCACGTCGGCGGAGTTCTTGAAGTAGTTGTTGTCGACGCGCGCCTTGCCGCCGGCCCGGGAGTTGATGCCGGACTTGGTGAGCCCGACGTAGTAGTTGTTGTAGATGTGCGCGGTACCGCCGCGCAGCAGCGGCGTGCGGGAGTCGATGTTCTGGTACGAGTTGTGGTGGAACGTGATGAAGCTGTTGCCGAGGTCGCTCTCGCTGGAGCCGATGAGCCCGCCGCGACCGGAGTTGCGCAGGATGCTGTAGGACAGCGTGACGTACTGCGTGTCATCCTTCATGTCGAAGAGCCCGTCGAAGCCTTGGTCCTCGCCGCCGGACGCCTCGAGCGTGGCATGGTCGACCCAGACGTTGCGCACGGTGCTCTCCATGCCGATGGCGTCGCCGCCGTTGGACGTGGGCGAGCCCGACTTCTTGACGTTCCGGACGGTCACGTTCTGGATGATGATGTTGCTCGAGTCGCGGATGTGGATGCCGAGCTGGTCGAAGACCGCCCCGCTACCCACGCCGATGATCGTGACGTTGCTGATCTCCTTGAGCTCGATCTTGTCCTCGGCGGTGTTACAACTGCTGCCGGACACCTTCGTCGTGTTGCCGTGGTTGATCGTGCCCTCGACCTGGATGATGATCGGGGTGCTGCTGCTGGCCCGGCTGCACAGGGCCTGGTGGATCGCGGTGCCGGTGGTGGCCCGCACCGTCTGCCCGCCCGCGCCGCCGGTGGTGCCGCCGTTCTGCGTCGCGTACCCGGTCACGCCGCCGGTCGCGGCCGACGCCTCGGGCATCGCCTGCACCACCACGACACCGACGCCGACCGCGACCGCGGCCAGTGTCGGCAGGAGTCGCCATGCGACTGCTCGCCTCATCCCTTGCCTCACCTTCGTCGTTGCAGATGGGGATCTGGGAATGCGCTTTCCTCGGGACCGCTCGTCTCGGATATCTCGCCACGAGCCGACTCCACTCGGTTCGCAGCCGCGCCGCCCTGGCGGAGGAAAGCGCTTTCCTGCCCGCGAGGATAGGACGGCGTCGATCGGTGGGCAACCACCTGCCCCGATTTGCGGCATTCGCGCCTGAAATTTTCATGCAACTAGTTGCAGGAAAGCGCTTTCTCAAGGCCTCAGCGCGCGGTCACGCGGGTGAGCCGCCACCGTTCCCCCAGGCCTCAGCACCCGGCCACGTTCGCAACGAACATGTTCGGTCACACCGCCGCACTCCTCGTGCAGCCACGTTCGTAACGAACACGTTCGGAAACACCGCCGCACCCACCGCCCGGCCGCGTTCGCGACGAACATGTTCGGCCAAACCGCCGCACTCCTCGTGCAGCCACGTTCGTAACGAACACGTTCGGAAACACCGCCGCACCCACCGCCGGGCCGCGTTCGCAACGAACATGTTCGGCCAAACCGCCGCGCTCATCGCGCGGCCAGGTTCGTAACGAACACGTTCGGGGACACCGCCGCGCCCGCCCTGCGGGCGCGTTCGTGACGAACATGTTCGGGGACACCGCCGCGCCCGCCCTGCGGGCGCGTTCGTGACGAACATGTTCGGGGCGTCGCCGCTTCGGTGCGTGGGGCGTGTTCGTGACGGCACCGTTGCTCAGAGCAGTGTCGTGCGGCCCTGTGCGCGGGTGAGGCGACGCACGGCGAAGGCGCCGGCGGCAAGGCCGGCGATCAGGAGCACGGCGGCCGGGACGAGCGTGCGGTGCACGTCGCCGCGCATCGCCGCCTGCAGCATCGACAGCGCCCAGTAGCCGGGCGAGGCGGGCGCCGCGGGGCGCAGCCACGCCGGGAACATGCTCGTGGGGACCAGCGCGCCGCCGAGGGTGGCGAACGCGAGAGCGCCGATGTCGCAGGCGGCGCCCAGCTCGCCGAAGCTGCGCACCACCGCCGCGAGCGCGTTGCCGACAGCGAGCAAGGTCGCGCTCCACACGGCGACGGCAACGGCCAGCAAACCGTAGGCGGCCGGCCCGTGCGGCCGGGCGCCGACGACAACGGCGCCGTAGGTGAGCAGGGCGGCCTGCTGGAGCAGGAGCACGGCGTACGCGGGCAGTGTCTTGCCCAGCAGCAGCTCGGCGCCGCCGGCCCGCGTGACGCGCAGGCGATCCCACGTGTGCCAGACGCGCTCGGCCAGAGTCGCGGTGCCCACGATGGACAGGGCGAGAGTGGAGTAGATGACGAGCATGCCGGTCACGACCTGGGCGCTGCCGCCGGCCGCGGCGCGGCGGAACACCGGGGCGAGCACCGACATGAGCAGCATCGGCATGACGAGGTAGCTCAGGAACTGGCCGGGGTCGCGTCGGCGCAGCACCGCGTTGTGCCGGGCGAGGGCGGCGATCCGCAGCAGGGAGTCCGTCATCGCTCAGCCCGCCAGCGAACGGTACAGGTCGTCGAGCGACGGCTTGCGGATGTCGACCTCGCGCAGGGTGCCGGGTGCGCGATCCAGCAGCGCGGTGAGGGCGCCGGCCGGGTCGGTGGTGCGCACCCGCACCTCGTCGGCGCCCTCGGCGCGCAGCCGCACCTCGCTGGGCAGGCCCGCGAGCAACTGCGCGCTGGTGCCGCGGGCGATGATCCGGCCGCGCCGCACGACCGCGATCGTGGCGCCGAGGTCGGCCAGCTCGTGCAGATAGTGCGTGGCGTAGAGGATCGCGGCGCCGTCGGCGGCGCGCCGGCGCAGGGCGGCGAGGAGTGACTCGCGGGTCTGCGGGTCGGCGCCGGCGGTCGGCTCGTCCAGGAGCAGCAGGGCCGGGCGGTGCAGCAACGCGGTCGCCGCCTGCACGCGCCGCTGCTGGCCGCCGGAGAGCAGGCCGACCCGGCGGTCCAGGAAGTCGGCGAGCAGCAGCGCGTCGACGACCTCGGCAACGGCGGCGGCGAGGGCGCGGCGGCGCAGGCCGGCGAGGCGCCCGAACAACGCGAGGTGCTCGGCCGCCGTGGCGCTCGGGTACAGCGCAATGTGCTGCGGCGCCACCCCGATGTCCGCGCGCGCCGCACTCGGCGCCCGCCCGCCGACGCGCACGGTGCCGGCGTCGGGGCGCAGCAGCCCGCACACCACGTCGACGAAGGTCGACTTCCCGGCGCCGTTGTGGCCGACCAGCCCGGCGATCTCCCCCGCCGCCACGTCGAGGCTCAGCCCGTCGAGCGCGACCGCCGTCCCGAACCGTTTCGTCACACCGTCCGCATGGAGCACCGCGACACCCCCGGTCTACACCGTATACCGACTGATATACACCATAGACTGACGGCGTGCGGAAGCTCAAGGACTCGCGGCGGCCGGAGATCCTGGACGCGGCCCTGGCGGTCGCGGCCGAGCGCGGGCTGGACGCCCTGTCGATGCGCACGGTCGCGCAACGGCTGGGGCTGACCCCGATGGCGCTCTACGGGTACTTCCGCAGCAAGGACGAGCTCCTCGACGCCGTCGTGGGCCGCCTGCTGTCGGAGATCCCGGCCCCGCCGCCGGGGCTGGGTTGGCGGGAGACGGTGGAGCACCTGGCGTACGGGCTGCGGGAGGTCGCCGCCCGTCACCCGGCGGTGCTGCCGCTGCTGCTGACCCGGCCCGCGATCAGCCCCGCCGCGATGCGCATCGTCGACGCCGCCTACGCCGCCCTGCTGGTCGCCGGCGTGCCCCCGGTGCAGGTCCCACGGGTGGAGCGGATGCTGAGCACGTTCGTGATCGGACACACCCTGTCCGAGGTGAGCGGGCGTTTCGGCGACGGCACCATGGACCCGGCGGCCCGCCGCGCGCAGCTGCCGCCGGAGGAGCTGCCCGGCCACAATGCCCTGGCCGCCCACCTCGACACCGCGGTGCCGTGGGGCGAGGAGTTCCGCGCCGACCTGCGGGACCTGTGCGACCTGATCGAGTCGCTCGGGCGGGCTACAGCTGCGGGACCACGCGGATGACGGTGCCGGTCGCCGGGGCGATCACGACGAGCAGGCCGCCGCCGCGGGCGTAGGCCGGGTCGGACAGCAGCACCGCGGCCTCGGGCGCCCGCCGCACGACCGCCGCCTCCGTCAGGCCCTCCCGGCCGTGTGCGGCGGCTGCCGCGCGGGCGGCGGCGATCAGCTCGTCGTCGGTCATGCGCCGGTGGCGAGGCGGCGCGCCTCGACCAGCAGGGCCATCAGCTCCCGCGCGCGGGGGCCGGGGGCGCGCATGACCTTCTTGACGTGGTTGCCGGCGTTGCCGACCGCGAAGTGCAGGGCCGGGACGCCGGTGAGGGCGATGCCGTGGTACGCCACCCGCTCGACCGTCGTCTCCACGGCCGTGCCGTCGGCGTCGACGCCCCACGAGTGGCTGCGCCAGAGGCCGTCGTCGGACAGCGCGTAGCCGGTGCCGACGGCGGCGACGGCGCCGTCGGTCCACAGCACGGCGACGTTCTCGTGGCAGGCGTTGTCGTCGCCGGGCACGCAACGGGCGGCCGGGCCGTACGGGCTCGCCCCGTCGAGCAGCGCGTCGAGGTCGGTGTCCGGCCGCGGCGGCGGGACGACCAGCTCGCCGCCGAGGCCGAGCAGGCGGCGGCACCAGTCGGCCCACCGGCGGCGGAACTCGTCGTCGACGCCGGCGTAACCCGCGACACGGCGGCGATACAGCGTGAGGAGGCGTTCGTGCTCGGCGTCGGTGTGCACCGGCACAGGATAGTGGCCGGTCCGACGGTGACCGATCGGCCGTTCTGCCAGGCCGGGAGCGTCGAGATGCTCGTCGGACGGCCGCACGAACCTGAGCGCCACGGGCCGGTCCAGCCAGGTGTCGTGGCCGAACCACGCCTCAGAACATTGCCTCCTGCCGCCCGGCGCCGCCGCGGCGCGCGGTGCCGCGGCGCTTGTCGTGCAGGCCCGCCGCCGCCTCTTGCTCGTAGCGGCGGTGGTTGAGCTCCAGCAGCCGGTCGGTCATCTCGCGCCGTGCGGCCGGGCCGGCGGTGTAGCGGGTGTAGGGCCCGGTGGCGTGGAAGCCGTGGTCGAGGCCGTGGCGGGTCAGGTCGTCCCAGCCGTAGGCGGCGCACACGGCGGCGTCGATGTCGCGGTGCAGCGCGCGCAGCTCGGCGATGTCGGTGTCGTGGCAGCCGGGGTCGTTGACCAGGCCGTAGGTGGCGGTCAGGCCTGCGGCGCGGTCCAGCATGATCTCGCGGCGGCGCCGGTCCAGCCGCGCGCCGAGCTCGCGCAGCTCTCCGGTCGGCTCGGGGCGCGGCAGGGTCCCGAAGACGTCGGTCGGCGAGTAGTTGAGGTCGGCCTTCATCGTGGAGCTGCGCCCGACCGCCCACCAGTAGTGCGGGGCGCTGCTGAGCAGCGCGAGCATCGCCGGGTCGTCGGTGGCGAAGACGGCCAGCTTGTGCGCGAAGACTGTGCCGTTGCCCGTCTGCACCATCACGGGCATCACCGTCTTGCTGACCAGCGCGATGACGACGACCCGGTCGAGGGGTGCGATCGCGCGCAGCATCGAGGGCTGCTTCTCGGCGAACTGCCACCACCTGGTGCGGTACACGTTGCGCTGGTTCTTGTCGCGTTCGGGCTTCACGGTGCGGTACACCTGCTCGTAGCAGTCGCCGTACTCCCGCGCCCGCTCCTCGCTCCAGTCGTGGAAGTCGATGACCCAGCGGCTGGCGCTGCAGTCCGGCCGGGAGTTGAGGTCCTGGCCGTTGAGGTAGGGCGCGAGCACGTCGCGGTTGCGCTCGTCCTTGCGCAGCAGCGCCTCGGCGGCCTCGGGCGTCAGGGTGAAGCCCATGCCGAGCACCAGCGAGCCGATGTGGGACAGCCCGGCGTTGGCGGCGAGCCGGTGCGCGTTGCCCGCGGTCCGCGACGCCGGGTCCAGCGACGATGTGACGCCGGGCTCGACCGTGGTGGCCCGGCTCGTCCAGACGGCGCAGTACTCGAGCACGGCCGACCGCGACGGCCAAGGCCTGCTCTTCACGGCCCGCCGGATGGTGACGCCGCCGGCCGTCAGCTGGTCGAGGCCGACCTCCCGGGTGTCGCCCTGCGCGAGGGTGTTGGTGGCGACCAGGCCCGTCTGCCCGTGCTCGGCAAGCACGTCGTGTGCCCGCAGCACGAAGTAGGCGGCCAGATCGGCGTTGCCCCGGACCCCCCGGCCGAGCGTCTCCACGAGCAGCTCGCGGTAGGCGGTGCCCAGCGCACCGCTGATCTTCTTGCCGCCGAGAAACGGCGGGTTGCCGATCACCGCGTCGAACCCGCCGCCCTCGAACACCTCCGGAAACACCAGCGGCCAATGCAACGGCTCCCGGGGAAACGACCCGGGCACATGGTCGGTCGCCAACCACTCCTGCCGCTGGTCCAGCGCCCCCTCCACATAAGCGGCGGCCCGGCCGCCGGTCGCCAGCGCCGCACCCACCAGCACGTCCGCGAACACCCGCAACCGCTCGGCCCGCCCCGCCGCCTCGTCCAGCAGCTGCCGCTTACGGACCAGGTCACCCTCCCCCACCCCGGCGATCGCCCGCCGGGTCTCGGCGACCTCGTGCACCAGCGGCGCCACCCCCGCTGCCCAACCGAACAGGTCGGCTTCCAGGGACTCCACCGGCCCCAGATCCGTGATCCCCAGCAACGAGTCGCCGGCCACCAGGCGGTCGTCGAGGAACGTGAACGGCCGCTCGGGGTACATCGAGACGAGCCACAGCGACAGCTTCGCCATCTCCACGGCCATCGGGTTGATGTCGACGCCGTACAGGCAGTGCTCGATGACCTGCCGGTGCGCGTCGAGGACGAGCGGCTGCTCGACGCCCTCCGCCGACCACGCCTCCATGAGGTGCCCGGCCAGATAACGGGCGGCGGCGACCAGGAACGCCGCCGAACCCATCGCGATGTCGACCACCTTCAGCGCCAGGATCTCCTTGGAGGATCTGCGCCGCCACTGGGCCGTGTCGGCCGTCTGCAGCGGACCCGGCTCGTAGACGAGCGGCTCGAGGGCGCCCTCGACGACCTCCTCGGCCAGGAACCGCGGCGTGTAATGCGTTCCGGTGTTCCTGCGCAGCGCCGACTCGGTCACGTACAACGCGCCGGGCAGGATGACGGTGGGCAGGCCCCGCAGGTCGTCGCGGATCACGCCGAAGTACGGCAGCAGCCGCTCCGCGAGGGGGTGGTCGCCGCCGGTGACGGCGAGGAGCTTCCTGCGGGCCTCCGCGCGCTCGACCGCGCCGAGCGGTGTGAGGCGCTTGGCGAGCGCGGCCGGGGAGCCGATGCCGGAGTCCTTGTAGCGCTCGGCGAGCGCGGCGGCCAGCTCCGGCGGCGCGGACGGCAGGGCCTCGAGGACGCTGAGCGGCACCTCCTCCGCGCGCCCCTCGCGGCCGTCGAGCCCGACGACCACGCCGTCGGCGCGCAGGCCCTCGAAGGACAGCAGGCCCTCGTAGACGTACCCGATCTGCTCGACATCGAGGGCGCGGAAGCTCACGGTGCGCACCTCGCGGGCGCGGCCCCGCCCGATCTCGACCCGCTGGACGGCGCGCAGCATGTGCAGCACCGTGCGGTCGTCGACGGACTGCGGCAGCCACGGGAATGCGCCGGGGTCGAAGAGCGAGCCGGCGTGTGCGTGCATGGTGAGGCGGGGATGGGCGATGCCGTGGTACACCGCGTCGAACAGCGCCAGCATCCGGTGCCACGCCGCCGAGGTGTGCTCCAGGTCCTCCTCGCTGCCCTCGGCGACCCGGTCCTCGAGCCCGGCGCGCAGCCGCCCGGCGCCGTACTCGGTGGCGTAGAGCTCGTTGTCCGACGGCAGCAGCCGCCGCTCCTCGGCGAAGAGGAGGAAGACGAGGCGCATCATGACGGACACGGCGCCGCGGTACACCTCGTGCGCCGTCACCAGCTCCAGCCCGCGCCCGCCGAGCTCCCGCTCGCGCGCGTCGGCCCGCCCGAACGCCGCGACGAGCAGCTCCACGGCGCGGCGGACCTGCACGCCGAGCGCCTCGGTCAGCTCCTCCTGATTGTCGAGGCTGCGACGCAGCAGCGGCACCAGGCGCTCGGCGTCGGGCACGCCGAAGAACCGCCGCCGGCACAGCAGCGATACGAACGCGCGCACCACGTCGCGTTGGGCGGCCTCGGGCCACGCGACGGCGTCGAAGACCGCGGTGGCGGTCACCCCGCCGCGCGGCGCCCAGACCAGCGCCCACCAGCGGCCGTCGGTGACCAGGCCCAGCTCGACGCCGTGGTGGCGGCACAGGTGAGCGAGCCGGTCCGCGGGTGTGGCGCCCCAGGTGCTGCCGGGCACGCGCGCGGTGGGCCGTTGCCCGGGCGGGCAGACGACACCCAGCACCCGGACGCTGCCGGCCTCACTGAGCGCGAACGACGGGGCGAGGTCGGTGTCGTGCTCCGGGACGCGGACCGTGAGGTCGTCGAGGCCGTCGAGGTGCAGGGCGTCGCCCCAGCCGAGCAGTTCCCGCAGCACGTGACCGACCCAGCCCGCCTGCCCGGCGGCGATATCGTCCTGCCACGTGGCGTGCGCGGCACGCAGCCGCTCCCGGGCACCCTTGTCCAGGGGGTCCAGCGTCGGCCACGTCGCCCGGAGCACCGGCAGACTCAGGAACGGGCCCTCGACGTCGATGAGGGCGAGCCAGTCGCGGTGCTGCCGCAGTCCGTCGGGCGCCTCGGGCCGGGCACGCATTGCGAAACCTTCTTTCCGCACATGAGTGGACAAGACTTCATCACGGCCGCGGCCGCAGCGAGTTCCCCTAACGGGTCGTCTCGCCGGCGAAGTCGTCCGGCGGGGGCGCAGTATACATACGGGCCGGTTGATTTGTCTGTTGACACTGCACGACTCGGCCTTCTCCGGCGGGGTGAGCGTCCAGCTCGCCCGAGGCTAGGGCAGACGGCCGGTGAGCAGCACGCCGTCGAGGACGGTGTCGATGCCGTGCGCCCGGACCGCGGCGTAGACGGCGCGGAAGCCCGCGCCGTACACCGGGTCGGGGTTGGACGCGAACTGCTCCCGCAACGCCCGGGCGAGGGGGCTGCCGTGCTGCTTGAGCCACGCGTAGGCGAACAGCTCGCACACCCCCTCCTCCAGCACGTCGCCGACCGGCGCCCGGCCGCGCAGCGCGAGCCAGGCGTGGCCGACCTCGTGCGCGACGGCGCGGCCGAAGTACGTCGGCGGCATCCCCGACACCACGCTGATCTCGATCGTCCGGGCGCCCGCCGGGCCGCCGATCACCTGCTCGGTGACGCCGAGCAGGATGCCCGACTCCGGGCGCCCGGCGGTGGCCTCGGCCTCCTGCGGGCTCACCACCCGGACCAGGACGCGCTCGGGCAGTTCGAGACCGATCCCGGCGAGCTGCCGGCGCACCACCGGCAGCCGCCGCCGCGCGTCGAGCTGGGTCTCCACGGCCCCGTCGAGGCAGCGCGGGCAGCGCATCATGCCGGCGGCGAACGGCGCCCAGCCGCGCGGCGCCGGCTCGGGGTGGGTATTGGCGCAGAACATGCACTGCGCCGACACCGCGTGCGTCACGCAGGCCACGTCGCCCCGCATCGACATGCGGTACCCGCCCTGCGGCCACCCGCCGCAGACCCCGCACCGTGGCGCTACTGCGGGACCCATTTGCCGGTCGTCCCGTCGCGGCGCCAGCCCGGCGTGGAGGTGGTGTCGTCGCGGCGCGGCTGCGGCACCTGCGCGGCGAAGAGCGCCGGGTCGCGCCGGCCGGTCAGGCGGAAGTGGAGGTACCGGCCCCAGTCCGCGATGTCCGGCCGGCCGGCCGGGTCGGCGCCGAGGGCCCGGCGCAGCAGCCCTTGGCCCTCGGCGTCCAGCGCCGCGCCGGCCCGGGCCAGCTCGCGCGTCGTGGACAGCTGGGGGCCCTCGGTGCCGAGGCAGCGCAGCACGAACAGCCCGAACTTGTACCGGTCGGAGGCCGGCGTCAGCAGCGGCTCGGGTGCGTCCCAGTCCGGCGCGTCCAGCTGGGCGACGACCTGCGCCGAGCCGCGCTTGCGGACCGCGTCGCAGTCCACCAGCAGCACCGACGGCTGCCCGCCCAGGCAGTAGACCTCGTTGCGGGCGTTCAGGTCGCCGTAGACGAAGCCGTGGCCGTGCAGCAGGTACAGCGCCTCGGCGAGCCCCAGGCACACGGCCATCCGCTGTGCACGGTCGGGCACCGCCATCCCCATGCGCCGCACGTGTGCCGCCGGCGCCAGCAGATGTTGTACCTCCCGGGGCCGCGTGACCGTCCGGCCCGTGCCCGGCAGTTTCAGCGTCTGCATGAACGACGGCGGGATGTGGCGCATCAGGATGCCGCGCACCCGCTCGCCGTCCTCGACCACGCACAGCGGCCAGGCGGTGCATCCGTCCAGGCGCGCCTGCGCGGACCGCTCGAGGCTGTTGCGGAAGCGCACGAGCGGGCGCAGTCCCTGCCCAGGGCCCTGACCCGGCTCGTACTCCTTGTAGACCAGGCCCTCGGCCACGCCGGGCAGCCGTGCCTCCGGCGCGTGGTACACCTTCGCCTGGCCGCCCTTGCCGATGAGCGCGCCGATCCGGCCCAGCCGCCGGTACTCCACGACGTCCATGCCGGCTACTCCACCCACGCCGCGACCACGGTGCGGTCGTCGTCGTGGGTCTTGCGCAGGAAGTCGACCTGCGCCGCGAAGTCCAGCGGCGCCGGCGGGCGCCGCCACGCCTCGGCGAGGACCCTCCCGACCGGGCCGGTGCCGTCCATCATCGGGTCGCCGACCCCGTCGCTCATGAGCACGAGCGCCTCGCCCCGGCCCACGATGACGGGCCGGGCCGTCACCTCGGCCTTGACCGAGCGCAGCGGCAGCGCCCGGGTCACGGAGGTCGCCACGACGCCGTCGCTGTTCTTGACCGCCTGCAGCGGCTCCCAGCCGTCGGCGCGCAGCACCCAGGCCGACGAGTCGCCGACCGCGGCGACGTGCGCGACGAGGTCGTTGCCGCCGTCGGGCGGGCGCAGCTCCAGCACGCCGAACAGCGCGGTCGCCGCCATCTGCTCGACCACCTCGTCGTGCGTCGGCTCCGCGATCTGCAGCAGCCCCGCGGCGATGCGCCGGATCTCCTGGCTCAGCTGCAGCATGACCGCGGTCCAGTCCAGCTCCTCGGGCGGCTTCACGGCGAGGCTCGCCGCCACCAGCTTGGTGCCGAGCCGGCAGACCAGGGCCGCCGCCTGGTGCGAGAGCCGGCCGCTGGACACGCCGTCGGCCACGGCGAGGACGAGGTGCCGGCCGTCGTCGGTGCGGCGGAAGGCGTACTCGTCCTGGCGCACGGTGCCGGCGAAGCGGTGCGCCAAGCCGCGGACGCTGGCCGCCCGCAGCTGCACCCGGTCCTGGTCGAGGTCGTCGCGGATGTACACGCCGTCGAGCACCGTGTCGCGCCGGTCCCACTCCGACGGGTCGGGCCGCGGCTTCACCGCCGCGGCCGCACCGGGCTCCCCGATGCGGTACCGCGTGAAGGACCCCTCCCAGTCCGGCGCCGGCGGTGGCGGCGCGACGGTCCGCCGCGGGTGGGGACTGGGCGGTGGCAACGCCGCGTACTCCCGCACCGCGGCCAAGGCCGCGGGCGCAGGGTCCTGGGACTCGCGCGGGGTCAGCGCATGGCGACCCTCGAGGGGATACCGCAGCGCGTCCGACCACGGATGCCCCTCGTAGAGAGCGATCGGCTCGACCACGATCTGCGGATGCATCTTCGTGAGCCGGGCAAAGTCGCTGCGCCACTCGTCGGTGGGCACCGGCGGGCGCGGGGTGAGCACGAGCACCAGTGGATGGGCCACCGGCACGTCCGGTTCGCTGGAGCGCAGCCGGTCGCGGTCCGCCGTGATCCAGCTCGCGATCATGTGGAAGGCGATCGCGTAGGAGCGGGGCCCCCCGGCGGGGAGCGTGCGGTCGGCGGCGTCCTTCACGAGGACGTTCGACAGGCAGGAGCTCAGCGTCTCGCCGAAGTGCGCGATGCTGAGCCGGACCTGGTCGGCGAGGTCCGGGTCCGTGCGCAGGTCCTGCACGAAGGTCTGGCAGAACGCGTTGATCGACGTCGTCACGTCGGGCCTGTCGGGGTCGCCGAGGTCGACCAGCACGTAGACCGGCAGGGTCTTGCCGCCCATCAGACGAAGTCGTCCGGGTCATACTGCTTGATGCCGGCCGGCAGGCTCGACTTCGACGGCAGGATCGTGCCGGTGCCGCCGCCGGCGAGGCTGTGGCCCGACTGGATCATGCTGGAGATGAGGATCTCGGCCATGGCGGTGATCGCCTTCGCCGGGTCGGTGTTCTTCTCCATCATGTACAGCGCCATCTTCTTGTTGCCGTCCGACGGGTGGATCAGCGAGCCCATCACTCGCAGGTCGGCCTGGTCGACGCCGCACGGGATGAAGTTGGGGTACGCCTTGGCGGTGGTCAGGTCGGCGAACGCCTGCCGCCAGGCCGGCTCCGGGTCGGTCGGAGCGCCGTCGCTGATGAACCAGACCGCGGGGCGGTGCACGACGTACCCGTCGCCCTTGAGCTGGGCGATGTTGGCCTCCATCTCGTGGCGCAGCGTGGTGAACGCGGCCGAGTAGCTGGTGCCGCCGCGCACCGACAGGCCGGGCAGGGCCAGGCCCGGGTCGAGCAGGTCGCACAGCGGCAGCCGCACGCCGGCGTCGTCGGAGAAGTCGATGAGGCCGAAGCGCACCTTGTCCGACAGGATCGGCTGCTGCGCGAGGGCGTCGACGATCTCCGGCAGGATGTTGTTGGCCGCGGCGAGCTTGCTGCCCTGCATCGAGATCGACACGTCGACCACGACGTAGAACGGCAGGAGCTTCGCTCCGGAGTGATCCATGACTGATGCCTTCCTGGGTCAGGGCCCCGCGGCGGGTGCCGCCGGGGCGTGCGGGTGCGGCTGCCCGTTGACCGGCGCAGGCCCGGTGGGCTGCGCCGGCACGGGAGCGGTCGGGTGGGTTGCGGTGGCGTCGCCGGGCGCCGGCGCGGGCGCCGACGGCAGCGCCGGCGACGGGCCGTGGCCGCGGCTGTGCTGCTCGTACCAGCGGCGCAGCTCCTGATCGGTGCGCTGGACGGCGAGCTCGGCCCAGACCTGGATCGCCCGCCTGGCCAGGGCCTCCTGCTGCTCGGCCAGCGCCGCATTGGCCGCGCGCCCTCGCTCGACCTGCCGGGCGAGCCGGTCGGCCTCGAGGTCGCGCCTCGCGTCGGCCCGCAGCCCCTCGATCTCGTCCTGGCGCCGCTGCCGCTCCTGCTCGACGTCGACGGCGTGCCGCTCGCGGGACTCGACGAGCCGCTGCCGCTCCTGCTCGACGTCGACGGCGTGGCGCTCGCGGGACTCGAGCAGCTTGTCGTACAGCGAGCCGGTGCTGCGCGACATGAGCTTGGCCAGGACCGGCAGCAGCTCGATGCAGGCGAACAAGGCCATGAGCGCCAGGTGCGCGGTCCACATCATCGGGTGGCCGTCGGAGAGCGCCTCGAGGGCCTCGAGCCGCGCCAGGAGCCCCTCGCTGTCGTTCTCGGCGTTGTCCAGGGCCAGCTGGGCCGCGGCCCGCTCGGCCTTGCGCCGCTCCAGCTCCGGCGCCGCGGTCGCGAGCTCGTCCGTCGCGGCCTGCTTCGCCGCCTGCGCCGCGCCGCCGAGGCGGGCCGTCGCGGCGTCGGTGACCTGCTGCAGCTTCGTGTTGGCGCGGTCGAGGCGATCCTTGGCCGCGTCGCGCGCCGCCTTCGCTGACTCGTACGCGGGCCCCGGGCCCTGCGACCCGGTGCCGCAGGTGCCGTCCAGCTCGCACTGCGCGTTGTGCTCGGCGAGGTTGTAGGCGTCCTGGGCGTCCTTCGCGTCCTTCGCCGCCGCCTGCACGTCGGGGTCGCCGCTGACGTCGATCGGGGCGGCGCCGCCGGCGATCCGGTTGAGCTCGTCGACCCGCCGCTGCCGGTCCGCGATGTCGGCGAACTGGGCGTCGAGCTTCGCCTGGTTGTCGAGGCCCTTCTCGGCGTGCATGACCTTGAGCTGGGCGTTGATCTCGGGCTCGAAGATGCGCAGCACGAGCGGCACGGAGATGACGGTGCCGATGAGCAGGGCGAGGGCGAGGCGGGGCAGCGCGGCGGCGAGCCCGGCCCGCCGGCCCTGGACGCCGTTCATGCCGATGACGAGCATCCGGTCGAGGCTCAGGATGAGCAGGCCCCACAGGACGCCGGCGACGACGGCGGCGGGCAGCGGCAGGCGCACCGCGGTCGTCAGCGCGAACGTCGCCGACAGCCCGGCCATCCCCGCCGTGCCGAGGATGACGGCGCCCATCGCGCTGTAGCGGATCGCGTCGCGGCGCGACTCGCGCAGCACCCGCGTCTCGGCGCCGCCGATCCAGGCCAGCACCAGCGGCAGTCTCACGGGGCCACCCCCGGGTCGCCCGGCCCGGACAGCATCAGCCCGACGACGTCGATCGGGCCGGTGTCGTACAGGTCCAGGCCCGGCAGCCGGACCGGCGGATAGGGCAGCGGGTCGTCGGTCGCGGGCGCCTCGGCCGGGGCGGTGACGCCGGTGAGCGCCGCAGGAGGCGGGTCCGGCACCGGCGGGTAGAGCGCCAGGACCGAGCCGAGGTCCGGCAACTCCGGCAGGTGCAGGCGGTCGACGGGCACGCGCGGGAGCGGCACCGGCAGCGCCGAGAAGTCCGGCACCTCGTAGACCGCCACCGGCTCGCTGCGCCGCTCGTCGGTGCCCTGGTCGTTGCGCGCCACGACGGCGATGGGGCCGCTGCGGGCCGGGACGAGCCGGACCCGCCCGGCGCCGGGGCGCCCGTCGACGCTGACCGGTGCGGCGCCGGGCGCGGTGACCTCGACGGTGAACGCGTCCACGGCGGCCCACGCCAGGACGACCGCCTCCCCGGCCGGCACGAGCGTGCGGTCGAGGGCGACATCGGCCAGGCGGGGCGCGTCGATCGGCGCGCCGAGCTGCCGGCTGAGGTAGCGCAGCCAGTCCTCCGCCGCCGGCCGCTCGTTCGCCGGGCCGAGCAGTGCGGCGTCGAGCAGCGCCCGGCCGTCGGCGTCGAGCACGCCGTCGGCCGCCGCCGGGTCGGTGCACGTCGACGTCTGCTCGCCCGGCGGGATCAGGCAGCGCAGGACGAACAGCGCCAGCTTGTACCGGTCGGTGGAGCGGTTGAGCGGGGTGTGCCCGGGCGGCTTCCAGTCCGGGGCGTCCAGCTGCGGCTCCCCGGTCACCGAGCCTCGCCGGCGGGCCGAGTCGCAGTCGACGAACAGCACCGCCGGCTCGTCGTCGAGCCGGAACAGCTCGTTCCTGGCGTTGATGTCGCCGAAGACGACGTCGACAGCGGGGCCGTGCAGGAAGTCCAGCGCGGCGGCGAAGTCGCGGCAGATCGTCAGCCGCTGCTCCCACGTCGGCTCCGGCATGCCCAGCCGGGAGTGGCGCCGGTCGACGAACAGGTGCTGCACCTCGCGGGCGAGGGTCACCGACCGGCCGCTCATGGGCAGCCGGGCCGAGTGGAAGAACGAGTCCGGGATCCGCTGCACCACCAGGCCGAGCAGCGCGCCGCCGTCGAGGACGGCGCGCAGCGGCCAGGCTGCGATCGTGTCGAGCCGGGCCCGGTCAGCCGGTGCGAGCTGGTCACGCAGCGCGATCAGGCCGAGCACGTCGCCCGGGCGGGGCGCCTTGCCCGGGTGGTACTCCTTGAACACCAGCTGCCCGGTGGCGTCCGGCAGCCGCAGGCCCGGCGCTTCGTACACGACGGCCTGACCGCCCTTGCCCAGCTGCGGGCCGAGGGCGCCCAGGTCGGCGCGGGCGAGCGGTTGTGCGGTCACGGTCAGGCGCCCCCGCCCGGCGACAGGCGCAGCCCGCTGTGCAGCCCGCCGATCGCCTCGGCGAGCTCGCCCGTGGTGCGGGCCTGCTCGTGCAGCAGCGACAGGTCGGCGGCCAGGCGGGCGTTGCCGCCGTCGAACTGGTCCGGCCAGATCGAGCGCAGGTTGGGCCGGCACAGGTGCTCGTAGTCCTTCTCGCTGCGGTTGGTGCGGATCATGCTGTCGAAGAACCGGTCCGCGGCGGCGGCCAGCGTCCGGGTCATGACGCGGGCCTCGGCCCGCAGCGCCAGCTCCAGCTCGCCGATGCAGGCGTCGACGACGGCGCTGAGCTCGTCGTAGAGCCCCTCGGCGCCGCGGCGGATCCGCGGGTCGCCGGGCTCGGGCGCGGCGACGAGCGAGAACGACACGCGCCGGCGGTTGCCCTGCTCGTCGGTGACCCAGCGGGTGCCCCCCGCCTGCGGCACGCGCGGCGCCGGCGGCGGCGTCGCGGCGCCCGGGGCGGCCTGGGGCGGCCGGGGCTGCTGGGGCGGCGGGGCGGCCGCGAACGCCACCGGCGCCGACTCCCAGTGGATGAGGCGGATGATCGGCTGGGTCACCCGCAGCACGACGCTGCCGTAGTCCTCCTTGAGCTCGCACAGCCGGCCCAGCGCGCCGGCGATGATGTGCGCCCGGCGCGCCTCGGCGGTCGAGCGCAGCCCGTCCAGGGAGCGCGGCCCGGCCGGGACGAGCTCCTCGGTGAGCCGCTGGCGCAGCAGGTCGGCGACCTCGTCCCACAGCCGCTGCACCGCGTGGTCGAGGGACGGGTCGATCCGCCCGAAGATGTGCGTGATCTCGGTCTTGGCGCGGTAGTACTCGTCCTGCTTCGCCTCGAGGTCGCCGTGCACGTACTGGCCCTCGATGTCGGCGAGCCAGGCGGCCCGGTCGCCGTGGCCGAGGCCGCCCCGGACCCAGGCGCGCGCCTCGGCCACCGCCTCGGCGATCGCCGCGGTCAGCGCCGTGTCGGAGGCGCCGCTGTCCTGCTCGGCGTCGTAGCGGCGCACGAGGGCGTGCAGGTCGACGGCGAGGGCGTTGCGCAGCTTCTCGGCCAGCACGCTGAACTCGTCGTCCTGGTCGGGCAGCAGGTGGCCGAGGTCGCGGGCGTGCGCCTGGGCCAGCTCCGCGAAGTCGGCGACGTCGGCGGCGACCCCGGCGGCCAGGGTGAGCGCCTCGCGCACGACCGCGCGGTCCATCTCGGCCAGCCGGGTCGCGAGGTGGCGCAGCAGCGGGTGCAGCACCTCGCCGAGCACCTCCTCGCGCTCGGCCACGTCGGCGTTGAGCACCCGGATGTTGCGCTCCTGCGAGACCTCGCGGACGCTCGTGACGGTGTTGGCGAAGTACTCCCCCTCCGGGTCGTTGGCCCGGTCTCGGTTGACGACGACCACGTAGTAGTCGTCCAGCGGGACGCCGCCGCGCGCCGAGTCGGCGAGGTTGCGGGTGTAGGAGTCCTCGGCGAGGTAGGAGGCGCCCTTGCGGTCGCCGCGCTTGACCATGACGAGCAGGTCGATCTCCTGCTTGACCTGGCGCAGGAACTGCCGGTCGATGTCCAGCCCGGCCTCGCCCGCGCCCGGCAGGTCGATCAGCCCGAGGCGGGTCGCGGCGCCCTCGAGGAACGCCTGCTCGATCCGGACGCTGCGCACGGCGTGGTACGGCTGGACGTTCTCCGGGTCGCCGGCGTCCCGCCGCGGGTAGGCGACGTAGGGCCGCAGCGACGCGAAGTCCACGGTCGCGGTGCGCTCGGCGCCGGTCAGCAGCTGCTCGTAGCTGGCCAGCGAGCGGTGCGCGGCGTCGAGCTTGCGCAGGTAGTCGTCGGCCTTGGCCTCGCCGGCCTCGGCGCTGCCGGCCCGCGCGTAGCGCATGCTCCGAAACGCCGCCACGTCCCGCGGCACCGGCCCGGCGCCGGCGAGCTCGTGCAGCGGCGCCAGGTACTCGTCGCGGAACGACTCCCAGGTGTGCAGCAGCAGCGTGGCGCGGGGCGTGCCGTCGGTGTGGTAGATGCTGCTCGCCGACGCGGTCGTCGGGTTGAACCGGGTCGACGGCACGACGGTGTCCGGCAGGTTGGTGATCGTGCGCAGCAGCGTGCTCTTGCCGACCTTGGTGCCGCCGATGACGCCGATGTTGACGGTGTCGCGGCGCACCCTGGCCGCCGCCGCCTCGATCTGCCGCCCGGCGGCGCCGATGTTCGTGCGCAGCGCGGCCAGCCGGGGCCCGCCGTCGCCGTCCACGCCGCGCAGCAGCGCGTCGAACGCCGTGCGGAACTGCGCCGGCCGGGGCACGGCCGGGTTCTGCTCCACGGAGCGCTCGGCCGCCTCCAGCATCTCCACCAGCCGGTCGAGCCCGCCGACGAGCGCCTCCCAGCCGCCGGCCAGCCGGTCGACGAAGGACCGCTGGCTCATGCGCCCGGCGAGCGCCTCGTCGATGCGCGCGTGGATGTCCTTCTCGATCACGATGCGGCTCCTCCGGTCGTCGTCGCTCAGTCGGTACTGACGGACGGCTCCGCGTTTGCCCCGCTCACCCCGGCCGGGCGAGGGTCGTCCGCACGGCCGGGACGACGCTGGAGCCCTCGGGCGGAGGGCGGTGCGAAGCCATGCGACACAGCCGGCCGGCGGGTGGCAAGGCGGCGAGGTGGCTGGCCCGGGCGGCGCTCTGCGGCGCGGTCGCCGCGGTCGCGCTGTTCGTGTACGTGGCGCGGCTGCGCGGCATCCTGCTGATCGCCGCCGGGGCCGGCGGGGCCGCCGCGTTCCTCGCCGGGTCGTGGTGGGCGCTCACGCAGCGCGGCGCCCGGCGGGCGGCCGCGGTCGCGCTCGCCGTCGCGGCGCCGCTGCTCGTGCTCGTGCTGTTCGCGCGGGCGGAGCTGCTCGGGCCGGCGATCGCGTGCTGCGCCCTGGCGTTCGCGGCGGTGCTCGCCGGCCGGGCGGCGCTGCGGATGGCGGCGGGCCGCGGCAGGGAGCGCCCGGCCGAGGCGCCCCGGCACGCGGTCATGATCATGAACCCGCGCTCCGGCGGCGGCAAGGTCGGGCGGTTCGGCCTGGCCGAGCGGGCGCGGGAGCTCGGCGCCGACGTGGTCCTGCTCGACCGCGACGGTGGCGACGCGGTGGCGCTGGCGGGTCAGGCGGTCGACGGCGGCGCGGACCTGCTGGGGGTGGCGGCCGGCGACGGCACCGTCGGCGCCGTGGCCCAGGTGGCGATCGAGCGCGACGTGCCGCTGCTGGTGCTCGCCGCCGGAACGCGCAACCATTTCGCCATGGACCTGGGGCTTGACCGCGACGACCCGGCCCAGGGCCTCGACGCCCTCACCGACGGCACCGAGATCGACGTCGATGTCGGGCTCGCCGGCGATCGCGTGTTCGTGAACACGGCGGCGTTCGGGTCCTACGCCGGGGTGGTGCAGCGGCCGGGGTACCGCGACGCCAAGACGGCCACCGCGCTGGCGAGCCTGCCGGACCTGCTCGCCGGCGACGAGCGCGCGGTGCTGCAGCTGTCGGCCGGGGACCGTGGCGTCGCCGATCCGCAGGCGGTGCTGGTGAGCAACAACCCGTACGCGACGATGCCCGCCCCGCCCGGGACCCGGGCGCGCCTCGACGCGGGCGTGCTCGGCGTGCTGGCGGTCGCCGTCACCGGCGCTTCGGGTGCGGTACGCCTCCTGCGCGGCCCGCGCTCCGGCGAGCTCACCCGGCTCGCGGTCACCGAGGCCGTCGTCGACGCGGACCGGCCCAGCGTGCCGGTCGGGCTGGACGGCGAGGCGATCCGGCTGCCGACCCCGGTGCGGTGCAGCGTGCGGCCGGGCGCGCTGCGGGTGCGGGTACCGCGGAACCGGCCCAGGCCCACCGCGGACGGCGGGTGGCGGCGCCTCCTCGCGCTGGCGCGGCCGTGACCGCCCCGATCATTGCGCACCTGTCGGACCTGCACTTCGGCGCGCACGACCCGGCGGCCGTGCAGAGCCTGGCCGGCGACGTGATCGCGGCCCGGCCGGACCTGGTGATCGTCACCGGGGACCTGACGATGCGCGCGCGGGAGCGGCAGTTCGCGCAGGCCCGCGCGTTCCTGGACCGGCTGCCCGGGCCGCGGCTGGTGATACCCGGCAACCACGACCTCGCCGCCACGCCGGGCCGGCTGCTCGACCCGCACCGCCGCTACCGCGCGCACCTCGGCGCCGACCTGGAGCCCCGCCTGGAGGTGCCCGGCCTGCGGGCGCTCGGCCTGGCCTCGACGCCGCGCTGGCGCTGGAAGAACGGGCGGGTGTCGCGGGCGCAGCGCGACGGCGTCGCCGCGTACCTCGGCGCGGCCGGTACGGGCGCCGGGCGGGTGCTGGCGCTGCACCATCCGCCGTACGGCGGGCCGCCGGGGCGCCTGCTCGGCCTGCGGTCCCTGGCGAGCACGCTCGAAGCGGCCCGGGTCGACCTGGTCCTCGCCGGGCACACGCACCTGCCGGCCGACGCGGTGGTCGTGCTGCCCTCGGGCCGCCGGCTGCTGCAGGTCGTCGCCGGCAGCGCCACCAGCACCCGGCTGCGCGGCACCCCGCGCTCGTGGACCGCGATCACCGTCGGCCCCGGCGAGTTCCGCGTCGAGGTGCGGGTCGAGCGCGACGGCGCGTGGCACCGGGGGCGGGTCGCCACCCACCCCCGGTGAACGCGCGGGCGCGGCTCAGCCCACCGGTACCGTCGCCGGCTCCTGCGCGGCGGGCACCGGGGTGGCCGGCCGGCTGTTGCGCAGCACCCGGGCGAGCATCGCCGGGCTCAGCAGAGACTGCGGCGGGCGCATCAGGTTGGTGACCTCGAGGAACCGGCGCGCCACCGCTGCGTCGTGCCCGGTGGCCTCCTGCACCCGGGCGACGTAGCGGTTCAGCATCTCGGTGCGGCGCGTGCGGGGCCCCTCGACCGCCGGGTACGCCAGGTCGCCGCCCGCAGACATGTCCCACGGCACGTCGATGACGCGGGCGGCCCGCGCGTAGAAGCGCTTCGGCAGCCCGTCCAGCCCGCGCCGCACGGCCAGCCCGAGCTCGCGCGCCTCGGCGACGGCGACGGTCATGCCCTGCCCGTACGCCGGGTTGAAGCTGCACAGCGCGTCCCCGATCGACACGAACCGCTCCGGCAGCCGCCCGAGCCGCTCGTAGCGCCGCCGCACGCTGCCCGGCAGCCGCAGCCGCATCGGGTCGTTCAGCGGCTCGGATTCGCGCAGGAGCCGGTGCAGCCGCGGGTCGGGGAACTTCTCGGCGAACGCCTGGTACCCGTCGTGGTCGGTCGGCGGCGCCTGCCCCGCGCCGACGCCCAGCAGGGTGACCATCCACCGGTCCCCTTCGACGCCGAGCGCGATGCCGCCGTAGGGCCGGGCGGGCCCGCCCGGCGCGTTGAGGATCGCGGCGAAGTCCTCCCGCCCCGGCACGCGCCGGTAGTCGCGGGACACGTACACGGTGCCGGCGTCGATGCGCTCCTCGACGGGCCGCTCGAACCCCATCGCGGCGAGCCACGTCGTACCGCGGTTGCCGCGCCCGGTGGCGTCGACGACGAGGTCGGCGCGGACCTCGTGCTCCTCGCCGCCGACCGGCCGGACCTTCGCGCCGGTGACGCGGCCGCCTTCGTGGCACAGGCCCGTCGCCTCGTGCCCGTCGAGCACGGTGATCCCCGGCAGGGCCGCGACCCGCCGGCGCAGGCACGCCTCCAGCGCCGCCCGGCTGACGGTCAGCCCGCCGAGCCCCGAGGCGGCGCGCGGCGCGGGCCGGTCCCCGAACACCCAGACGACGTCGCGCTGGATGTCCAGCGGTATGGCTCCCTGCGCGGCGAGCTCGGCGACGAACCCGGGGAACATCTCCTCCAGCACGGCCCGCCCCCGGGCGAGCAGCCCATGCCCGTGCTCACCCTGCGGCACGCCGCGACGGTCGGCGGCGGCATCGGGCAGGGTGTCCCGGTCGAAGACGGTGACCCGGTCGAACGTATCGAGCAGCGCGCGGGCGGCGGCGAGCCCGGCGACACTGCCCCCCAGTACAACAGCGTGGCGTTGGTTATAGGACACGGTCAGCTCCGTAAATATTCTCGGATGTGGTGGTGCCCGCCAACCGTCGCGCATCCACGGATGGATCACGGTCGGTAATGAGACAGCCCCACTGTCCGGCTACAGTTACGTGCCGTGATGCGCATCCGCGAGTTCGAGTGGCCCGACTACGACGCCGTCGTCGCGCTGTGGACGGCCGCCGGCAGCGACGTCGTGCCCCGCGACGAGCTCGTGGCCAAGCTGACCCGCGACCCCGAGCTGTTCCTGGTCGCCGAGTCCTCCGCGGGCGTCGCCGGGGTCGTGCTCGGCACCTACGACGGCCGGCGCGGCTGGATCCTGCGCCTGGCGGTCGACCCCGCGCAACGCCGCCGGGGCATCGCGTCGGGCCTGGTGGACGAGCTGGAGCGCCGCCTGCGGGCCCTGGGCTGCCCGCGCATCAACCTGATGGTGCTGCCGGACAACGAGAGCGGGCTGCGCTTCTGGCAGTCGCTGGGCTATCTGCCGACCCCGGACGTCCTGCACACCAAGCCGATGCTTGCGCGCTGACGGGGGTTCGCTATCGTGCGCGGGTCGCGGCGAGACGCAAGTCTTAGGTCCGGCTTTGGTGACGATTAACAGATCTTGAGCGGAGATCGCGATCGGCGCCCGGTCGGGTACCGTCCGCGGGGCGTTCCGGGGCGGCATGTCTGCGGAAGTGTCGGGGCAGCGAGGAGGCAGGGACATGACGCAAAACGTGATGCAACCGTACGACGGGCGACTGGTGGCCGGGCCCGGTGAGCCGCAGGCGCCGCGGGCGGACGTGAGCGAGCAGGCCAAGGCGCTGCAGGTGCTCACGATGGCGCAGCGCACGGCCGAGGAGCACATCGAGACGGCCCGGCGCGAGGCCGAGCAGATCCGGGGCGAGGCGCACGCCGAGGCGCGCCAGATCGTCGGCGAGGCACAGGCGCACGCCGGCCAGCTGCGCGACGAGGTCGAGAAGCTGATGAACCGGGCGCGCATGGCCGCGGACAAGGTGGCCCGCGACGCGGAGGAGTTCGCCGCGGACACGGAGCGTCACGCCGGCGAGGTCATGGCCGAGGCCCAGGGGCGCGCGCAGGACATCGTGCGGGAGGCGCAGGCCAACGCGCACGAGATCCGGCAGCGCGCGGAGCGTATCTACGAGGACGTCGTCGGCGGGCTGACGGCCAAGCGGCAGGCGCTGCAGGGGCAGATCGAGGCCCTGGAGGGCTTCGACCACGAGTACCGGTCCCGGCTGACCGCGTTCATGCAGCAGCAGATGCGGGCGCTGTGGGTCGGGCAGCCGCAGGTGGCCAACGAGTTCCAGGACTCCGCCCCGGTGGCCGGCGAGCTGCTGCCGGCGCAGCGGGGCGAGCACGCCGCCGCGCACGGTGCACACGCCGGGCACGACCAGCACGACGAGGACGAGGACAACTACGACCGCGACGACGACGAGCGGGCCGACGAGCCGCAGCCGGTCGACTGAACGGCCGAAAGTTTCAGGCGCCGTCCCCGGGGTCCCCGCGACCCCGGGGACATTTCCTTGACAGCCATCGATGTGAGCGCTAACACGTCGGGTATGTCCCTCCTCATGTCCCGGCGGCTGTGGTCCGCCGCCATCAGCTCGGCCGTCCTGGTCGCCGGCGTCACGGCGGCCGTCTCCGCGCGGGCGGCCGCCGGGCCGGCCGCGGGGCGCAGCGCCCCGGCCCTCGCCGCGCCCACCGTCGCGCCGCCGTCGTATCCGAACCCGGGCACGGTGACCGGCAACACCGGCGCGCACGACCCGTCGGCGGTCAAGACGCCGGCCGGGGGCTACCTCGTGGCGTACACCGGCGCCAACATCCAGCTGAAGACCTCCAACGACCGCACGGCGTGGCGCAACGCCGGCGCCGCGTTCCCGGGCGGGGCGCCGTGGACGCTGTCGTACACCGGCGGCAGCAACAACCTGTGGGCGCCCGACGTCTCCTACCACAACGGCGCGTACTACATGTACTACGCGGCGTCGACGTTCGGCTCCAACCACTCCGGCATCTTCCTGGCCACCAGCTCGACCGGCGCGTCGGGCTCGTGGACCAACCGGGGCCTGGTGATCGAGACGACCACGTCGAGCAGCTACAACGCGATCGACCCCAACCTCGTCGTCGACGCCGCCGGCGGCTGGTGGCTGTCGTTCGGCTCGTTCTGGACCGGCATCAAGCTCGTCAGGATCGACCCCGCCACCGGCCTGCGGGCCGACACCGCCGTGCGCTCGATCGCGCAGCGCGGCGGCTCCACGGCGATCGAGGCGCCCTACGTCTTCCGCCACGGCTCGTACTACTACCTGTGGGTCTCCTTCGACCTGTGCTGCCGCGGCGCGTCCAGCACGTACCGGATCATGGTCGGGCGCTCGACGAGCGTCACCGGGCCCTACGCCGACCGCAACGGCACGGCGATGACCTCGGGCGGCGGCACGCAGGTGCTCGCCGGGCACGGCAGCATCCACGGGCCGGGGCACCAGGCGGTCCTCGCCGACACCGGCGGCGAGGTGCTGTTCTACCACTACTACGCCGGCAACGGCGCGTCCTACCTGGGCATCAACCTCATCGGCTACGACTCGGCGGGGTGGCCGTTCGTGTACTGAGCGCGGCGAGCACCGCGGGGGCCTCGCGGGGCAGGCCGACGAGGACGGCGCCGACGAGCCGGTCGCCCGAGTAGACCATCCGGCGGTACTGCGGGCCCTCACCCCCGGTCACGATCCGCTCACCGGCGGCGGGCTCGAGGCGCCCGGCCGCCAGCAGGTCCAGGCCGATGTCCTTGACCAGGATCGGGGTGTGCTCGTCGCCGATCGGCTCGTCGCCGCCGAGGATGTTGGCGGCGACGACCCGGCCGTGGCGCACCGCCGAGGGCCACAGCCCGGAAACGGCGCCGCGGACCTCGGCGGCGTCGCCGGCGGCGAACACGCCCGGCGCGGCGCGCAGCCGCTCGTCGACGACGATGCCGTGGCGCACCGGCAGCCCGGCCGCCCGGGCGAGCGCCGCGTCGGGCGTCGCGCCCGCGCACAGCAGCACCAGGTCGGCGCTCATCCGCCGGCCGTCGGCGAGGGCCACGGTGCGCACCCGCCCGGCGCCTTCGAGCGCGGCGACGGCGGCCCGCGGTACCACGGCGATCCCCCGCGCGGCGAGATAGCCGGCCAGCAGGCCCGCGGCGCGGCGGTCGACGTGGCGGCTGAGCAGGTGCGGGCCGCGCACCGCGATGGACACCGCCAGGCCGAGGCGGTGCAGCGCGTACGCGCCCTCGACGGCCAGGGGCCCGCCGCCGACGACGACCGCGCGGGCCGTGTGGTGCTCCTGGGCGTAGGCGCGGATGCGGATGGCGTCGTCGGCGTCGCGCAGCACGAAGCAGCCGGGCAGGTCGGCGCCCGGCACGGACGGGACGCTGGCGCGCGCACCGGTCGCGAGGACCAGGCAGTCGTACTCCAGCACGACCCCGGTGCCGAGCGTGACCGAGCGCTGCGCCACCGACAGCTCCACCGCCCGGGTGTTGAGCCAGCAGGTGATGCCCCGCCGGTCGTACCAGTCCTCGGCCTGCAGGAACAACCCGGTCATCGCCGAGCGCCCGTAGACCATGCGGGCGATGCCCATCCGGTTGTACAGCGGGTGCGGCTCCCGCCCGACGAGCTGGATGTCGCAGTCGGGGTCGGCGCGGCGCACCTCCTGGGCGACGGTGACCCCGGCGATGCCGTTGCCGACGATGACCAGCCGGCGCGGCGCCCGCCCGTGGGCGGCGGCGGTCCGAGCGGGCGCGGGCGCCGGCGCGGTGGCGGGCTCGGCGGCGGCGTCGAGGTCGATCACGGCCGGCCCGCGCACCCGGGCGCAGCAGGCCAGCCGCGCCGACGGCCCGAGGTCGAGCCGGCGCAGCGTGGCTGCCTCCTCCTCGGTCGGCGGCGACAGCTCCCCCGACACGACGCGGACCGGGTCGGCGCCGCAGACGCCCATCCGGCAGCCGGCCTCGATCGGCAGGCCGTCGCGCTCGGCGAGCTCGAGCAGGCTGGCGCCGGGCTCGGCGACGACCCGCCGCTCGTGCGGCCGGAACGTCACCTCGATGCCGCCGGCCGGTGCGGCGGCCAGGGGCAGCGCGGTGGCGATCGTCGGGGCCGCCGCGGCGTGGCGGAAGTAGCGCAGCCGGACCCCGCGCGTGCGCCACAGCCACACGGCCGCCGCGACCGGCACGCCCAGGCGCAGGACCCAGGCGAGGGCCGGCAGGTGCGCGGTGGCGGCGAGGACCGGTGCGCAGTACCAGTAGTAGAGCCCGATCGCGACCGCGCCGTAGACGGCGGCAAGGGCGCCGGCCCGCAGCCGGGCGAGGGCCTCGAGCGCGAAGAAGGTGCCGGCGCCGGCGAGCACCGCGAGGGGGAAGTACAGCGGCGGCACGGCGAAGTACCCGAGGACGACGCCGGGCATGCAGCCGGCGAAGAAGCGCCGCGGCGCCGTCCAGCGCGGGTCCCGGTCGTGCAGGTCGGCCTGGTAGGCCACCGTCGGGTTGAAGTCGTAGCAGTGCTTGGCGCAGCCGACGCAGGGCCGGCAGTGGCTGTTGGGCACGACCGCGAACGGCGTCTGGCCGTACAGGCGCTGGATCGGCAGCAGCGGGCAGATCGAGGAGCACCAGCCGCTCTTGCCCTTGAACGTCAGGCCGCCGGCGAGCGCGCCGAGCAGGGCGGCGCCCAGCAGCGCGGCGCTGGCCGGGCCGCTGTGGTCGAACAGGGGCCGGCGCAGGCCGACGGCGAGGAGGAACAGCGCGACGGCGACGACGAAGCCGTGCTCGCGCAGCCACCGGGGCGGCTCCAGCCCGCGGGTGATGCCGAGCAGGCGCGGCAGCTGGTTGGTCGCGGCCAGCGGGCAGCTGTTGCGCCAGATGCCCGGCGCGAGCAGCCACAGCAGCGGCAGGACGGGCACGGCGACGCGCCACAGCAGGGTCAGCCCGAGCGCGGGGCGCAGCAGCAGCGCGGCGATCAGGGCGAGCGCGGCGGCGACGGCGACGGCCTGGGCGGCGTACCACCAACTGGCGGGAATGCGCCGCTTGAGCCGCAGGTAGTTCGGGAACGCCTCGGCCGGGCGGCCCGGTTCCTTCGATTGCACCGCCGGCGCCGCGCCGGCGCCGCTGACGGTGAGGCGGACGCCGGCCACGCGCACCTCGGCGCCGGGGGCGAGGACGGTCGGCGCGCTGATGCGACGTCCGTCGACGAAGGTGCCGTTGCGGCTGCCGAGGTCGGTGACGAGGAGGCGATCGCCGAGCACCTGCAGGCGGGCGTGGCGGCGCGAGACGCCGGGGTGCGCGAGGCCGATCAGCCCCGGGCCCTTGCCGCGGCCGATCTCGGTGACGTCGGCGATCTCGACGCGCCGCTCGTCGCGCCCGGGCTCGGCGACCGCCACGGTGAAGCGCCGGCCGCGCAGCTCGAGGGTCGCCGTCAGCGAGCCGTGCGCGGCCATGTCAGGCCAGCCGGCGCAGGTCGGCGAGGCGCAGCGCGAGGACGCGCGCCAGATCGAACAGCAGGCGCCGGGCCAGAGCCGGGTCCTTGCCGGCGAGGACCTCGAAGCGGTCCAGGCTCAGGCGCAGCACGGTGGCGTCGTCCAGGGCCCGCACGGTCGCCGGCGACGGCGCGCCGTCGAGGAAGCCGAGCTCGCCGAAGACGCCGCCCGGGCCGACCTCGCCGAGCGCGGCGCGCCCGCCGGCGACCTCGACGCGGCCCTCGGCGACGATCCACAGGCAGCGCTCGGCGGCGCCGGCGGCGAGGACCGTCTCGCCCGGGCGGTACCGGCGGGCGGGCGCGTGCTCGCGCACGAGCGCCCAGGCCCGCTCGCCCGCGTCGCGCAGCAGGGCCGCGCCGCCCGCGGCCGGCGGCGCGCCCGGATAGGTGAACAGCGAGTCGTCCATCGACCGCAGACGGTATCCCGCCCGCGCAAGGAAAAAGTTCGGCGGATCGGGTGTAACAATCCGCCTGCGGCGGCCGTCAAGATTCCCGAAGGCGCACTGGGCGCCCCTTGGAGGCCGCAGGGATGGACAGCTACTCCGCGTTCGGTGACCTCGACGGCGACCACGTCGTGGACACGCAGGCCGTCGACGTTAACGGCGACGGCCACTTCGACGTGCAGTACACCGACACCAACCACGACTCGGTGGCCGACGTCATGCTCGTCGACACCACCGGCGACGGCATCGCGGACGTGCAGGTCTTCTCCGACCAGCACGGCGGCGGGGTGGTCATGGAGGACTACAACGCCGACGGAGTGGCCGACGTGGCCTACACGGTCGGCCCGTTCGACACCGGCGGATATGCGCCGCAGGTGGACACCGGGTACGCCGACGCCGGCCCCTTCCCGGCCGACACCGGCCTCACCGGCGACACCGCCGCCGTGCTCAACAGCGTCAACTCCCAGATGTCGGACGCGAGCCTGATCTACCACGACGCGATGAACCCGGGCTCCGCCGACCCGCACGAGGTCGACGCGGCGATGCAGCGGTCCGACAACGCGGCGCAGAACGCGCAGCAGCTGCAGGGGTACACCTACCGGCAGCAGGTCGGCAACGACATCCACCGGGGCGACCTCGACCGGCAGTACAGCGAGCAGGCCCACCAGCAGGCCACGGACACCTACATCGACGCCGACCGCGCCGCCGACCAGGCCGACTGGGCCGTCTGGAACAGCCAGCAGGAGCGTGGCGCGTGACCCGGACCGCCCGCCTGGCGGTGGCGGCCGCCTTCGCCGCCGTCGCGCTCGCCGCGTGCGGCGGCGACCCGGCCCCCGGGACGCCCGCCGCCGCACAGTCCTCGTGCCCGAGCGCCGCCCCGTCCGCCAGCAAGGCCGCCCCCCCGCCGTCGGCCAAGGCCGACGGTCTGGAGAAGGTGGACGCCAGCGGATCCGCCAGCGCGCCACCGCCGCCGAGCGGCGCACCCGGCAAGTGCGTCACCCCCGCGGCATCGGCGTCGGGCCACGCGGTTGCCGGCAACGGCGTCAACGGCACCGCCGTCACGCTCGGTGTGCTCACCGTGCTCGTGCTCGGCGCCGCGGTCGTCGGGTTCGTGTTCTGGCAGCGCCGGCAGCGCATGGCCGCCGCGTACGGCCCGGCCGGGTACACCGGCCTCGCCGGCCCGCCGTCGCAGGCCGGCGCCGGCATGACCCCGTTCGGCGGCGCGGCGCCCCCGCGCGCCGCTCCCCCGCGCACCCGCCCGCCCGGCCAGGACGAGGCGCGGCTGGCGCACACGCTGCGCGACGTCGGGGCCAGCGGCATCAGCCCGGCGCTGACCCAGCAGGTCGAGCGGCTGCTGGGCAAGCCCGGCGTGACCCGGGCCGAGCTCGTGCAGGCCGCGATCCGCCACCGCGACCAGCTCGAGGGCCGCGACCAGCGCCTGGCCCGGATGCTGCTCGAGGCGCTGCGCGACGTCGGGGTCACCGAGACCGTCGTGCAAGACGTGCGGGTCAACGGGCAGCTGCACGAGGTGGTCGGCTCGGTGCCGGCGCCGTCGCCGCAGCTGCACGACATGGTGGCCGAGACGACGCAGTGCGGTTACGTCGACGGCGACCGGGTGCTGCGGCTGCCGAAGGTGCTGGTGTACCGGGCGTAAGGGGCCGTCAGTCCGCGAACTCCCGGCGCAGCCGCTGGCGGCCGCGGAAGATCCAGACCTTGACCGTGTTCACCGGGGCCTGCACGGCGGCGGCGACCTCGTCGTACGTCAGGCCGCCGGCCCAGAGAAGGAGTGCTTCGCGATGGTTGACCGGCAGCGCGGCGAGCGCGGCCCGCACGCCGAGGACGTCGCTGACGACCTCGGCGAACAGCGGCGCGCTGTCGGCCGGCCCGTCGCCGGCGGCCTCCAGGCCCAGCTCGCGGGCGCCGGCGCGGCGGCGCACCACGTCGCGGGCGGCGTTGCGGGCGATCGCGAGCACCCAGGCGGCGAAGGAGCCGCGGCCGGTGAAGCGGGACAGGTGCCGCCACGCCGCGATCTGGGTCTCCTGCAGCGCGTCGAGGGCGTCGGTGCGGTCGCCGGTCAGGTGCAGGCAGACGCCGAACGCGGTGCGCTCCACCGGGCGCCACAGGTCCCGGAACGCGTCGTGATCGCCGGCTGCAGCGGCCGCGACCAGCCGCGCCTCCGCGAGCGGGTCGGCCATGATTGAGCATGCAATCACGGCTGCGGGGACGCGGTAATGGACCGTGGGACCGATCCCGTTGACCATCCGGGCGATGACGCACCGGACCGTTCGCTGCTGGCCCGGCTCCTCTTCGACGAGGTACCCCCGCTGTACCCGCACGAGCGCGAGGCCATGTTCGCCCACACCTTCGACCCGGCGAGCGCCGATCCGCCCACCGAATGGACGATTCCCGAGCCGCAGGTGCATCACGACGAGCACTCGTGGGTCCATCAGGAGCCGTCCTGGTGGGACGACGGCGGGCACACGGGAGTGGACCATCCGCCGGCCGACCACCATGATCACTATCTGCACCACGACCACTTCGGGGACTTCGGAGACCTGCCATGAGCACCGCACCGGACATCGCGGTCGCGCAGCTGTGCGACGCGACCGCGCTGCGCCTGCGCGACGCCGGGCTGGCCGCGCGGGTGCGCTCCGTGGGCGACCGGCTGCGCCGCCCGCTGCAGGTGGCCGTCGCCGGCGCGGTCAGCGGCGGCAAGTCGACCCTCGTCAACGGGCTGCTGGGCCGGTCGGTCGCCCCGGCCGACGCGGGCGAGTGCACGCGGGTCGTCACGTGGTACGAGTACGGGCCGGACGAGGGGCGCGTCGACGTCGACCTGCTCGACGGCACGTCGCGCTCCGCCGCGCTGGGCCCCGACGGCCGGCCGCCCGACCGCCTGCCCGTCCCGGCCGAGCGGGTGCGCCGGCTGCGGGTCCGGCTCGACCTGCCGGCCCTGCGGGGGCTCACCGTCATCGACACGCCCGGCATCAACACCGTCGCCGCCGCCAACGAGCAGGCCGCCCGCCGCATGGTGTTCGGCACCGACGGCACGGACGGCGCCGACCCGGCACAGGCGCTCATCTACGTGCTGCGCTACGTCCAGCGCTTCGACGCCGGCGCGCTCGCCGACTTCCGGGCGCTGTCGGCGGCGTGCGGGATGAGCGGCGTCAACACCCTCGCGGTGCTCAGCCAGGTCGACCGGCGCGGCGACGCCGACGACCCGTGGCCCGGCGCGCGGCGCCTCGCCGGCCGGGCGTACGAGCAGCTGCGCACGTCGGTGTTCGACGTCGTGCCGGTCGTGGGCCTGCTCGCCGAGACGGCCCGGGCCCGGCTGCTCACCCCGGCCGACCTCGCCGCCCTGCGCGCCCTCGCGGCCCTCGACGAGCTCGACCTCGACGACCGGCTGCTCGACGTCGACGAGTTCGCCGCCGCCTCGCACGAGCACGCCCGGCTCATGGGGCACCTGCACCGCTATGGCATCCGCGTCGCCGCGGCCGCCCTGCGTGAGCGCCCCGGCCTGGACCTCGACGCCGTGCACGCCGCCCTGCTCGAGGCATCCGGATTCGGTACCGCAGGTTCCTCCGCCGCCGTGCGCGCGCCCGGCTCGGTGGCGGCCGGCGTCGCCCACTTCACCGAACGGGCGGCCCAGCTCAAGGCCCTGTCGGCGATCGGCGCCCTGCGCCGCCTCGTGCGCGCACCGTCCGGCGCCGCCGACCGGGCCACCCTCGCCTCCCTCGCCGACGCCGTCGACGAGGGCCGGCCGCTCACCGCGAGCCTGCGCGGCCTGCGGGTCTTCGCCGCCCTCGACGCCGTCGGCCGCGGCCAGCTCAGCCTCGACGACGAGATGCTCGCCGAGCTGGTGCGGCTCGCCCGCGAGGACACCCCGGCCGCACAGCTGGGCCTGCCGCCGGACGCGGGCCCCGAGGAGGTCGCCCGGGAGGCGCGGGAACGCTCGGTGCGCTGGCGCCGCCTGACGATGAGCGCCGGCACCCTCGCGGCCGGCCACCGCGCCCGCGACGTGCTGTCCGTCCTGGAGGAGATGGCCGCCGTCACGGCCTCGGCCTCCTCCCGGTCCGCCGGCCCCTGGCCCGTCGCGCCCGCCGGGTCCCCTGCGGCTGGGTACTCGGCCGCCGGCCCGGTCGCCGTGGGCTCCGAGGCCGCCGCACTGCTCGAGTCCCCTCGGCTGGCGCCCGCGCTGCGCACGGCGCTGACCACGCTGCTGACGGGGACCACGCCGGCCGCACAGGTCGGCCTCGAGCCGGGCGCGGCGGCGCACGTCGTGGCCGAGCGGGCCGCGCAGCTCGCCGCGCAGTTCCGGGTCATGCTGCACCGGCCGCTGCCGGCGCCGGAGAAGCGGGGCGTCGGCGAGGTCTGCGGCGCGTACGAGACGATCTGGACGACCGCCTCCGGTCGCCGGGAGGGGGCGTAGATGGCCGCGGAGCGTGACCGCCCGTCGGTGGTGCAGGCGGTGCTGGTGCACGCCAACGAGGTACACAACCTGGCGAAACGGGCCGGACGAACGGATCTCGCGGGCGTGCTCGCCGCCGAGGCGGCCCGGTGGAAGGACGTCACCGCCAACATCGTGGTCGCCGGCGCCCAGAAGCGCGGCAAGAGCCGGATGCTCAACGCGCTCGTCGACCGCCCGGAGCTGCTCCCGGTGGACGTCGACATCGCCACGCACACCTACCTGGCCGTGCGCCGCGGCCCCGAGCTGTCGGTGACGGTACGCCGCCGCTCCGGCGAGCGGATCGCCAACCTGTCGATCACCCCCGACGACATCGTCGACTACGCCTCGGCGCTGGGCGACCCGGACAAGCGCCGCGACGTCGTCGGCGTCGAGATCGCGATGGAGCACCCGCTGCTCGACGGCGTGCGCCTCGTCGACACCCCCGGCGTGGACAGCCTCACGGTCGGCCACCGCCACACGACGATGGCGATGCTGCAGGAGGCCGACGCGCTGCTGTTCGCCGTCAGCGCCCAGGACCAGCCGATCCTGCGCCACGAGCTGGAGTTCCTGGCCGAGGCCGCGCAGCGGGTCGAGGTGGTCGCGTTCGTGCTCACGATGGTCGAGGACTCCTCGTCCTGGCACGAGCTGCTGGAGGAGAACCGCCGCCGCCTCGCCGCCTTCGTCAACGCCTCCGCCGACGACCCCGACAGCGACGTGCGGATCCGCCGCCTGCTCGGCGCGCCGTGGATCCCGGTCAGCGCCAAGCTCGCCGAGGCCTCGGCGGCGCGCCGCGCCCTCGGCCAGGTCGAGCGCGCCGATGCCCTGTGGGAGCGCAGCGGCATGGGCCGCCTCGCGGACTACATCCGCTCCTGCGCCGGCGACCGCGAGATCGCCCGCTGCGGCAAGGTCCTCGCCGGCACCGACTCGGTCCTGCGCGCGATCGCCGTCGGCGAGCAGGACCGCCTGGTCGCCGCCACCGAGAGCCAGGACGCGCTGCGCGAGCGCCTCGAGGAGGTCGAGGCCGCCAGCCGCGACCTGGCCGCCCGGATCCGCGAGCGCCGCCGCTTCGCCGTCGAGCAGCAGTTCCTCGGCCGCGAGATCGCCACGCTGGTGCGCGCCAAGCTCGACGAGCTGCGCCGCCCGTACGACAACGCCGTCGCCGGCCTGACCAACCGCGCCCGCATCGACGAGTTCCTCACCGCGATGCCCGAGAGCGTCGAACTGTCGCTGCGCGCCGCGTGGGCGGAGCTGACCGACCAGGTGCAGGACATGGCGACGCGGGCGCTGACGGAGTACCTGGCCGCGATGGGCCTGGACGCCATCGACATCGACCTCGTCACGCTGCAGCTGCCGACCACGACCAGCAACCGCCTCGCCAACCGCCCCGCACCCACCGGCCACCGCTTCGACCTGCTCCGCGAGGGCGTCCCCGGCATCACGATGGCCGCGAGCCTGAGCGCCATGCTCGCCTCGACCGGCGTGCTCCTGCCGATCGCCCTGATCGCCGGCCCGGCGGTCGCGCTGGGCGTGACGTGGCGCCGCCACCAGTACGAGCAGTCCGGCCGCAGCCAGGCCGGCATCCGCCAGCTCATCGCCGAGACCTTCAACGCGTCGGCCAACGAGATGATCACCGCCCTGGACCGGGCCCTGGCCCGCTGGCGGGGCGAGGCCGAGGACGCCGTCGAGGAGAGCATGGCGTCGCAGCGCCGCGAGGCCGAGACCCGCCGCGCCGAGCTGACCGCCCTGTCGGCCCGCGACGCCAACGCCCGCCGCGAGGCGGCGAAGGCCGCCGAGGACCGCCTCGCGACGGTCCAGCGCCTCACGGCACAGGCCCAGCGCCTCCACACCGACCTGTCCGAGCGCCTGGCCCCCTTGACCGGCTCCCGCTAGCCGCGTTCAGCAACCGCGCTCGCGCGCCCGGCGAGGGAGGCGAGCACCTCGGCGCAGGCGGCTGGCACCTCGACGACCCGTACCGCAGTACCGGATGCAACCCCTACAGCGGGACGCTGACGAGGTGGCCGAGGTTGGCGCGGGCCACGCCCGGCTGGCTCCACGGGTCGTGCAGGCACAGCAGGCCCGAGCTCAGGCGCGCCACCGGCTCGAGCCAGCCCGTCGCCGACTTCGCCGTCGTGACGCCGTCCGGGGTGGCGTGCAGCAGCTGGGTGCGGCCGTCGCCGCCGCCCGCGGCGATCCACAGGCCGTCGCCGTCCGGCAGCACGCGCGGCAGCTCGGCCCGCTCGCGGCTGGTCAGGTGGCCCAGCAGCGAGACCGCCGAGTCCTGGAACAACGTTCGCAGGCCGCCGCCGGGCTCGAGGATCGCCACCCACAGGCCGCGGGAGGGCAGGACCTGCTCGATGCCGATCGCGTACATGTGCTCGCCCGCCGGGAACCAGCGCAGGGCGCCCGGGCGGGGGCGGCTGGCCAGCAGGGTGGTGCTCTCGCCCTCCAGCGGGCCGGTCTCCAGGCCGGCCTCGGTCGCGAGGTGCCACTGGTCGCGGTGGTGCACCGCCTGGTACAGCCAGTTCTTGCTCCGCCGCGCCCCGTGCGTGACCTTGCCGCCCGAGGTCACGCGGCACACGATCTGGTAGGGCTGCACGGCCTGGTGCCGGCCGTGCGCGAAGCCACCCGGGCGCCGGTAGCTGGCGCCCATGGGTGCCTTGCTGGCGTAGCGGCCGAGGATGACCACGCAGCCCTCGCTGCCGTGCGCCAGCATCGGCAGCGACTCCGAGGGGCTGTTCTGGTCGAAGAGCCGGCGCAGGGCGTTGTTCTCGTTGACGTACCACCGCGCGGTGTCGCCGATGTCCAGCGGCAGGCTGTCCTGGACGAACACGGCGGTGAGGTTCGTCTCGATGACCGACAGGCCGCCGGTCGAGCCCCACGGCAGGCCGATCGAGTTGTCCACGAACGCAGAGGCGTACGGGCGCAGGAAGGCCCAGCCGACCGCGCCGTCGGCGAGGATCACCGGGTCCTCGACCGTCATCACCGGGCGGGTCGAGCGGATGACCAGCTCGGGGCTCAGGGTGTGCAGCCGGGCGTTGATGCCGAACCGGTCGGCGACGAGCAGGCCCTCGCTCGAGGCCGCCCAGGCGGTGACCCGGCCCAGGGCGAGCTGCCGGTCGGGCTGGCCGGTGGCGGCGTCGAGGCGGTGCAGCACGTCGACGCTCGCCGCGGGGTCGCGGCACCAGGCGTAGATGTCGCGGCCGGTGGCGACCGCCTCGACGACGCCGCCCAGGCGAACGTCGAACCGGTCCCCCTCGACAACGACGGGCTCGGCCGGGCGGACCGGCTGAGCAACGGCAACGGGCTGGGGGGCCGGCTGTACAGGAGGCTGGGCAGGGGAAGCCGCGAGGTGGGTGCGTGCGACCCGGGCGGCGCCGAGCGCGACCACCGTCTTGGGGTCGTCCCAGGTGCGGACCTGGGCGGCGTAGCGCGCCCGCAGCGTCTGCTCGACCAGCGGCATGCGGCTCGCACCGCCGGTGAGGAAGATGCCGGCGAGCCGGTCCTGCGCGCCGCCGTCGTCCTGTGCCTGGCGGATCGTCTCGTCGAGGATGTCGGCGGTGCGCTGGATGTCGGTGCCGATGAGGTTCTCGAGCTCGGTGCGGCTGATCTCGACGTCGACGTCGGCGCCGGAGATGTACTGGCTGGCGGTGTCGTACTCCGACAGCGCCTCCTTCGCCGCGCGCGCCTCGCCGAGCAGGTCCGCGGCCGCGGCCAGCCAGCGCCGCTCGACGCCGGTGGAGACCTGCTCCCACCACTGCGGCGCGCGCTGGGCGAGCTGGGCGCCGAAGTACTCGTACACCCGCTCGTCGAACGTCTCCCCGCCGATCTGGTCGTCGCCGCCGGGCTTGCCGACGACCACGAAGGCGCCGCCGCGGCGGGCCAGCACGGCGCTGTCGAACGTGCCGCCGCCGAGGTCGTAGACGGCGACGCGGCCGCCCTCGGAGAGGTTGTGCGACTCGGTGTAGTGCACGGCGGCGGCGACGGGCTCCTCGACGAGGTGCAGGGTCGCGTCCGGCACGACGGCGGCGCCGGCGGCGCGCAGCACCTCGCGGCGGTCCTCGCCCCAGGCGACCGGGTGGGTCAGCACCACCGCGGCGGGGCGGGCGCCGTCGAAGCGGGAGCGGCCCTCGGCGACGAAGAGCTCCAGCAGCGCGGCCAGGGCGGCGCCGGCGTCGACGGGGTTGCCGCCGAGCAGCATCGGGCCGCGCCCGACGTACCGCTTGGGGTTGCGTTCGGCGCGCTCCGGCGAGCGGCCGACGAGGCGCTGGGCGAGGCTGCCGGCCAGCAGCCGGCCCGCGTCGTCGAGCAGCACCGTCGACGGGATACGCCGCTCGCGTCCGACCTCGAGGATCTCCACGCGGTCGCCGGCGACGATCGCCGCCGCCGAGAAGCTCGTACCAAGATCGACTCCGAGGCCCCAATTCGGCATAGCAACCCTTTCGACGCGCGGCGAGGCCCATGCTAGGCAAACACGACGCGGTAACGATCGTCCGTGGGTGCCGCCGATACCGCCGACCGGATGAGGACGCGGGCCGTCCGGACAGAACCACTCACGCGGACGGGTGGGAGTGTTAACGTCGCCGCATGTCGCTCTTGTCCGATCTGGTGGACGCCGTCACGGCCGGCTCGATCGAGGTAGTCGATCTGACCGCCCCGCTCAGCGGCGACACGCCGATCCTGCAGCTGCCCGAGCCGTTCGGCAACACGTGGCGCTTCGCGTTCGAGGAGATCAGCCGCTACGACGAGCGTGGCCCCGCCTGGTACTGGAACAACTTCCGCTCCGGCGAGCACACCGGCACCCACTTCGACGCGCCGATCCACTGGGTCACCGGCCGCGACGGCGAGGACGTCGCCCAGGTGCCGCCCCGCAGGCTCGTGGCGCCCGCCGTCGTCATCGACCGCGCCGAGCGGGCCGCCGCCGACCCCGGCTACCTGCTGCAGATCGACGACGTGCGGGCCTGGGAGGCCGAGCACGGCCCGCTGCCGGACGGCGGCTGGCTGCTGTACCGCACCGGCTGGGACGCCCGCGGCGACGACGGCGAGGCGTTCCTCAACGCCGGCAACACCCCGGGCATCTCGGTGGAGTGCGCGCAGTGGCTCGCGCAGGAGTCGCCGATCATCGGCCTGGGCGTGGAGACCGTCGGCACCGACGCGGGCGCCGCGCACTCCTTCGACCCGCCGTTCCCGTGCCACTCGTTCCTGCTCGGCGCCGGCAAGTACGGCCTGACCCAGCTGCGCAACCTGGACCGCCTCCCGGCCCGGGGCGCCGTGGTGATCGCGGCACCGCTGCCGATCCTGCGCGGCTCCGGCAGCCCGTCGCGGGTCCTCGCCCTGGTCGAGCGCTGAGGGCCGGGCCGTGCTGGTCGCCGAGGCCGTCGGCCGCGCGCTCGCCGCGTGCGGCGTCGAGTGCGCGTTCGGCGTAGTCGGCAGCGGCAACTTCCACCTGACCAACGCCCTCGTGGCGGCCGGCGTGCGGTTCGTGGCCGCCCGGCACGAGGGCGGCGCGGCGGTCATGGCCGACGCCTACGCGCGCACCTCCGGCCGGCTCGGTGTGCTCACGGTGCACCAGGGACCGGGGGTGACCAACGCGCTGACCGGCATCGCCGAGGCCGCCAAGAGCCGCACCCCGATGGTGGTGCTCGCCGCGGACACCGGTGCGGCCGGCGCCCGGTCCAACTTCCGGCTCGACCAGGCGGCCCTCGCCGCCGCGGTCGGCGCCACGCACGAGCGGGCCGCGACGGCGGAGTCGGCGCTCGAGGACGTGCTGCGCGCGGTCCGCCGCGCCGTCGTGGAGCGGCGCACCGTGCTGGTCAGCCTGCCGCTGGACGTGCAGGCGGGCCAGATCGACATCGCCGACGGGCCGGTCGCCCGCCCGCTGCCCGCGCCGCCGGTGCTCGCGCCCGACCCGGGCGCGGTGGCGAGCCTCGCCGACCTGCTGCAGGGCGCCCGGCGGCCCGTGCTCGTGGCCGGCCGCGGCGCCCGCGAACCGCGTGCCGCCGCCGCGATCGCCGAGCTGGCGCGGCGGTGCGGCGCGCTGCTGGCCACGTCGGCCGTCGCCAAGGGCCTGTTCAACGGCGATCCGTGGTACGTCGACGTCTCCGGCGGCTTCGCCTCGCCCGGCGCCGCCGAGCGCATCGCCGCCGCCGACGCCGTCGTCGCCTTCGGGTGCACGCTCAACATGTGGACGACCCGGCACGGCCGGCTGCTCGGGCCGGGCGCCGCCGTCGCGCAGGTCGACGTCGACGCCGACGCGCTGCACGCCAACCCGCGGGTCACGCTGGGCGTCCTCGGCGACGCGGGCGCCACCGCCACGGCCGTTGCCGACCTCCTCGCGGCCCGCGGGCACGCCGCCGAGGGCTACCGCGCCGAACCGCTGCCGTCGATGCGCTGGCGGGACGTGGCCTACGAGGACGAGGGCGGCGACGGGCGCATCGACCCGCGCACGCTGTCGATCGGCCTCGACGACCTGCTCCCGGCGCAGCGGACCGTCGCCGTCGACTCCGGCAACTTCATGGGCTACCCGTCGATGTACCTCGCCGTGCCCGACTCCGCCGGGTTCTGCTTCACCCAGGCGTTCCAGTCGATCGGCCTGGGCCTGGCCACCGCGGTCGGCGCCGCGATCGCCCGCCCGGACCGCCTGCCGGTCGCGGCGCTCGGTGACGGCGGGTTCCTCATGGGCATCTCGGAGCTGGAGACCGTGGTGCGGCTCGGGCTGCCGATGGTGATCGTCGTGTACGACGACGCCGCCTACGGCGCCGAGGTCCACCACTTCGGCCCGCACGGCCACCCCCTCGACACCGTCGTCTTCCCCGACGCCGACCTCGCCGCGATCGCCCGCGGCTACGGCTGCGCGGCCGCGACCGTGCGCGAGCCGGCCGACCTGGCCGCGGTGTCCGACTGGCTCGCCGGCCCGCGCGACCGCCCGCTGCTCATCGACGCGAAGGTCGCCGCCGCCCGCGCCTCGTGGTGGCTCGAGGAGGCGTTCCAGGGCCACTGACTCACAGCAGGTCGGCGATGGTGATCGGCAGGCGGCGCACGCGCCGGCCGGTGGCGTGGAAGATGGCGTTGGACGCCGCCGCGGCCACGCCGACCATCGACACCTCGCCGAGGCCCTTCACGCCGACCGGGTTGAGCAGCGGGTCGGGCCGGTCGATGAACTCCACGTCGATGCGGGCGACGTCGGCGTTGACCGTCACCGGGTACTCCTCCAGGGTCGCGTTGACGAACCCGCCGTAGCGCTCGTCGACCTCCAGGCCCTCCCGCAGCGCCGCGCCCAGGCCCCACACGACGCCGCCGCGGACCTGGCTCGCCGCCGTCACCGGGCTCGCGACCCGGCCGCAGTCGGCGACGCTCACCACCCGCGGCACGCGGATGCGCCGGGTGCCGGCCGCGACGCGGACCTCGACGAAGTGCGCGATGAAGCTGTACGCGACGAAGTCGTCCCACACCGGCCCGGCGAGCGCGACCTGGCCGGCCCGCGCCCGCTCCTGCAGCGGCTCGGGCAGGCCGTTGGAGGCGCTGACCGCCACCGGTGCGCCGGTGGGCCTGCGCCCGCCGAGGGTCTCCCGCAGCTTCAGGATCGCCGCGTGTACCGCGGGCAGGGCCGACGACGTCCCCCACGACCCGGCGGTCAGGTGCTGCGTGGCGACCCGGGTGTCGCCGAGCCCGACGGTGACCCGGTTCGCCGGCACGCCCATCAGGTCGGCGACGAGCAGCGTGATCGCCGAGCGGATGCCCTGGCCCATCTCGTGGCCGTCGACCTCGACGCCGACGCGGCCGTCCGGGTACGCCACCGCGCGGGCCACCGCCGGCGTGCTCGCCGCCGGGTAGGCGCCGATGGCCACGCCCCAGCCGACCTGTGACCCGTCGGAGGCGATCCACTGCGCCGGCTCGGGGCGCCGCTTGGCCCAGCCGAAGAGCTCGGCGCCGCGCTGCAGGCACTCCGCGACGTGCCGGGACGAGAACGGCTTGCCGGTCACCGGGTCGTGCGTGGTGTCGTTGGCCAGCCGCAGCTCGACGGGGTCGGCGCCGGCGGCGTGCGCGAGCTCGTCCACGGCGCACTCCATCGCCCAGGCGCCCGGGTGCTCGAACGGCGCCCGCATGTACCCCGGCGTCTGCACGTCGGTCTGCACCAGCCGCTGCCGGCCGCGGAACGCCGGCACGCCGTACAGCCGCGAGGTGACCTCGGTGAACGTCGCCGGGAACAGGTCGTGCCGCGACGTCTGCTGGTCGGCCTCGTGCACGGCCGCGAGCAGCCGCCCGGAGGCGTCGGCGCCGAGGCTGATGCGGTGGCGGCTCACCGGGCGGAAGCTCGCCTGGTGGAACACCTGCGGCCGGGTCAGCACCAGCTTCACCGGCCGGCCCAGGCGCCGCGCGGCGATGGCGAGCGGGCCGATGTGCGGCTGCAGGGAGTTCTTCTGGCCGAAGCCGCCGCCGGTGTACGGCGAGACGACCTCCACCCGCTCGGCGTCGATGCCGAGCTGGTGCGCCAGCCCGTGGCGGATCGACGCCGCGTTCTGGGTGCCCTCGTGCACGACGAGGGTGTCGCCGCGCCACTGCACGACGGCGCCGATGAGCTCCATCGGCGCCGAGTTCTGCGACGGGTGCTCGTAGACGGCCTCGACGCGCACCTCGGCCTTGGCGAGCTCGGCGTCGGCGTCGCCGACCACGACGTCGGCCAGGAACGGCAGCGGGATCGCCTCCTGCTGCAGCACGACCGTGGCGCCCGGGTCGTCGATGCGCACCGCGTGCGGCTCGGCCTCGTAGCGGGCCTCGACGAGCTCGGCGGCGTGGGTGGCGGCGACGGGGTCGTCGGCGACGACGAGGGCGACGGGCTGGCCGCGGTAGGCGATGCGGTCCGACGTCAGCGGCTGGAAGCTCTGGAAGGCGTACCCGCCGGCCATGAGGAACCCGGCCGTGCGCAGCTCGTCCTCGCCGAGGCGGGTCAGCACGAGCCGCACGCCGGGCACCGCCTCCGCTCGGGCGGTGTCGAGCGCGGCGATGCGCCCCCGGTCGATGGTGGCGGTGGCGAGGGCCGCGTGCGCGAGGCCGTCGGGCACCCGGTCGGCGGCGAACAGGGGGGCGCCCATGACCTTGTCGCGGGCGTCGACGCGGGCGCGGTTGCCGTTCATCGCTCGCTCCCTGCGGCGCGCAGCAGCGCCTCGGCGACGGTGCGCGCGCCGAGCTCGACCTTGTAGGCGTTGTCGCGGCCGGGCCGGGCGCCGCGCATGGCGACGTCGCCGGCCTCGCGCGCGGACTCGGCGGTCAGCGGCCGGCCGGCCAGGACGCGCTCGGCCTCGGTTGCGCGCCACGGGCGGGTCGCGACGCCGCCGAGCGCGATCCGGCACTCGCGGACCTCACCGTCGAAGCCGCGCAGCACGCCGACGGCGGCGGAGGCGAGCGCGAACGCGTAGCTCTCCCGCGGCCGGACCTTGAGGAAGGTGGACTCGCGGGCGATGTCGGAGAACGGCACCCGGACGCGGGTGATGAGCTCGCCGGGGTTCAGGGTGTGCTCCAGGTGTGGGGTGTCGCCGGGCGAGCGGTGCAGCTCGGCGATCGGCACCGTGCGCGCGCCGGCCGGCCCGGCGACGTCGACGACGGCGTCGAAGGCGATGAGGGCGACGGCAAGGTCGCCCGGGTACGTGGCGATGCAGTCGTCGCTGACGCCGAGCACGGCGTGCCCGCCGTCGCGCCCGCCGATCGCCGCGCAGCCGCTGCCCGGGTCGCGCTTGTTGCACGGGAAGGGCGCCCCGCCGCGGAAGTAGGTGCAGCGGGTGCGCTGCAGCAGGTTGCCGCCGATGGTGGCCATGTTGCGCAGCTGCTGCGACGCGGCCCGCCACAGCGACTGCGACACGGCCGGGAAGTCGCGCATGACGGCCGGGTGCGCGGCGGCGCGCGCCATCCGGGTCCCGGCGCCGATGACGAGCTCGCCGCCGGCGACGCCGACGTGGTCGAGCTCGGGCAGGCGGTGGATGTCCACGACGGCGTCGGGCGTCTCGACGCCGATCTTCATGAGGTCGTACAGCGTGGTGCCCCCGGCCAGGGGCAGCGCCGCGTCGCCGGCGTCGCGCAGCGTCGCGAGGGCCTGCGGCAGGTTCTCGGGCCGGTGGTAGTCGAAGGGGCGCATCGTTCAGGCACCCGCCCGCAGCGCGCACTGCCGCACGGCGGCGACGATGCCCACGTAGGCGCCGCAGCGGCAGACGTTGCCGCTCATGTACTCCCGGACGGTCTCCTCGTCGCCGGCGTTGCCCTCGGCGATGCAGGCCAGGCCCGACATGATCTGCCCCGGCGTGCAGTACCCGCACTGCAGCGCGTCGTGCTCGATGAACGCCTGCTGCAGCGGGTGCAGCGTGCCGCCCTCGCCCGCGATCCCCTCGATGGTGGTGACCTCCTGCCCGTCGGCCTGTACCGCCGGGGTGAGGCAGGCAAGGACGCGCAGCCCGCCGACGTGGACCGTGCAGGCGCCGCAGTGCCCCTGGTCGCAGCCCTTCTTGGTGCCGGTCAGCGCCAGCCGTTCGCGCAGCACGTCGAGGAGGCTCTCCCGCGGGTCGGCGTCGACGCGCACCGCCCGCCCGTTCACGCTGAACGCCGCAGCGACCATGCGCGGCCCGCTGCTCTGGCTGGTCTGCCCCACGAGCTGGTTCCTCCGTCCTGGCGGGATGCGATCGAGCCCCGCCCTGCCCGGTGCGCCGCGGTCCTAACCCACCTTCACCTCCGGGCCGCCCGGTGGCGCGTAGGCCTTGCACGGACCGCTCGCCGCGGGCTGCCACAGGCTCTCGTCCTCGGGGCGCACGAGCCGGTCGGGGACGGTGTAAGTGCCGTCCGGGTTCGGGTCGGGCCAGTCGGGCACCCCGTTGTCGCGCATGCACTGGGCGAAGCGGCGCGCGAGGGCCAGGCCGGACGCCGTCACGACCGGCCCCTTCGGCCGGTTCGGGTACACGGCCTTGGACTGGCGGAAGACGTCGGCGCAGGGTTCGGGCACGTCGACCCGCTCGGTGTCGGCCGGGAAGCCCCACATGCCGTCGGCGCCCAGCACCGGGTCGGGGAAGTCGGGGTGACCGTGCGCCCGGAAGCACTCGGCCACCTGCCGGAAGACGGCGGCCGCGTCGGCGCTCGCCGCGGTGGTCCCGCCGGCGGTGCCGGCCGGGCGCCCGGGGTCCCTGGCGCCGCCCGTGCACCCGCCGAGCAGCGCGCACGCCAGCGCGGCGGCGAGGAGATGGATGCGCATGCCATTACGATCCGTCGCCGCCCGGCCGGGCGGGCACCCCCGAACGTGGGCGGAACGCCACCTACTTCGCGGGTGGCGAGTCGCCCAGCGCCCCGGCGCGCAGCGCGGCCGTGACGGCGGCGACGGCGTCGAGCTGCTCGGCGCTGAGCGCGTCGAGGAACAGCTCGCGCACGGCGAGCAGGTGCGGGAACGTGGCGGCCCGGAACGCCTCGGCGCCCGCGTCGGTGAGCACCACGTCGGCGCCGCGGCTGTCGGTGGCGCACTCCTCGCGGCGGATGAGGCCGCGCGGCTCCATCCGGGCCAGGTGGTGCGACAGGCGGCTGCGCTGCCAGCCGATGGTCGCGGCGAGGTCGGAGGAGCGCAGCCGGGTGCCGTCCGCCTCGCTGAGCGCCAGCAGGACCGAGTAGTCGGCGGGCGAGAGCCCGGTCTCGGACTGCAGGCGGGCCGACAGCTGGTTGCGCAGCGCCTCGGCGGTCTCGATGAAGTCCCGCCAGACGCGCAGCTCGTCGCGCGTCGGCAGCCGCCGGCCGCGCTCCCGGGTGTTCCCCACCACAACCACGCCCTCTCGATTGACGCGTCAATCATATTCGCGGCACGATTGACGCGTCAATCATCTCGGAAGGGAGCAGGCCATGGTGGATGTCACGTTCGGCCTGGACACCTTCGGCGACGTGCCGGAGGACGACAAGGGCGCGCTCATGTCCTACGCGGGCGCGATCCGCCAGGTCGTCGACGAGGCCGTGCTCGCCGACAGCCTGGGCGTGGACGTCATCGCGCTCGGCGAGCACCACCGCCCGGAGTACGCCGTCACGAGCCCGGAGACCGTGCTGGCCGGCATCGCCGGGCGCACGTCGCGGATCCGGCTCGGGTCCGGGGTCACCGTGCTCAGCTCGGACGACCCGGTGCGGGTGTTCCAGCGCTTCGCGACCGTCGACGCCCTCTCCGGCGGGCGGGCCGAGGTGATCCTCGGGCGGGGCTCGTTCACCGAGTCGTTCCCGCTGTTCGGCTACGACCTGCGCGACTACGACGTGCTGTTCGAGGAGAAGATCGAGCTGTTCGCCCAGCTGCTGCGCGAGGAACCGGTCACCTGGAGCGGGACCACCCGCGCGCCGCTGGTCGACGCCGACGTGTTCCCCAAGACCGAGTCCGGGCACCTGGACACGTGGGTCGGCGTCGGCGGCTCGCCGCAGTCGGTGGTCCGCGCCGCCCGCTACGGGCTGCCGCTCATGCTCGCCATCATCGGCGGCGCGCCGGAGCGGTTCGCGCCCTACCTGACGCTGTACAACCGGGCCGCGGCCGAGTTCGGCACCACCGCGCACCCGGTCGGCATGCACTCGCCGGGCTTCGTCGCCGACACCGACGCGGAGGCCAAGGAGCTGTTCTACCCGCGGTACAAGGTGATCCGCGACCGCATCGGCAAGCTGCGCGGGTGGCCGCCGCTGCGCCGGGCCGAGTTCGACCACGAGGTCGAGCACGGGTCGATGTACATCGGCTCGCCGGAGACGGTCGCCCGCAAGATGGCCCGCTCGATCACGAAGCTCGGCGTCGGCCGCTTCGACCTCATCTACACGGCCGGGTCGCAGCCGGCCAGCGCCCGCATCCGGGCCGTCGAGCTCTACGGCGCCAAGGTGCTGCCGATGGTCCGCGAGCTGATCGCGCAATGAGCGCCCCGCTGACCGTCGGCATCCTCGGGGCCGGCAAGGTCGGCACCGTGCTCGCCCGCCTCGCCGTGGCGGCCGGCTACCGGGTCCTGGTGGCCGGCTCCGGCCCGGCGTCGGCGATCTCGCTCATCGTCGAGGTCGTCGCGCCGGGCGCCACGGCGGTGACCGCGGCCGAGGCGGCGGCCCACTCCGACGTGGTCATCCTCGCGCTGCCCCTGGGCAAGTACCGCACGATCCCGGCCGGGGCGCTGCGCGGCAAGCTCGTCGTCGACGCGATGAACTACTGGTGGGAGGTCGACGGCGTCCGCGACGACCTGACCGACCCGGCCACGACGTCGAGCGAGCTGGTCCGCGACTTCCTGGCGGGCGCCCGGGTGGTCAAGGCGTTCAACCACATGGGATACCACGACCTCGACGAACAGGCACGGCCGGCGGGCGCGCCGGGCCGCCGGGCCCTGGCGATCGCCGGCGACGACCCGGCCGACCGGGCGGCGGTGGCGGACCTCGTCGACCGGTTCGGCTTCGACCCGGTCGACGCCGGGCCACTCGCACAGGGCGCCCGCTTCGGCCCCGGCACCGAGCTCTTCGGCGCCAACGAGGGCGCCGAAGAGGTCCGGGCGATGCTCGAGCGCGCGGGGCTTTACCCGCGGGGAGCCGCGAGATAACGTTATTTCGCATGTCACGGGATCGGCGCCCGCGAATACCCCGCAGCGCGCCCCGCCTCCGCCGGCGGGGCGCGCCACCGCCGACCGAGAGGACCTCCTCATGAGACGCAGCCGTCTCATCGCCGCCGCCGCGGCGAGCGCCCTGGCCGCCGCGGCCCTGACCAACGCCTGCGCGCCGCCGGCGAGCGCCGACACCGTCACCGCCTCGCAGGCGTGGCGGGTCGTCCAGCAGTACCAGGGCGTCTGGACCGCACCGCCGTCACACTTCGGCACCGGCGACACGCCCGACGGCCCGCTGCTGGGCAACGGCGACATCGGCGTCACCGCCGGCGGCCCGATCACCAACCAGACGTTCTACCTGGGCAAGAACGACTTCTTCTCGCTGGGCTCGCACGCGATCAAGCCGCTCGGCCGCATCGTGCTGGCCGTGCCGGGCCTGTCCGGCGCGAGCTACCGGATGGTCCAGGACATCGCCCGCGGCCAGGCGCAGGGCACCTACACGCTCGGCGGCACCACGCTCACGGCGACGAGCTGGGTGTCGGCCACCAGCGGCGTCTTCGTCACCTCGCTCAGCGTCACCGGCTCCAGCCAGGCGGCGACCTTCACCGTGCAGAACGGCTCCGGCGGCACGCCCACCGTGTCCACCAGCGGCTCGGTGCTCAATGCCGACGTGTCCGCCGACGGCTCCGGACCGCAGGCGCGCGTCGCCTCACGGGTCATCGGCGGCAGCCAGTCCGTGTCCGGAAACCGGATCAGCGTCACGCTCAACCCCGGCACCACCTACACGTTCGTCGCCGGCATCGTCTCGTCGATCGACAACTCCGGCTACCAGGGCGCCGCGACCGGGCTCGTCTCGGCGCTGACCCAGGCCGGCGCGGACGACCTCGCCGCGGCGCACCGCTCGTGGTGGCAGGGCTTCTGGCAGCAGTCGTACGTCGAGATCCCCGACAAGGCCGTCGAGAAGCAGTGGTACGGCTCGCTGTACATCCTGGGCTCGACGTCGCGTGCCGGGAAGTACGCACCGGGGCTGTGGGGCAGCTGGATCACCGGGTCCATGAACTGGAACGGCGACTACCACACGAACTACAACTACCAGGCGCCGTTCTACGCCGCCCTGTCGAGCAACCACATCCCGCTGCTGGAGCCCTACGACCAGCCGGTGCTCGACTGGCAGACGCCGGGCCAGGCCCTCGCCGCGCAGCAGGGCTTCACCGGCGTGCTGTACCCGGTCGGGCTCTCCCCGAAGGGCACCAGCGCCGACATGAACCTGCACAACCAGAAGTCCAACGCCGCCAACCTGGCCTCGGTCATGATCATGCGCTGGCTGTACACCCGCGACACCGCCTACGCCCAGCGCGTCTACCCGTGGCTCAAGCAGGTCGCGCTGTTCTGGCAGAACTACCTGACCGTCGACGGCTCCGGCACCTACCACGTGACCAACGACGCGCCGCAGGAGGACAACCCCTACCCGCAGACCGACAGCAGCCTCACCCTCGGCCTGCTGCACCTGCTCATGGGCGGCCTGGCCGACATGAGCGCGGCCCTGGGACAGGACTCCGGCACCCGCGCCACCTGGACGAACATCGACGCGCACCTGGCGCCGTTCGCGACCACGACGGTCAACGGCCAGACGGTGTTCCGGGAGACCTCGACCGGCGCCGGGTTCGTCAACGACGGCAACGACATCGTCATCCAGCACGTGTACCCGGGCCTGCAGGTCGGCCTGAACAGCTCCGCGACCCTGCAGCAGACGGCGCGCAACACGATCGGGCAGCTGAGCAACGCCTGGCACGGCGGCAACGCACCGCCGACGTTCTACGCCGCGGCCGCCGCCGTCGGCTACGACCCGGGCACCATCCTCGCCGGGCTGCGCGCGGAGGCGACCCAGTACGCCTACCCGAACATGGCCATCCACCACAGCGGCGGCGGCATCGAGGGGGTCAACGTCGTCGCGGGCGGCCTCGGCGAGATGCTGCTGCAGTCCTTCCAGGGCGACATCAAGGTCTTCCCGGCCTGGCCGTCGGGCACCAGCGCCAAGTTCGGCGACCTGCTGGCCCGCGGCGGCTTCCTGGTGTCGGCGAGCCGGGCCGGCGGCACGGTGCAGTACATCCGGATCGTGAGCCAGAAGGGCGGCACGGCCACCGTCACGAACCCGTGGGGCGGCTCCGTGCAGGTGTACCGCAACGGCGCCTCCGCCGGCACGGTGAGCGGCGCCCGGCTCACCCTGGCCACCTCGGCCGGCGAGACGATCGCGCTCGCGCCGGCCGGCACCGCGCTGGCGACCATCAACGCGCAGCTCGCCCAGCCGATGCAGACCGGCGGCGGGAGCACGTCGTCGTCGTTCGCCAGCGGTTTCGAGGCGTCGGGCCCGGCGCTGTCGTGGTCGGACACGGTCGACTCCTCCGGCGGCGGCCTGGCCGGGGTCGGCGGGCTGTGCTGCGGGCTGAGCGGCCCGGAGGCCGGCGCCCGCACCGGCGAGACGTTCCACGCCGGCACGGGTTCGCTCATGTACTCCGGCGCCGCGCAGGGCGGCTCGGCCGTGCACGCCTACCTGAAGGTGTACGACCTGGGCGGCGCGCCCCTCGCGATCGGCTCGGGCAAGACGCTGAGCTACTGGATCTACCCGCAGAGCAGCGCGACCACGCCGTACGTGCCGGCCGGGGCGACGACCAGCACGTGCGTCGCGATCGACCTGATCTTCACCGACGGCACCGCCCTGCGCGACTCGGGCTCGACCGACCAGACGGGCGACGGCGCCCACCCGTCCGCGCAGTGCGGGCACCTCACCCTCGACGCCTGGAACCAGGTGACGGTGAACCTCGGCACCCGCAACGCGAACAAGCAGATCAACCGGATCCTGGTCGGGTTCGACGCCCCGAACGCCACGGGCGGCTACCGCGGCTACGTCGACGACCTGAACATCTCCTGATCGCCGCGCCCGGCGGGCCTGGCCGGCAGGTTCACGTTGGTGAGCGTGCCGACACCCGGAACATGCCAGGCCTGCCGGGCCGGCGGCGCTTCGCCGAACCCCGGTTCGACGCCGAACAGGCCGGCGACGACCGCCTCTGCGATGCCGACCCCGGCGATCGCGTCCCGGTTGGACACGCCCGCCTCGGCGACCCGCGCCCGGATCGTCCCGCCCTCCTCGACGATCTCCTGCGCCTGCCCCCACAGCCCGCCCGACGCCGCCGCCGGCGTGCCGGCGAGCAGCCGGGCGGCGAGGTCGGGCCGGCCGAGGCGGGCCAGGCCGTACGCCGTGACGCCGGGCCAGGCCCCGAACGCGCCGGCGGCGCCGTGGTCGGGCCGGTTCGCGCTCGGCGCCGCGGGATCGTCGAGGGCCAGGGCCCGCATCCACGGGCCGGCCAGGAGCTTCGACTCGACGAACGCCACCATCGCCGCGCGCTGCCCGGCGTCGAGGTCGTCGTGCAGGTACGCCGCCGTGAGCCCGAAGTCCAGGCAGTGCCCGATGGCCTCGTCGCCGTCCGGTCGCCGGATGCGCCAGCGCCCGTCGGGGGTGGCGAGCCCGAGCACGGCCTCGGCGAGCCGTCCCGCGTCCGTGTCGGCCTCCTGCGCGCCGCCCGCGTCGCCGCGGGAGCGCAGCAGCCGCGCGTAGGCGCGCAGCATGCCCACGTAGGCGGCGTTGAACGACGCGACCGCGTGCACGTAGCCGGGCACGCACTCGAGCAGCTTCCACGGGTCGGGGCCGAGGTCGGCCAGGACCCCGCCGGTCGCCGCCGTGGTGCGCCCCGCCCAGCCGTAGGCGAGCCCGCGCACGTGCTCCAGGACGCTGCGGCCGCCGGGCCGCTCGTCCAGGAACGCGGTGTCGCCGGTGACGGCGACGTAGTGCTCGACCAGCCGGAACAGCGAGTAGTCGGTGGCGACGTAGGCGTTGCCGAGCGGGCCGCCGCTGCGGGTGTCGAAGCCGAAGCAGTCGCCGTAGGGGATCGACAGGGCGCGCAGCAGCCAGGAGCGCAGGCCGGCCGGCTCCAGCATGGCGTACAGCCGGCTCCACTCCGTGTGGTCCCAGAAGTAGGTCGTCGTCGCGCCCAGCCGTGGTCCCCCGGTCAGGAACACCGGCTCGGTGGCGCTGGCCCGCACGTTGCGCATGTAGAGGGCCAGCAGCGCGCCCATGTAGTACGCGCGCCCGACGCCGGCGTCCTCGGCCTGCAGGGTCGGCAGGTGGCCGCTGAACGCGTCGTTGCCCGGCGTGAACATCTTCGCCCACAGCGCGTGCCAGCCGTCCTCGACGGCGTCGAACGCGGCGCCGAACGCCTCGGCGACCCGCGCGGCCCGGATGGTGACGGCGTCGTCGGCGCCGTACGCGCACACGATGCCGACCGTCCGCGACCCGCCCGGCGGCAGGGTGAGCGTCCACGCCGCGCGGGCGCCGCAGCCGCTCTCCTGCACGGCGTCGGGCGCGGACGCGAACGCGTACGCGGCGCGCGCCGGCGAGCGGGTGTCGGCGATGGTGACGTGCGCGCCGTCCCACACCGGCTTCCACCGCGTCGAGCGCGTCCAGTGCCGGGTCCGGGCCGCGGGGCGGCCGTCGACGAACAGCTGGGCGTGGTCGGCGTGCACGGCCATCTCGACCCGGTGCCAGGTCCCCGGGGTCAGCGGGGCGGTGGCGTACTCCTGCTCGCCGGCGATGCCGAACCACAGCCGGCCGCGGTCGAGGCCGGCCTGCAGCGAGTCGGGGTGGTTGCCGTGTGTCAGCAGGATGCCGGTGTCGTCGGGGGCGTCCGGGCGTACCGCAAACGCCAGCACGTCACCGGCGCGCAGCTCGGAGGCGTCCAGCGCGATCTCGGTCCCCTCGCGCAGCGTGTGCTCGGCGCCGTCGATGCGCAGCGTCGCCGTCGCCGAGCGGGTGTGCGGGTAGACGGTGTCGGGGCTGACGTGGCGCGGCAGCTCGTGCGAGAGGTCCATGACGTCGGTGACGGCGTCGCGCTGGATGCCGGGCGGGCGGGGCCGGCCGAGGCGCAGCACCCGCCGGCCGGGGCCGAGCAGATAGTGGCCGCTGCCGCCGGCGAGGGTGGTGGCCCGGATGCGTTCCAGGGTCATGAAGTCGTGGTGGTTGCCGGCGGTCCACGGCACGTCGTGCAGCCAGCCCCAGCCGGTCTCGGTGTGCGCGACGGCGGCGAACAGCTCCTGCTCGAGCCGGCAGGTGACCGGTTCCCCGGTGTCGTTGGTCAGCTCCACCCGCCACAGCACCTCGTCGCCCGCGAGGGCCATGCGGGTGTCGGTGCGCACGGTGACGTCGGTGCCGGTGTGCTCGCGGGTCACGCCCCAGGGCCGCCAGCGCAGCCGCTGCGCCGGCAGCGTCGCGCCGTCGAGGCGCAGGACGCCGGTGTGGTAGCCGAACGTGTACGGCGGCGCGGCGAGCCACGACAGCGACGCCAGGTCGTGGTTGACGTGCGCCTGGCCGGTCTGGTTGCGCAGCGACGGCAGGTGGGCGAGCTGGGCGGCGTCCATCCACTGCCCGGCGACGTCGCCGAGCGGCGGCACGGCGCTCACTTCGACGATCCCTGGGTCAGGCCGGCGACGAAGTGCTTCTGCATGAACAGGTACCCGGCGACCGGGATGACGCCGGCGAGGAACATGATGCCGAACAGCTGCCCGAAGCTCGTCTGGTACTGCCCGACGGACAGGTACAGCCCGGTGGTGATGGTCTGCCCGGTCAGCGGGCCGAGGATGAACAGCGGGTTGAGGAAGTCGTTCCAGATCCACAGGGACAGGAAGATCGCCACCGTGGCGGTGGCCGGGCGGACCAGCGGCATGACGATGCTCCACCAGATGCGCAGCCCGGACGCGCCGTCGAGGCGGGCCGCCTCGATGATCTCGTCGGGCACCGAGCGCATGAAGCCGGTGTAGACGAACACGCCGAAGGAGAAGTACCCGCCGGCGACGTTGGACAGGATCAGCCCCGGGTAGGAGTGGTCGAGCCCGACGGCGGTCAGGATCTGGATCGTCGGCAGCAGTACCACCTGCGGCGGGATCATCAGCCCGGCGGCCAGCAGCGCGAGCAGGGCCGCCCGCGCCCGGGTCCGGCGGCGGGAGACGTACAGGCTGAAGATCGACGTGAGCGGGATGAGCAGCACGATCGAGCAGGCCACGACGATGAGGGAGTTGCGCAGGCCCGCCTGCAGCAGCTCGTCGGGTCGGTTGATCGCGGTCGTCAGGTTGGCCAGGGTGGGGTGCAGCGGCGGCGCGGCCGGGTTGGCGCGGATGTCGTCCTCGGACTTGAACGCGTTGACGATGGTGACGTAGATGGGGCTGACGAACACGAGGATGACCACGGCCGCGGCGAGCAGCCGCAGGCGATTGCCGTATCTGGTGGCCCGTTCGTTGCTCACAGGTCGATCTCCCGGCGGCGTAGAGCGCTCGTCACGGACAGGGCGATGACCGCCGATGCGAGCAGGAGGAACATGGCGACGGCCGAGGCGTAGCCGAAGCGGTCGCTGGTGAAGGCCATCTTCACGATGTACTGGGCGGTGGACTGGGTGGCGTACGACGGGCCGCCCGCGGTCAGCACGGCGATGATGTCGTACAGCTTGAGCACCGTGATGAGCGAGATGGTGACGGAGATCGTGGTCGCCGGCGCCACCATCGGCCACGTGATGAGCCGGAAGCGCTGCACGGGCCCGGCGCCGTCGATCGCCCCGGAGTCGTAGAGCTCGCGCGGGATGTGCTGCAGCGCCGCGAGGTACACCACCGTGGTGAACCCCGACAGCACCCAGGCCACGACGACGCCGACGCTCATCCGCGCCATGCCGGGCGTGCCGAGCCAGTCGACCGGCGCGGAGACGACGCCGGCCGAGACGAGCACGTCGTTGAGCAGCCCGTCGTGGGTCAGGATCGTCTTCCACACGAAGCCGACGATGATGCCGGAGACGACCTGCGGCAGGAACGCGATCGTGCGCAGCGCCCGGTAGCTGCGCCCGGTGCCGTTGAGCAGCAGCGCGAGGGCCAGGCCGAGCGCGTTGGCGGCGAGCGTGACCCCGAAGGCCAGCGCCAGGGTGTACAGGACGCTGGCGCGCAGCTCCTCGTCCTGCCACATCTCGCGGTAGTTGGCCAGGCCGACGAAGGAGCTGGCGGACCTGAGCGGGTTCTGGTCGGTGAAGCTGCTGCGCAGGCTCATGAAGACGGGTACGACGATGAACGTGACATACAGGACGAGGCCGACGCCGGCGACCGTGCGCAGGCCGAAGTCCTGGGTCTTGCGCTGTGACACGCGTGGTCCCTCCGATGTGGACGGCGGCGGGGCCTGCCCAGGACCCCGCCGCCCGGTAATGCCGTTACTTGGTGGCGCTGGCCCAGGACGTGTCCAGCTTGGCCATCTGTGCGGCCACGTCGCCGGAGTTGAACAGCCCCTGCGCTGCGGCGAAGAAATCGTTGTTCAGGGAACCCGGCAGCGAGTCGTCGTTGGTCGCCCAGGCGATCGCGTACACCTTCTTGTTCTGCTCGGTGACGAAGGCGTAGGAGTCCTTGAACACCGGGCTCACGCTCACCGAGTAGTCGGCGAGCGTCTTGCCCTTGAGCATCGGGAACGCGCCGTCGCCCTCGATGAGCGCCTTGAGGTTGCCGGGGTCGAGCGACCACGCCTGCGCGAACGCCGTGGCCTCGGCCATGTGCTTGGTGTGCGCGTTGATGGCCATCGAGCCGCCGACGGAGAACGGCACGACGAGCGAGCCGTCGTCGGTCGGCCACGGGAAGACCCCGATGTCCTCCCATTTGTCCTTCGGTACCGAGCCGAGGTACCAGCTGCCCATGGGGTACATGGCGGCCTTGCCGGCGTTGAAGTTCGTGATGGAGTCGGCGTAGCTGACGTTGAGGGCGCCGTCCTCGAAGTACCCGTTCGTCACCAGCGTGCGGACCTTGGTGGCGGCGGCGACCACGTCGGCGTCGGTGAACTTGACCGCGCCGGCGTAGCGCTTCTGGATCCAGTCGGGGTTCTTGCCCAGCACGTCGGCGCTGAACGCCCCGACCAGGGGCATGCCGGCCGCGAACGGGTCGTTGCCGCCGAGCTCGATCGGGGTGATGCCCTTGCCCTTCAGCGTGGCGCAGGCCTGCAGGAAGTCCGACCACGTCTTGGGCACCGCCACGCCGGCCTGCGCGAACAGCTTCTTGTTGTAGAAGACCAGCGGGATGATCTGGGAGTTGGTCGGCGGGATGTACACCTTGGACTTGATCGCGTTGCCCTGCGGGAGCAGGAAGTTCGCGTCGACCCAGGCCTGGTCGTAGGGCTGCAGGAGCCCGGCGCCGGTGTACTGGGCCGGGGTGATGGACTGCAGCAGGTCCGGGAACTGCCCGGACGCCTGCAGCTGCTTGGCGTAGGCGTCGCGGTCGGTGTTGGGCGCGACGAGCTGCTTGACGGTCAGGCCCGGCACCTTCTGCTGGGCGTTGGCGATGGACTTCGCCCAGAACTCGGCGGTCAGCGACGGGGTGTTGAACGTCATGTAGGTGAGCGTGACCTGGCCGTCCTTGGCCTTCTCGGTGCACGCGGCGGTCAGCAGGACACTTGCCGCGGCGATCGCGGCGAGGCATTTTCGGAATGCGGCGTGGCGTTTGCGGAGCATGGCATCCTTCCTGGCTGGGGGATGTGCCTTCACGGCCGCCGGGGTTGGGGTGTCGGCGGCTCGGCTGCTTCGTTTTGGGGTGCGTTCGTTTGACTGCTTCGAGTGACTACTTCGTTTTCGTTAGCTGCGAGATAACGTTGTCTCGCCGGTTACAGTAGAGTGTCGCCACGCGGTGTCAAGAGGCGCGCGCCGAACATCGAAGGGGACCCAGCGTGAACCACGTGAGAGCACGGCAGCGCCGCCCCACGATGGCCGACGTGGCACGCGAGGCCGGCGTCGCGCTACGCACCGTGTCGCGCTACGTCAACGGCGACGACACCGTCGGCCCGGACTTCGCCGAGCGCATCCGCGCCGCCATCGACTCCCTGGACTTCAAGGTCGACGAGCGCGCCCGCCAGCTGCGCAGCGGCCGGACCGGCACGATCGGCGCCGCCGTGCGCAACATCTCCGAGGCGCACCCGGTCCTGAGCGCCATCGAGGCCACCGCGCGCGCCGCGGGCCTGATGGTGGTGGCGATGTCGACCGAGGACGACGAGCGCCTCGAGCGCGACGCGGTCCGCTCGATGTCCGGCCGGCGCATGGACGGCATCATCATCGAGCCGATCGCGGAGAACCACGGGTACCTCCAGGCCGAGATCGACTCCGGCCTGCCGGTCGTCGCCTTCGACCGCCCCGCGACGGGCGTGGACGTCGACACCGTGCTGACGGACAACCCCGGCGGCATCGCGCAGGCCTTCGAGCACCTGTACCGCCGGGGCCACCGCCGCATCGCCTACATCGGCGACGACGAGCGCATCTACACCGGCCACGTGCGCGCGATGGCGTTCCGCACCTGCGCCGCGGCCGCGGGCGCACCGCACGACGGCCTGGTGCACCCCGGCCCGGTCGACCAGTCCCGCATCGCCGCCGCACTGGCGTCGGTCCGCCACGACCCCGACCCGGTCACCGCCGTCATCACCGGCAACGCCTCCACGACGGTCGCGGCGATCCGCGCCCTGGGCGAGGACTTCGGCGCGGTGGCCCTGGTCGGCTTCGACGACTTCCCCCTCGCCGACCTGCTGCGCCCCGGCCTGACGGTGGTCGCACAGGGCGACGAGGAGATCGGCCGCACCGCCTTCGAGCTGTTCCGTTCCCGCCTCGAGCACCCCGACCGGCCGATAGAACGCGTGGTCGTCCCGACCCGCCTGATCATCCGCGGCTCCGGCGAGATCCCGCTGTATCCATAGCTCCGCTGCACCCGAACCGCTGTATCAACCTCCAGGTCACCAGGGCTCGACGCCGTCCGCGCCGAAGAAGCCGCCGGTCGGCCCGTCCGCCCCGATCGTCGCGTACCGCACCACAACCGCCGCACCCTCCGCAGCACTGAGCTCCCCCTGAAACCCGTTGAGATCGGTGGCGCACCACCCCGGGTTGACCGCGTTCACCCGGATACCGGTCAGCTCCTTGGCATACTGCAGCGTCAGCGAGTTCAGCGCCGTCTTCGACGGCACGTACGTCGCCGACGCCGGCATCGCGTCCCACTCGCCGCCGGCGGCCCGTTGGAGCGACCCGACCGAGCTCGACACGTTGACGATCACGGGCGCCGCCGAGCGGCGCAGCAGCGGCAGCATCGCATTGGTGACGGCGAGCACGCCGAAGACGTTGGTCTCGAACACCAGCCGCAGCCGGTCGAGGTCCATCGCCGACGGCTCGCCCGGCCGCCCGCCGGTGATGGCGGCGTTGTTCACCAGCACGTCGAGCCGGCCGAACTCCCGGCCGAGCCGATCCGCCGCGTCGGCCGCCGACGCCGCGTCGGTCACGTCCAGCGCCACGGGGTGCACGTCGAGCCCGTCGGCCCGCAGCGCGGCCACCGCGTCCTCGCGCCGCGCCTTGTCCCGCGCGCCCAGCAGCACGGTCGCCCCGAGCCGCGCCAGCTGCGCGACGATCTCCCGCCCGATGCCCTTGTTCCCGCCGGTGACCAGCACGATCCGTCCGGCCATGTCGTTGTTGTCGGTCATGGGCCCAGCCCATCACGCGCCCGGCCGGGCGATCCATGACGACCCGGGTCGCCAACCGATACCCTTTGGGTATGGAACGGCTGGAGACCCGCGAGCTCGCCTACTTCGTGGTCGTCGCCGAGGAGCAGCACGTCGGCCGCGCCGCCGAACGGCTCGGCATGGCCCAGCCGCCGCTGTCCCGGGCTATCAGCAAGCTCGAGCGCCGCGTCGGCGTGCCCCTGCTCGAGCGGGCCGGCCGCGGCGTCCGGCTCACCGCCGCCGGCAAGGTCCTCATGCACGAGGCGCGCAAGGTCCTGGACGCCGCGGCCGCCGCCGGCCACCGCACGCGCCGCGCGGCCGAAGCCCGACCTCGGCTGGTGCTCGCGATGAAGGCCGGCGCCGACGCGGGCCTGGTCCCGGAGATCCTGCGGCGGTACCGCGAACAACCCGCCCCGGCCACCGTCGACGTCCACGTGTGCGGCGTCGCCGAGCAGGCCACGTTGCTGCGCACGGGCGAGGCCGACATGGCGCTGCTGCACCTGCCGCACGACGACGCGAGCGGCTTCGACACCGAGCTGCTGCACGTCGACGGCCAGATCGCCGTGCTGCCGCAGGGCCACCGGCTGGCCGGGCGCCGCTCGATCCGCCTCGACGACCTGAGCGGCGAAACGCTGCCCCGCTGGCGCGACGTGCCCGGCACCGGCCCCGTCGTGCGCGACGGCTCCCAGCTGATGCAGCTGATCGCGCTCGGCGAGACCATCGCCCTGCTGCCCGCCGCGTCCGAGGCGTACCTGCGCCGCGACCTGGTCGCCGTCCCCGTCGAGGACGCCGGCCCGATCTCGCTCGTGCTGGCCTGGCCGGAACGCAGCCGCTCGACGGCGCTGGCCGCCTTCGTCCGCACTGCTGTTGCAACAGCTCGCTCCGCTCGCCCGGGGGAGCTCCGCCCCACCCGAACCCGGCGTACCGCCTGAGGCCACCCCGGCTGCAGCTACTCGGCGTCGCCCTCGATCACGAGCGTGAGCTTCTTCAGCAGCCGGTTGAAGGTCGCGAGCTCCCGCTCGGACAGGTTGCCCAGCAGCGCCTCCTCGGCCCGCCCCCGCAGCACCAGAGCCCGCCGCCACACGGCAACACCGGCGCTGGTCGCCTCGATGTTCACGCTGCGCCGATCGGTGGCACTGGGCGTGCGCTTGACATAGCCCGCCTTCTCCAGCGCATCGAGCCGCCCGGTCATCCCGGCCGGCGACACCCCGAGATCCTCGGCGAGCGCCCGCGGCGACGCATGCCCCGGCGTGTCCCGGATCATGAGCATGTGCAGCGTCTCGTACTCGAACTGCTGCAACCCCACCTCGGTGACCGCGGTGACGGAGGTGTCCTTGAAGTACCGCGCGATCCGAACAAGCCGAACGGTGGCCGCCTCAACCTTGTCGTCGAACGAGGCCTCGACCCAGTGATCCCGCCACCGCGCCACATGCCGATCGGCAAAGTCCTCGCCCATGCGGCGATCGTAGCACTCCGTTCGCTGGCGAAAAGTTCGTTGACAAAAAGTTCGTCAGCGAAATAGTTTGCGACCATGACCGCAGTGCTCCTGCCCGCGCCACCGGCGACGACCTCGCCCTGGCGTTCGGCGCCGTTCCGGTACCTGTTGGCCGGCCGCACCCTGATCGGCCTCGGCTCGGCGATCACCCCCGTGGCGATGGCCCTGGCGGTACTGCACCTGGGCGGCTCGGCCACGGAACTGGGCCTGGTGGTGGCCGCATACGCCCTGGTGGACGTGGTAACCACCCTCTTCGCCGGCGTCCTGGGCGACCGCTTCCCGCGCACTCTGCTGATGCGCGGCGCAGCCATGCTGGCCTGCGTATCCCAGACGGTCGTGGCCCTGACTCTGGCAACGGACTCGGCAACGGTCCCGATGCTGGCCGCGATGAGCGCCGTCAACGGCGCCCTGGCCGCAATCTCGTCACCGGCTTCCCGCGCCGTGGTCCCCCAGACGGTCCCCGCTCCCGCCCTCCCGTCCGCGATCTCATTGCTGCGCCTGTCCCAGAACACGGCAATGGTCCTCGGCTTCAGCCTGGCCGGCGTCCTGGTCGCCCTGTTCGGCCCCGGCTGGGCAATCGCCGTCGACGCGTTCACGTTCCTGGCATCGGCCCTGTGCTTCACCGCGATGCGACTCCCCGCAACCTCGGAGCCGGCGCCGCCCGCAACGTCGATGCTGCACGACCTGACCGCCGGCGCCCGCGAGGTCTTCCGCCACACCTGGCTCTGGCTCCTCATCGCACAGGCCTTGATCTACCACCTGATCTACGGCGGCATCCAGGGCGTACTGGGCCCGGTACACATCACGTCTCTCTTCGGCGGCGCGGCCTGGGGCTGGTCCCTGGCGGCCCTGATGACCGGTTTCATGGCCGGCGGCCTGATCACTCTGCGCTACCGCCCATCGCGGATGCTCCTGTCCGGCACCGCCTGGCTCTCGCTCACCGCCTGCTTCCCGCTGGCAATGGCCCTCCCCGTCCCACTGTGGGTCATCCTCGCCGGCGCCTTCCTGCACGGCCTGGGCCTGGAGATCTTCAGCGTCAACTGGGACCTGGCCATCCAGCAGAACATCGCCCCCGACAAGCTCGCCCGCGTCTTCGCTTTCGACCAGGTCGGCTCTTTCGTCATGCGCCCTCTCGGCCTGGCTCTGACCGGCCCGATAGCCGCCCGCGTAGGCGACCGCACCTGGCTCCTGGTAGCCGCAACGGTCATGACGGCGGCAACAGTGACCGCTCTGACCCCAACGTCAGTCCGCACCCTCCGCCGCCGCACGGACACGTAGGGTCTCTCGGTCGGTAACTCTCCGCTTTGCTGCACGTGCGGATTTTTTCGGATGGTTTACCGTAGGAAGTGCAAGACCGGAAGCGCCCACGCGGGCCGCCCCACGGACGACTGCGACCGCCGGCAAGCGAGAGCCCGGCGAGCTTTGACGGACGGACCCATGGCTCACTCGATCGCCCGCTACGCTGCGCGCGTGACATCTCTTCCGCAGCAGCTGGCCTCCCGCGGCACCGCCCGGGCCGCCTGCCACGGCACCGCCCGGGACGGACGCTGCACGACCGCACTCTCGCGGTCGCCCGCCGACATCGCGGCCTCACCGTCACCCGCCGATCTCATCGTCTCGCCCTTGCCCGCCGAACTCGTCATCTCACGGTCGCCCGCCGAGCTCGTGATCTCACGGTCACCCGCCGATCTCGCGGTCTCGCCGTTGCCCGCCGAACTCGTCGTCTCACGGTCGCCCGCCGATCTCGTGGCGGGCATCGCGTGACCGCTCTCCCCCAGTCGCTGCGTGACCTGATCGCGTCCGGCCCGATGGCCCACGTGAGCACAGTGGACCCCGACGGCAGCCCACACGTGACGGTCGTCTGGATCGGCTTGGACGGCGACGACATCGTGAGCGGCCACCTCGCCCACCACAGAAAGCTCCGCAACATCGAGCGCGACCCACGGGTGGTCCTGTCCTTCGACGCCCCTCGGGTGCCCGGGATATTCATGAACGAGTACGCCGCGCTGCGAACCCGGGCCACCGTCGAACCCAGCGACGAAGCGTGGGACCTGCTCGACCGGCTCGCGAGGGTGTACATCGGGCCGGGGACCGAGTTCCCGGCGCCGCGCCAGCCGGGGTTCATCGCGCGGTACGCGGTCGAGCGCATCGGCGGCGTCGGGCCCTGGGTGCCGGATCAGCACTGAGGCGGGCCACGAGCCAAACCGCTTGCCGCCGTAAGCCCCAACCGGCTGCCGCCGCAAGCCGCCAGCAGTCCGCAGCCGCCGTCGGTCCGCGCCTGCGTGCGGCAGGACCAGGCCGCCCGGTCACGTCGTCGGCCGGGCTCGCGCCCGAACGCCGCGATCCACCCCCGCTGGCCATCCCCACGCGGTGGCCCACTGCCGCCGGTCATCCCAACGCCGCGCCGAATCACCGCCGGCCGATCCGACGCCGCGCTCATCGCCGCCGCCCGACCGAGTCGGGCGCACGTGCGAAGCTCCGCCGGGTTCGCCGCCGAACCGGGCTCGAGGGCGGCCGAGAATCGGGTTCGCCGAAATGGTGTAGGCCTCGTCCCCGCGCGCGGTGGCGAGTCCAGGGCTGGTGCGCACCTGCGGGGCTCGGCGGCGCACCGCCGGGGGCGTTCCAGCTGGTCGGCAGCGTTTTGTTTCCGCGTTGATGAAAAACCAGGCCTGAGCGGGCCGGAAACAGCATGATCGCGGAAACAAAAGCCGGGCCGGCGGCCTGGAGCGGGCGAAAGACGGGCTCAAGGGGGCGCCGAAGTGATGGGCGGCGGCTGGGGTGCCTCGGGTCGAGGGCCTGCCTCCAAAGCGCCACTCACCCGCGGCCTGCGCGACACAGGGCCGGGCTCGCACAACTTCGCGCGCGTGCCCGTCAGGTCCAGGATCAGGGCGAAACGGCCCACCGGGCGGATCAGGCGGAACACGCAGCCGTGCGCCGCGGCGATCCGGCGGGCCTCCAGCAGGATGCGCACGACCGCCACGTCCACCAGCGTGACCCGCTCCACGTCCAGCTCCACCGCGGAGCGGCCGGTGGTCACGGCCGCGGTCAAGGCGTCGAGGAAACGGGTGCGGTCCAGACGGTCGAGGCGGCCGCCGGCGACCAGGTGCAGGACCTGGTCCGGTGCGCTGCCCGGCCGGACCGTGATCCATCCGCTGCGTACCTCGAATGGCATCATCTGCGGCCCCGCTCCGTCGGTCGCAACGTGAACCACACCGGGCGCAAGCAGCGAACGTCAATCACCACGAGCGCCGGGCAACCGCCGCAAAACGCCCACCCATCGTACGAACGATATCGATTTACATAAAAATGACGCTGGAGCGGTGTGGAGCTGCCGGCGCAACCAGACTGGCCGGGGCCGGGGGGCTGACTACGTCGGAAAGCGACGGATCGGTGCCGGTTTTGCCCGCTGGACGAAACCCGTGACCGCTTCGTCTGGCGGGTATATGGTCGATCGAGGTACCGTCCCGCCGCCGGGAGGGGGCGCGGCAAATGTCCGGGACCGTGGATCTGCGCACGAGCGGCCGTGATGCGATCGTCGAGGCGCTCAACCACATCGCCACGCGCGAGGCCTGTGCCGGCTTCGCGGAGCTCAAGGTCGCGGGGCACTACCGTGCCGCCGACGGCCGGACGCCGAGCCGTACGCTGCGCTAGAGACGTCCGTGACCACGCTGTACGAGACCACCGACCTCGAGGTGGCGCGCCATGCCCTGGCCGCCCTGTACGGCGACTTGCGGCTCACGGCGACCGGCACCGGGCACCGCTTCCGAATCTCCGAGGCCTCCGTCGGGCCGATCGCGCTGCACCACAACACGTTCACGATGCGCCTCGAGGTGGCGAACACGCCGATGCGGGCGGTGGCGATCGGGCGGGTGCTGCGGGGGCGGTTCGTGTTCCGCTCGCGCCGGCACCGGGCCGAGTACCGGGCCGGTGACGTGTTCATCGTGGCGCCGCCCGGGGAGCCGTACCGCAGCGCCATCGAGGACGGCGACGGCGAAGGTTGCGTCATCGGCCCGGAGCTGCTGACCCGCATCGCCGGGACGGCGCCGGGGCGGTCGCCGGGGGCGCTGCGGTTCACCGGCTACGAGCCGATCTCGGCGCGGGCGGCACGGTTCTGGGTCGACACGTACGCGTTCGTGCGCGACACCGTGGCCGGCACGCCCGCCGCGACGGAGCCGCTGCTGGCCGGCAACGCGGCGCGGATGCTCGTGGCGGCGGCGCTGGCGACGTTTCCGAACAACGCGCTGCACGAGCCGACGATCGAGGACCGCCACGACGCGCACCCGGCGGCGCTGCGCCGCGCGATCGGGTACATCGACGACAACGCCGGCCGCGACATCTGCGCCGCCGACATCGCCGCCGCCGCGCACGTCACCATCCGGACGTTGCAGCTGGCGTTCCACCGGCACCTGGCCACGACGCCGACGGCGTACCTGCGCCGGGTGCGCCTGGAGCACGCACACCGTGAGCTGCTGGCCGCCGACCCGGCCACCACGACCGTCGGCGCGGTGGCGGCCCGGTGGGGCTTTGCCAACCACAGCCGCTTCACCGCGCATTACCGGGCCGCGTTCGGGGTGGCCCCGTCGGCGACGCTGCGACAGTAGCTATTCGCGCCAGCCCGAGAGCTCGATGCCCTTGGCGGTCTCGACGCGATACCCGAGCCTGAGCACGTGCTGCTGCCCCTCCGGCAGCGTGAAGCGCCACGTGAGCACGCCGAGGTCGGTGCGCTCGGCGGGGGCCGGCTCCAGCACGGTCTCGCGCACCTGAATGCCGTCGTGGCGGCTCACCGGCATCTGGTCCAGCACCGTGATGCGCACCGGCCGGCCGGTGTAGTTGCCGATCGTGGTGCGGTACTCCACCTCGCGCCGCCGCGCCGACCCGAGCGTCGCCTTGGTGGCGGTGCGCCGGGTGAGCTCCCGCTCGACCCGAACCCGGTCGTCGAGGCCGAGGGCGAGCTCGAGCTCCTCCCCCGGCGCCCACGTCGTGAGGTCGGTGCGGCTGACGAAGTCGGCCTCGTGGAACACCGACGCCTGGCCGGCCGGCAGCGTGTGCGTCGAGCTGTTGGCCACGACGGCCCGCAGGTGCACGTCGGTGGAGCGGGCCGGCGCGGTGACGTGGTCGAGGCGGGCGGCCAGGTCGAACACGGCGATCGTGGCCCGCGCCGTGGTGCCGTCGGCGGGCACGGCGACCGGGCGGGCCGGGCGGTAGGTGGCGGCGACCGCACCCTCCTCGACCCGCGCCTGGGCGAGCTGGACGGGCGCGGCGCCCTCGAACGCGTCGTCCATCATCGCGGCGGCGGCCATCGGGGCGGCCATACCCGGCGACGGGGGCGGCATGGCGCCGGGCGGGCCGCCGTACGCGGCGAAGGTCCGCGGCGGCGGCGGTGGCAGCAGCGGGTCGAGGTACCACGGCTGCAGCTCCGGAATGGCCGCGACGCCGGACGTGCGCGCGGTCGACAGGGCCAGCTCACACTCGGGCCAGTCCTCGCCGGTGCGCTGCTCGACGAGGCCGAACCACGTCACCTGGAGCGCCTCGCCGACGAGCCGCACGTCGTAGGTGGAGCGCCAGCCGGCGCCCGGCACCTGGTAGGAGAGGTCGAGCTCGACGGCGCCGGCCGCGGAGACGGCGAGGGAGACGACGGCGTACCGCGCGTCGGGCTGCCGCTTGCCGGACAGGTCGCCGAGGCGCCGGTCGAGGGCCGCGATGCGCTCGGTGACCTCGGTGCGGCGGCGCTGCAGCCCGCGGATCGCGGCGAGGACCTCGGTGAGCTCGGCGCCCATCGTGGTCGTGAACGCCGACACCGAGTCCGTGCCCGTCGCGCCGGTGGCGAGGGCGCGCGCGTAGGCGCCGGTAGCCCGCTCGCCCAGCGACGTGAGGAACGTCAGGCGCTGGCGCAGTACCGTCTCCGTGTCGTCGATCTCCGAGGACTCCTCGGCGAGGCGGCGGCGCTCCTCGCGCACCGCGCCGACGGCCTCGTCGGACGGTGCGGCCTGCCGGCGCAGGGCGAGGTCGACGCCGAGGACGGTCGCCGGGCCGCGGCCGCTGACCCGGATCGAGTCGCCGTCGAGGCCCATCGGCAGCGGGCCGATCTCGACGACGCGGTCGCCGGCCTCGAGGGTGGTCCGGGCCTGCCGGGTGACCCGGGCCTGTGCGGGGTAGACGGTGACGGCGACGATCGGGGCGTCGATCGAGTTCTCCACGAACCGCACCGTAGCAGGGCAGCGCCCGCAAAACTCCGGCAATGGCGCCGGCGTTGGAACACCGCACCGGCTCGGCCACGCTCACCGTCACCGGACCCGGCGGCGCGCCGCTGGCCGGCTTCCACGGCGACTACGAGGTCACGGTCGACGGCCGCACCACGCCGTTGCGCATCGAACGGTGACCGGCGTCACCGTCACAGGAACCGGGCGGCCGGCATCTCCATGCGCGTAACCGGAGCGCATTGGAGGACGGAAACCATGGAACCTCGCATCAACATCATGGCCAGCGAGATCGGGCTCAAGGTCGGCAAGCGGCTCGCCAATACCAGCACCGCGGTCGAGCAGTCGACGCTGCCGAAGAACCTCATGGAGCTGGTGAGCCTGCGCGCCAGCCAGATCAACGGGTGCGCGTGGTGCGTCGACCTGCACACCAAGGAGGGCGCGGCGGCCGGCGAGACGGCGGTGCGGCTGCACCAGGTGGCGGCGTGGCGCGAGTCGGCGGTGTTCAGCGACGCCGAGCGGGCCGCGCTGGCGCTGGCCGAGGAGGGCACCCGGCTCGCCGACGCGCACCACGGCGTGTCGGACGAGACGTGGGCGCAGCTGTGCAAGCACTACGACGAGGAGCAGGTCGTCGCGCTGGTCTGCCTCGTCGCGCTGGTCAACGCCGCCAACCGGCTCGGGGTGATTCTGCGCCAGCCGGGCGGCACCTACGAGGTCGGCATGTTCGCCGGCTTCACCGGCTGAGGGCCGATCCGGGCGTCGTCGTCGGGTTGCGGTGCCGGCGGGCCGTGGGCCGGCCCGGTCATCGCAGCTCGACCCGCCCGTCGTCGTGGTGCAGCAGGAACACCCGCTCGCCGCGGCGCACCGCCTCGACGCCGGGCGGCAGGCCGGGCAGCACCGGTTCGACGCCGGCGTCGGCGCACACCCGGGCGAGCAGCCGGGCGAGGGCGGCCGGCTCGGGCAGGGTGGCCACGTACCAGGCGGTGCCGTTGCCGTGCCGGTGGCGCAGGATCGCCGGGCGCCCGTCGAGGGGGCCGCCGCGCACGGCGGCGACGACGTCGGCGCCGCGGGCCTCGGACCACTCGGCCCACCCGGTGGCGGTGAAGTCGCCGAGCTCGGGGCAGGCGATGTCGAGGCGCTCGCCGCCGGGCAGCGGCCAGTGCTCCTCGACCCGCACGCCGAACAGTTCGCGCAGCGGGCCGGGCCAGCCGCCGGTGAAGATCCGCTCGTCGGGGTCGGCGACGCCGCTGAACGGGCCCATGACGAGGGTGCCGCCGGCCTCGACGTACGCCGTAAGACTCGCGGCCGCCTCCGGTGTGACCTGGTACAGGTTGGGCGCCAGCACCAGGCGGTAGCGCTGCAGGGGGCCGGCGGCGCGGGCGAAGTCGCAGGTGACGTTGGCCCGCCACAGGGGCGCGTAGTAGTCGGTGAGCCGGTCGACGTACCGGAAACCCTCGTGCGGCTGGTGTTCGAGCTCGACGGCCCGCCAGGCGTCCCAGTCCAGCACGATCGCCACGTCCGCCGGCACCGTCGTGCCGGCCACGCCGGTCAGCCCGGCGAGCTCCCGGCCGAGCGCGCGGATCTCGCGGAACACCCGCGAGTCGGGCCCGGCGTGCGGCAGCATCGCGCCGTGCGCCCGCTCGGCGCCCTGCCGGGAGGCCCGCCACTGGAAGTGCAGGACGGCGTCGGCGCCGCGGGCGACGGCCTGCATCGACCACAGCCGGTTGAGGCCGGGCCGCTTCGGGGTGGCGACCGGCCGCCAACTGGCCGCGCCCGGCGACTGCTCCATGAGCAGCCACGGCCGGCCGCCGCCGAGGGAGCGCATGACGTCCTTGGACATGGCGGCGCGCATGGCGGCGTCGGGGTCGTTGGGGTCGGGGTAGGTGTCGAGGGAGACGACGTCCTCCTCGGCGGCCCACCGCCAGCCGTCGGTGTGGCGGTAGAAGTCCATGAAGTTCGTGGTGACGGGCACCGCCGGGTTGCGGGCGCGGACCGCGTCACGCTCGGCGATGAAGCACTCGAGCAGCGCGTCGCTGACGAACCGCTGGTAGTCGAGGTCCTGCAGCGGGTTGATGACGTACTGCACCCGCCGCGGCGGCAGCACCTCGGCCCACTCGGCGTAGCGCTGCGACCACACGGCGGTGCCCCAGGCGGCGTTGAAGCCGTCGAGGTCGCCGTAGCGGCGGGCGAGCCAGCCGCGGAAGCGCCGGGCGCAGTGCTCGCAGTGACAGGCGGTGCCGTACTCGTTGCCGATGTGCCACAGCCGCAGCGCCGGGTGCTGTGCGTAGCGGTCGGCGAGCGCCTCGGTGACGGCGAGCGCGGCGCGGCGGTAGGCGGGCGCGCACGGGCAGTACTGGTTGCGGGAGCCGTAGGTGCGCCGCACCCCGTCGGGGCCCTGCGGCAGGGTGTCGGGGTGGCGGTGGCCGAGCCACGGCGGCGGGGACGCGGTCGGCGTCGCCAGGGCCACCCCGATGCCGGCGTCGCCGAGCAGGCCGAGGACGGTGTCGAGCCAGCCGAAGGTGTACCGCCCGGGCTCGGGCTGCAGCGCCGCCCAGGCGAACACGCCGACGGTGACGAGGTTGACGCCGGCCTCGCCCATCAGCCGGACGTCCTGCGCCCAGACGTCCGGCGGCCACTGTTCGGGGTTGTAGTCGCCGCCGAAGAGCAGGGTCAACGCTCAGCCCTTGATTGCGCCGAGCAGCATGCCCTTGGTGAAGTGCCGCTGCACGAAGGGGTACGCCACCAGGATCGGGATCAGCGTCAGCGTGACGACGGCCATCTGCAGCGACAGGTGCGCGATCACCTGGTGTCCCGCGTACTGGCCGGTGCCGGTGGTGCCGGTGCCGGGCATGGCGCTGCCCTGCAGGGTGTAGGTGTACAGGACCATCTGCAGCGGCCACTGCCCGTTGTCGGGCAGGTACAGCAGCGCGTTGAAGAACGAGTTCCAGTACCCGACGGCGTAGAACAGCGTGATGACGGCCAGCACGGCGCGCGAGGTCGGCAGGACCACCGACCACAGGATGCGCCACTCCCCCGCCCCGTCGACGCGGGCGGCGTCGAGCAGCTCGGTGGCGGTGCCGGCGAAGAAGCCGCGCAGCACCAGGATGTTGAACACGCTGACGGCGGCCGGCAGGACCATCGTCCAGTACTGCCCGTAGCCGCCGAGCGCGGTGACGACGAGGAACGACGGGATCAGCCCGCCGCTGAAGAACATGGTGACGACGAGGTACGTCAGGATCGTGCGATGCCCGAACGTTCCCGGCCGCGACAGCCCGTAGGCGCACAGCACGCTCACCACCATTGACAGCGCGGTGCCGACGGCGGTGATGACGAGGCTGACCAGCAGCGAGTGGGTGATGAGCTGGTTGGTGAAGATCTGCCGGTACGCCTCGAGCGTCAGTTCGCCGGGCACCATGACGAGCCCGCCGGCCTGGTTGACCGCGGCCTGCGTGGAGAAGCTGGTCAGCACGATCGAGTACAGCGGCACGACGATCACGGCCACGACGGCGAACAGCGTGATGCCCTTGCCGGCCTTGCCGGCCGGGCCGGTCGGCTCCTGCCAGGCGGGCCTGGTCTCAGCGGTCATGTCTGCGGTACAACCCGTCCTCGCCGAAGGCGTGCGCCAGCTTGTTCGCGCCCAGCACCAGCAGCAGTGACAGGACGCCCTTGAACAGCCCGGCGGCGGCGCCGTAGCTGAAGTTGTTGTTGACGACGCCGTAGTAGTAGGCGAACGTGTCGAGCACCTCGGAGGCGTCGCGGCCGACGGCGTCGCGCTGGACCAGCATCTGCTCGAAGCCGACGGTGAGCGCGTTGCCCAGCCGCAGCACCAGCATGAGCACGATGACGCCGCGCATGCCGGGCAGCGTGATGTGCCACAGCCGCCGCCAGCGCCCGGCGCCGTCGGCTGCCGCCGCCTCGTACAGGTTCTGGTCGATGGCGGCGAGGGCGGCGAGGAAGACGATGACGCCCCAGCCGGCCTCCTTCCACACGGCTTGCGCGGTGACGAGGTAGCGGAAGGTGTCCGGGTCGGTCATCACGTCCCAGGTGCCCATGCCGTGGCGGCGCAGGAGCGTGTTGAGCGCGCCGGCGCCGCCGAGCATCTCCTGGAACACGGTGACGACGAGGACCCAGGAGAAGAAGTGCGGCAGGTAGACGACGCTCTGCACGAACGAGCGGACGCGGGCGCTGGCGACCTCGTTGAACAGCAGCGCCAGGCCGATCGGGATCGGGAAGTACAGCACCAGCTGCACGGCGCTGATGACGAGGGTGTTCTGCAGGGCCTGCCAGAACAGCGAGTCCTGCACGAGCCGCTCGAAGTTGGACAGCCCGACGAACGGGCTGTACCAGAACCCGGAGTAGATGTCGTAGCTCTGGAACGCGGTGACCAGCCCGAACATGGGCGCGTAGGCGAACACGCCGAGCAGCAGCACCGCGGGCAGGGTCATGAGCAGCAGCGAGCGGTCGCGCTGCAGCCGCTGCAGCCGGCGCCGCGGCCGGGCCAGCGGTTGTCGCCGGGCCTCGGCCGGGGCGCGTGTCTCGGTGCTCACCACGTTCCCCGCGCTCACTTGGTTCCCGCGCTCACTTGCCGGTGCCGTACTTGTCGCGGATGCCGTCGTAGAACTTGCGCAGGTCGTCGCCGCCGGTGCGCCGCCAGGTGGCCACGGCGTCGGTCCACGCCGAGATCGGCTTGCGGCCGAGCTTGACGTCGGTGATGGTGTCCTGCATCGGCTGGCTCAGGGAGGAGAACTGCGGCGGCTCGGTCACGTTCATGCCGTAGAACAGCGGCTTCACCACGTGCTTGACCATCTCGGCCTGCCAGGCGGCGTAGTCCTTGACGACCTGGGCGGCGCCGGACTGCACGGTGGTGGCCGAGGCCGGGCAGGACAGGAACTGGAACGTGGTGGCGATCTCCTTGCTGCCCTGCTCGGTCAGCAGCGGGTTGCCGCCGGTCATGGTGTAGTGGGTGCCGGAGACGCCGAAGTTGACCGTCAACCACTCCGCCGAGCCGTAGGGCGCGGCCAGGTAGTTGGCGATCGACAGCAGCTCCTTGATCTGGGCTTCGGAGAGCTTCTTGTTGAGGTAGCTGAACATGGCCGCGCCGTTGCCGATCTGGATCGAGGCGTCCCCGCCCTTGGCGCTGAAGAGCTTGAAGGCCTGGCGGTTGTACTGCGGGTTCGCCGCCGTCCCGGACTTGAAGTCGTCGCCGTTCCAGGCGCCGGTGCCGTCGGCGCACACGGCGACCTTGCCGCTCCAGAAGCGCTGCTTGGCGTTCTTGCTGTTGTTGGCGACGGCGTCGGGGTGCAGGTAGCCGGCCTTGACCATCTTGGCGTGCCAGTTGAGCGCCTCGACGATGCCGTCGGTCTCGTAGCGGTGCTGCAGCTTGCCGGACGCGTCGGTGGTCCACGGGTAGCCGGTGGACGGGAAGTCGAAGACCTGGCAGATGTAGCCCGCGTCGCTGCCGAACAGGTCGTCGAAGGCCCACTGCCCGGCGGCGGCGTTGGTGAGGGCCTTGCCGATCGCCTCCAGGTCGGCGAGGGTCTTCACCTCGGCCGGGACGCCGGCCTTGTCGAAGAGGTCCTTGCGGTAGAAGTAGGCGCCGGCGATGACGGCGTTGGAGGAGTAGATCGGCAGGCCGTAGAGCTTGCCGTTCCAGACGCCGGAGACCCAGGCGTTCGTGGACAGCGCCGCGAGGTTCGGGTACTGCTTGACCTTGTCGCCGGCCAGGTAGGGGGTGAGGTCGGCGAATTTCGTGGCGACCGCCTCGCCGAAGTTGAGCTTCGTGATCGTCCAGCTGGGGATGTCGATCCAGTCGGGCAGCTTGTCGGCGGCGAAGAGCGGCGGCAGCAGGTCGGCGTAGGTGTTGCCGTCGGCGGGCTGCAGCTTCAGGGTGGCGCCGAGCGACTTGTTCACCGCGTCGTAGTAGGCGTTGCCGCTGGACGGCGGGATCGCGCCCCACAGCGGGGTCATCGTGACGTAGGAGCCGCCGGAGCCGGCGGTGCCGGAGACCGTGCTCGGCGGGCTGGCCGGGTAGGACAGGAAGGCGGGGTCGGTCGAGGCGCCGTTGGCTCCCGGCACGACCGGGAAGTCGGCCTTGACGGCACTGGCGGGCGCGTAGGCTGGCAGTGCCCGGGTGAGGTCGGTGTCGCTGGTCGTGCCCTCGTTCTTGGGCTTGGGGCTGCCGCAGGCGTCCAGCAGCGGCGCCGCGGCGATGACCGCGACGGAGGCGAGCAGGCCGCGCCGGCTCAGCCCGGGACTGGTTCCCATCGTGTGATCACCCTTGACTGGAGGTAGCGCAACGTTGTCGAAGCGCTTCGAGGCACAGACCGTAGGACATCGATGAAACCCCGACAAGCAGTCCCGGGACGCCCCCGCCTGTCCTGGGCAAACGCCGCGATTTCCGTGAAAGTTGCACGAGTTGACAGGCGCCCGCCGGGTGCGGATCATCGAAGCGCTTCGAACGCGGATCTGGACCGACGGGAGGACGGATCGTGACGGACCGTGTCGCCGAGCTGCTGGCGCGCCTGACCATGGCCGAGAAGGTGGCGCTGCTGCACCAGGCGCAGCCGGCCGTGCCCCGCCTCGGCCTGGCCGCGTTCCAGACCGGCTGCGAGGCGCTGCACGGCGTCGCCTGGCTCGGCCGGGCCACCGTCTTCCCGCAGGCCGTCGGGCTCGGCGCGAGCTGGGACCGGGCGCTGCTGCGCGAGGTCGGCGCGGCCGCCGCCACCGAGGTGCGCGCCTTCCACCACGACCCGCCGCGCGAGGGCGCCCGGGCGTCGCTCAACGTGTGGGCGCCCGTGGTCAACCCGCTGCGCGACCCGCGCTGGGGCCGCAACGAGGAGGGCTACAGCGAGGACCCCCACGCCACCGCGCAGCTCGCGATCGCCTACTGCACCGGCCTGCGCGGCGAGCACCCGGAGGTCTGGCGCACCACGCCCGTGCTCAAGCACTTCCTCGCCTACAACGTGGAGACCGACCGCGACGTCGCCGACGTGCTGGTGCCGGCGCGGGTGCTGCACGAGTACGAGCTGCCGGTCTTCCTCGAACCGCTGCGGGCGGGCGTCGTGGCCGGGGTCATGCCGGCGTACAACCTCGTCAACGGCGTGCCGAACCACGTCCACCCGCTGCTGGCGCTGCTGCGGCAGGCCAAGCCCGACGTCGTCGTCTGCTCCGATGCGTACGCGCCGTCCAACCTGGTGACGACCGAGCGGTACTTCGAAAGCCACCCCGAGTCGCACGCCGCCGCCCTGCGCGCCGGCGTCGACAGCTTCACCGACAACGGCCCCGACGCCGGCCCCACCGTCGAGCGCCTCACCGAGGCCCTCGCGCGGGGCCTCATCGCGGAGGCCGACGTCGACGCCGCCGCCGGCCGCCTCCTGGCGATGCGCGCGAGCACCGGCGAGCTCGACCCCGCCGCCGACCCGTACGCGGCCACGACCCGCGACGCCATCGCCTCCCCCGAGCACGCCCGCCTCGCCGCCCGCGCCGCGCGAGCCGGCATCGTCCTGCTCAAGAACGCCGGCGCCGCCCTGCCCTGGTCCAGCCCCGCCGCCGTGGCAGTGATCGGCCACCTCGGCGACCGGAACCTGCGCGACTGGTACAGCGGCAGCCTCCCCTACGCCGTCACCGTCGCCGGCGCCCTGCGCGAGCGCCTCGGCCCGGACCGGGTGAGCGCCGTCGACGGCCTCGACCTGGTCCACGTCGACCTCGACCTGGGCAACGGCCCCGGCACCGTCTTCGCGCACCAGGACTGGGGCAACAGCGTGCAGTGCCCGAGCCCCGTGCACACCCTGCGCGACACCGCCACGGGCGGCTACCTCACCACCGACGACGACGGCGTGCTGTCCGCGACCGCCGAGACGCCGGACGGCTGGGTGGTCCGCGAGCTGTGGGAGCTGCACCCCGCCCGCGACGGCCGGGTCCTGTTGTTCTCCAACGCCCTGCGCCGCTACGTCACCATCGCGCCCGACGGCCGCCCCGCCGCGCTCGTCGACTCGCCGTCGGACGCCCTGCGCCTGACGTGGCGCCCGGTCGCCGCGGGCGTCGACGAGGCGGTCGCCGCGGCCCGTGCCGCCGAGCGCGTGGTCGTGGTCCTGGGCAACGACCCGCACATCAACGGCCGCGAGACGGTCGACCGCGACGCCCTGGCGCTCCCCGCGCAGCAGGAGGCGCTGCTGCGCGCCGTGAAGGACGCAAACCCGGATGTGGTACTCGTCCTGACGTCCAGCTACCCGTACGCGATCGACTGGGCTCAGGCCAACGTCCCCGCGATCGTCTGGACCTCGCACGCCGGCCAGGAGCTCGGCTCGGCGGTCGCCGACACCCTCCTCGGCGCCGCCAACCCCGCCGGCCGCCTCCCGCAGACCTGGTACGGCGCCGGCACGGCGCTGCCCGCCCCGACGGACTACGACATCATCGGCTCCGGCTGGACGTACCAGTACCACCGCGGCGAGGTCCTCTACCCCTTCGGCCACGGCCTGTCCTACACGACGTTCTCCTACGGCACCCTGACGGTGCAGCCCACGCCGGACGGTGCCGCGGCGACGGTCACGGTCACCAACACCGGCGACCGCCCGGGCGACGAGGTCGTGCAGCTGTACGTCACCCCGCGCGGCTGGCCGGTCCCCGCCCCGATCCGCCGCCTGTGCGGCTTCGAGCGCATCGCACTGGCTCCGGGCGAGTCCCGCGAGGTTCGGTTCGAGGTGTCCTCCTCGGCCCTGTCGTACTGGTCCGAGGAGGACGGACGTCTCATCGGCCCGACCGGCAACTACGAGTTCACCGCCGGCACGTCACGAGCTTTTCTCAAGGGGTGAGCGGGGGTCCTGGTCGGCGCCGGGACCCCCGCTTCTTGGTGCGCGTTAGTTCGGGGTCCCGTTGAAGACGAACTGGGAGCCCGGGTCCTTGACGAGGTTGCCCGCCGCGGAGTTGGTGATCGTGACGTTGGTCAGCGTGGCGCTGCCGCGGGCGCTGCCCTGGGCCAGGATGCCGGCGCCGTTGTTGGACTTGTCGATGCGGACGTTGGTGATGGCGACGTTCGGGTAGGCGGCGCCGCCGGACTTGAACTGGATGCCGTCGTACGTCGAGTCCGAGATGTCGGTGTCGCGGATGGTGACGCCGACGATGTCGCTCTGCGGCGCGAACAGGGTGATCGCGCCGAACTTCTGCTGCTCGTTCCAGAACACGCCGCCGCAGCGGTAGAGCCCGTTGTTGGCGATGGTCGTCGTGCCCGAGAACGCGATCGGCGAGTGGTCCGTGGCCAGCATGATGCCCGGGTAGTTCATCGTGTCCGAGACGAGGTTGTTCTCGATGACGTTGCCGTAGCCGCCGTAGACGGCGATGCCGTTGGCCCGCCACGGCAACTGGACGGTGTTGTTCGTGAAGTGGTTGTCGTGGCCGATGTCCACCGACTGGTCCTTCACGAACGTGCTCGCCCAGACGGCCAGGGAGTCGTCGCCGGTGGTGCGCAACGACGAGTTGAACACCGTGGAGTTGCGCGAGCCGTTGGCGAAGTTGATGCCGTCGGCGTAGGTGTCGCGGATGCGCATCCCCGAGAACTGCAGGCCGTCGGCGGGGTTCCAGTAGGCGGGCGTGTCGCTGTAGTCGCGGCCGACCCAGGCGCCGACGTTCGTGTGCTCGATCCACACGTTGCTGATCTTGGTGTTCTTGCCGAAGCGGCCGTTGAGGCCGTGGCCGGGGTCAGGATCTTCTACTCCTGCCGCCACTGCCCGGCCGGGATCCACACGCAGGAGATGACGCCGTTCTGGTCGTCCATCACCGCCCGCTGGATCGCCGCCGTGTCGTCGAGGCCGTCGTCGGGCACGGCGCCGTACTGCGTGATCGACGTGCACCCGGCCGGCTGGGTCAGCGCCGGCGCCACCTGCTCGAGGTCGACCAGGTCGATGACGTAGAACGACGCGTTGTCGCCGGAGTCGCGCTGCAGCTTGAACTTCGTGCCCGGCGGGTAGCTCTGCGACAGCAGCGCGTGCGACTCGTCGAAGAGCCGGCGCGCGTCGCCCCCGGGGCTGTTGGACAGCGACTCGGTGTCGTCGCTGTTGCCGTACAGCCAGCTGAAGTGCGACGAGAGGGTCAGCTTCTGCACGAACACGCCGTTGGCGTAGAGGCTGATCGTGTAGTCCTGCCCGCCGCCCGCGGCCGAGTCCGGCACCGAGTTGCGCACCACGATCGAGTTGGCCTGGTTCGTCGAGGTGAACTCGACGAACTGCCCGGCGGTGTCGAGGCGCACCGACTTGCGGCCCGAGGACTCGGTGCCGAAGTTGGTGTGCCCGAACGTGCGCAGCGGGTCGGCACTCAGCAGCGTGCCCTGGTAGGTGCCGTTCTCCGCCTCGTACTCGGTGTAGGGCACCGCGGCGCCCCGGCCGACCACGATGGACTGCGACAGGGAGTTGTTGGTCTCGTTGGTCTCCGCGACGACGCCGGTGGCGTCGGCGGTGGCGACGATGGTGGCGCCGCCGGCGACCGCGGTCCACGTGCCGGGGACGACGACGGTGACCGTCTGCCCGGCGTTGATCGTGCCGGTGCTGGCGTTCAGCGTGGTACTGCCGACGCTCACCCGCGTGACCGTGGTGGCGGTGACCGCCGTGGTGCCTCGGTTGTTCACCGACACGGTGAAGGAGACCGCGGCGCCGGCCGCCGGGCTCGCCGGGTTGCCGGCCACCGCGAGCACCTGCAGGTCCGGGCCCGGCGCCTGCGTGACGACGAGGTTGGTGGCCGCGGTCAGCGAGTTGTTGTCGTTGTTCTGCTCGATGACCGTGTTCGCCGGGTCGACGGTGGCGCTGACCGGGTAGGTGCCGATGGCGCGCGTGCCGGCGTCGAAGGTGACGGTGGTGGACGCGCCGGGCTGCAGCGCGCCGACGGCGGCGCTGCCGGCGACCGCCGCGCCGAGGGCGAAGTTCACGGTGGTCGCGGGGGCGGCGGCGGTACCGCTGTTGCGCACCGTGGCCGACAGCGTGATCGGGGTGGCCTCGTTGGCCGAGGCCGGTGTCCAGGAGACCCCGGTGACCACGAGGTCGGGGTTGGGCGCCATCGTGCCGAACGCCTGCAGCTCGGCGACCTGGCCGCCGGGCGCGCCGGTGTTGGAGAAGAACTGCAGCTGCACGTCGGCGACCCGGCCGCTGACGTTGATCGTGACGGTGTTCTGGTTGCCCGACGGGCTGAACGCGTAGTCGGCCCGCGCGACCATCGTGGTGAACCCGGTCGCGGACTGCTCGCGGCCGAGCACGGCGAAGTTCTGCGTGCGCGGACCCCAGGCGGTGTCCGGGTTGAGCTTCACCACGAGCGAGGTGAGGTCGGCGTTGGCGCCCAGGTGCAGCGTCAGCGTCGAGGTGAACCCGTTGGACTCCCAGTACGTGCCCACGTTGCCGTCGTTGGCGTTGCCCGCGACGAAGGTGAACACCGACGAGGACGCCTCGATCGCCTTGCCGGGCGCCAGGTTGGTGCCCGTCGGCGGGTTGGTGGTGCCGGTGCGGGTCACATGGTTGCTGTCGGCGGACTGGTTGCCGGCCGGGTCCTGGGCCCGCACCCAGTAGGTGACGGTGGCCGTTGCCGGCTGGTTGTCGGTGTACGTCAGCACGTTGCCGGCCACGGTGGCGCGCACGCTGCCGTCGGCGAAGATCACGTAGCTCGCGATGCCCTGGCTGGACGTCGACGCGGTCCAGGTGAGCTTGATCTGCCCGGCCGCGGGCTCGGTGAGGGCGAGGTTGCCCGGGGCGGTCGGCGGCTGCGGCGGGTCGACCGTGCTGCCGTACACCTCGAGCTCCGACACCTGCGCGGCGTTCTGCACCGTGTTGGCGGTGAAGTTCAGCCGGATGTAGCGCACCGAGGCCGGGTTGACCCCGATCGTGACGGCGTTGCCGGCGGCGGGGTTGAAGGCGTAGTTCGCCGAGCCGACGAGGTCGGTGAAGGTGCCACCGTCCGTGCTGCCGCGGACGCTGAAGGTCTGGTTGCGCGTGCCCCAGCCGACCGGCACCTTCACCACGACCTTGTTGACGGTCCGTAGCTGGCCGAGGTCGACCTGCAGCCACTGCGGGAACGCGCCGCCGGTGCTCTCCCAGTAGGTGGCCTGGTTGCCGTCGGTGGCGTTGCTCGCGGGGAAGCCGCCGACGCTGTTGCTCGCGCTGGCCGGCCTGTTGAGCGCGAAGTTCGGCCCGGTCGTGGTGCCCGCGGCGCCGTAGATCTCCAGCTCCGACAGCTGCGCCGCCGGCCACCCGGTGTTCGCGGTGAGGTTGACCCGCACGTAGCGCGCGGTCACGGCGGTGAAGTTCACGGTCACGGTGTTGGCCGTGCCCGGGTCGAAGACGCGCCCGGCGGAGGCCGACGCCTCGGTGAAGGTGGTGCCGTCGGTGCTGCCGCGCACGCTGAGCGTCTCGGTGCGGGCGCCCCAGCCGGTCGGCAGCCGGAGCACGACCTGGTCGACGCTCACGGCGCTGCCCAGGTCGACCTGGACCCACTGCGGGAAGGCGCTGTTCGGGCTCTCCCAGTACGTGCCCTGGTTGCCGTCGTTGACGTTGGCGGCCACGTACTGGCCGTTGACGCCGCTGGCGGTGACGGCCTTACCCAGCGCGAGGTTGGGCCCACCGGCGGCGCGGGCGGGTGCGGACGAGGCGGCGGCACCGGCGGCGGCCAGGACGACCGTCAGGGCTCCGGCGAGCAGCTTTGATCTCATGGGGGTGTCCTCTGCTCCGTTTCAGACGACAGCACGGAGCGCCCCGCGGCCCGGCGGCCTTGCCCACGGAAGGGCACATCGGCGGTGGCTGCCCGGGACGGGGCGCAGGTGGGGTGGCACGACGAGCGGCGATGCGGTGACACGGCAGGCGGTCGGCGGAACACCTGCCGCGAAGTTGCAAGATCTTGCCAACTTCTTGCTGACGGGGAATTCAAGGTTGCAGATATTCGGTCGATTCGTCAACGCATTGACGTGCCTTCATGAAACCGTGATACCGGCCGGCGAAATGTTTTCGGGAACGCGCCGCGCCGTATTCCTGGAACAAAGTGTCACAACATTGACCCGCAACGCGTCGGATGGGCACCATCTCCGAAATGGTTTTCGGCCGGAAGACCCGATCCGAGGACGTGAGAGAGATGAGTCGAATCGCCCGCCCGCCACGGGCCGCCGCCGCCGTGCTCGCGGCACTCCTCCTACCGCTGGTCGCGCCCGCCGCGCACGCCGCCGCGGCGCCGGTGACGTTCAGCAGCAGCGTCGCCAGCCAGGCGTCGTCCAACTGCGCCGAGGTGCCGGGCGGCGCCTCGACCAACGTGCTGCAACTGACCGCCAACACCTGCCGCACGGCGCCCCTGCAGACCTTCACGTTCACCCCCGTGTCCGGGGTGACCAACACGTACACGATCGGCACGCTCACGGCCGGTTCCTGCATCGACGTGACCGGGCAGTCGACCGCCGACAACGCGGCGATCATCCAGTACACCTGCAACGGCCAGAACAACCAGCGCTGGCGGCTGCAGGCGGTCACCGTCTCCGGGGCCACGAACACGTTCAACCTCGTCGGCGTGCAGTCGGGCAAGTGCATCGCGACCGCCGGTGACAGCACGGCGGCCAACGCCAAGCTGGTGCAGCTGCCGTGCACGAGCGCGCTGACCCGCGTGTGGCGGCTGGCCGGGTACAACCCCGGCACCGGCGGCACCACGAAGACCTTCACCAACCCGCTCGACCCGCAGGGCCCCGACCCGTGGCTGACCTACTACAACGGGTACTACTACCTGGCCGCCACGACCTGGAACCGCACCATCACGATGCGCAGGTCGACGACGCTGGGCGGGCTGGCCACGGCGCAGGAGACCGTCATCTTCAACCTGACCCGCTCCAACGGCGCCGGCACGATGTGGGCGCCCGAGTTCCACCTGCTGAACGGCCCCAACGGCCAGCGCTGGTACCTGTACTACGTCGCCGGCGTCGAGCCGTACAACCTCGGCACACAGCGCATCCACGTCCTGGAGAGCGCCGGGCTGGACCCGATGGGCCCGTACTCGTGGAAGGCCGACATGCTCGACCCGACGCAGGACAACACGTGGGAGCTCGACCCGACGATCCTGCAGCTCAACGGACAGCTGTACCTGCTCGGCACGTACTACAACGGCTCGCAGCCGATGTTCATCCGGCCGCTGTCCAACCCCTGGACGGCGTCGGGCACGCGGCGGCTGCTGTCGACCCCGACGTACAGCTGGGAGACCGTCGGCGGCGCCGTGAACGAGGCGCCCGAGGTGATCACCCACGGCGGCAGGACGTTCATCGTGTTCTCGGCGAGCCACTGCTCCACGCCGGACTACAAGCTCGGCATGCTCACCTACAACGGCGGCGACCCGCTGAGCTCCTCGTCGTGGGTGAAGACCTCGACGCCGGTGTTCCAGCGCTCCAACGCCAACGGCGTGTACGGCCCCGGCCACAACGGCTTCTTCAAGTCGCCGGACGGCACCGAGGACTGGATGGTCTACCACGCCAACACGTCCGCGAGCGGCGGCTGCGACATGAACCGCAGCACCCGCGCGCAGAAGATCACCTGGAACGCCGACGGCACGCCGAACCTGGGCGTCCCGGCCGCACTCGGCACGCAGCTGACGGTGCCGTCCGGCGAGCAGTAAGTACGACGGAACCACTCGCGGGGTGCGGCGCGTCTGAGATGACGTGCTGAGAAGGACCGCCGCCATCGCGGCCGCCGCGCTCGTACTGCTCACGGCCTGTGCCCGGCCCGCCGACGTCGGCGGGCCGGGCATCGCCTCGGACGCCCCGCTCACACCCGTCGAGATCCACGACGCCTGGACGTCCTGCAAGGAGGTCATCGCCGATCCGTTGCGGGCCCCCGGGGACTTGCCGTTGGGGCTGGAACGGCTGCCCGCGGACTTCGCGCCCGCCGAGGTGGTGGTCTGCTCGATCGGCAGCCAGCAGCGCGCCGACGGCGCCGAGGAGCAGGTCTGGGCCGAACGGCGCGGCGACAAGGTCGAGGCGCTGACCGCGGCGCTTCGCCTGCCCGACGTGCCGCGCACCGACCAGCCCTGCACTGCGGACCTGCCGGGCGTGCCGTGGTTCGCGGTCATCGACAAGGCCGGGCGCTGGCTGCGGCCCGGCGTCGCCGCCGACGCGTGCGGCAAGCTGCGCCTCGAGGTGCGCCGAGCGGTGGACGAGCTGCAGCTGCGCACGGTGGCCACGACGGTGCTGGGCGAGACGAAGTCGGCGGCGGCCGCCAAGGCGGGCTGCGAGCAGCGCTGGTCCGACATGGTGGGCGCGGTGATGGCGAGCCCGCCGACGCCGCCGGCCGGTCGCCCGTTCGACCCGCCGCAGGGCCAGATGCGCCTGTGCGTGTACACCGTGGCGCCCGAGGAGCAGGGCAGCGGCAAGCCCGCCGGGAACTTCGAACGCGGCGGCCCGCTGCCGGCGGCGACCTGGGCCTCGTTGCGGGCCGCGATGCTGCCCGCCGGGCCGGTCGTGCCGTGCACCGCGCACGCGAGCCGGTTCGCGCTGTTCCGGCCGGTGGACGAGCGCGGCGGCGAGGTGTACCTGGAGCTCGACGGCTGCCACCGGATGCTGTTCAGCGCGCCGTCCGGCGAGACCCTGCGCCAGGGCACCCAGGCGCTCGCCGACCAGGTCGCCAAGGCACTCTGACGCTGTATCTTTCACCGCCCCGGCCAGGTCAGGAGGATTTCGAAGCGCTTCGATTGAGTTTCGAAACCGCGGCGCGTACTCAGGTACGACATGAAGCGAAGACTCGCCATCGTCGGCGCCGCGCTGGCCGCGGCCGCCGCTTCGGCCCTGGTGTACGCCCAGCCGGCGTCCGCCGCCGTCGGCCTGCACATCAGCGGGCGCAACATCGTGGAGGCCAACGGCCAGACGTTCATCATGCGCGGGGTCAACCACCCGCACGTGTGGTACACGAGCCAGACGAGCTCGTTCGCCAACGTCAAGGCCCTCGGCGCCAACACCGTGCGCGTGGTGCTCGGCAGCGGCAAGCGGTGGGGCCCGTCCACCGACATCCCCAACGTCATCTCGCTGTGCAAGGCCAACAAGCTGATCTGCGTCCTCGAGGTGCACGACACGACCGGCTACGGCGAGGATGGCGCCGCCGCCACCCTCGACGAGGCGGTCAACTACTGGATCAGCCAGAAGAGCAACCTCGTCGGCCAGGAGAGCTACATCGCCATCAACATCGGCAACGAGCCGATCGGCAACAACAACCCCGCCCAATGGACCGCGGCCACCGCCGCCGCGATCCAGAAGATGCGCAGCAACGGATTCCAGCACCTGCTCATGGTCGACGCGCCCAACTGGGGCCAGGACTGGCAGAACGTCATGCGCGACACCGGCCAGACGGTCCTGGACGCCGACACGCAGCACAACACCGTGCTGTCGATCCACATGTACGCCGTCTACAACACCGCGCAGAAGGTCATCGACTACCTCGACGCGATCCAGGCGAAGGGCTGGCCGCTCGTCATCGGCGAGTTCGGCTGGCAGTTCTCCGCAAGCGAGGTCGACCACGAGACGATCCTGGCGCAGGCACAGGCCCGCGGCCTGGGCTACATCGGCTGGTCGTGGAGCGGCAACACCGACCCGATCCTCGACATGGCCACCGGCTTCAACCCGGCCCAGCTCACCACCTGGGGCCAGCGCATCTTCAACGGCGCCAACGGCATCAAGGCCACGGCCAAGGAGGCCTCGGTGTATAGCGGCGTCATCACCTCGCCGAGCGCGAGCGTGAGCGTCTCGCCCAGCCGCAGCGTCTCACCGAGCGTCAGCGTCAGCCCGAGCCGCAGCGCGAGCTCGTCGCCGCCGCCGGCCGGGCGCACCTGCACCGCCGCGTACTCGATCGTCGGGCAGTGGCCGGGCGGCTTCCAGGGCGACGTGAAGGTGACCGCCGGCTCCTCGGCGATCTCCGGCTGGACGGTAACCTGGACGTTCGCCAACGGCCAGGCGATCACGCAGTCCTGGAACGCGGCGATCACCAGCAGCGGCTCCGCCGTGACCGCCAGGAACGTGAGCTACAACGGCGGCCTCGGCGCCGGCGCGTCCACGAACTTCGGCTTCCTCGGCTCGTGGAACGGCTCCGCCAACGCCGTTCCCGCGCTCAGCTGCAGCGCGAGCTGAAGCGCGGAGGGCCGGGTGTGGCGGCACCCGGCCCTCCGGCCGGCGCTCACGCGCCGTATACCCCCAGATCCCACAACGAGTAGCCCCACTGCGTGCCCCGCTGCGTGCCGTAGACGCGCACGTAGCGTCCGGACCCCGTCACGGCCAGGTCGTCGACGCCGCCGTCGCCGGTGGTCGTGGAGTACACCGTGGTCCAGGTGGCGTTGTCCGGTGAGGTCTGGATCTGGTACGCCCTGCCGTACGCGGCCTCCCAGTTGAGCCTGACCCGGTTGATGCTCCGCGCCGAGCCGAGGTCCACGACGATCCACTGTGGATCGCTGTAGGCGCTCCCCCACCGCGTCGCCGGGTTCCCGTCCACGGCGCTGGCGCCCGCGTGCGGGCTGTTCGGTTCGACCGACGACACCGTCACCGGCCGCCCCAGCGCGAGATCGTTGGCGGCGTAAACGTTCAGGTCCCAAAGGGAGTAGCCCCACTGGGTGCCCCGCTGCGTGCCGTACACGCGCACGTACCGCCCCGAGCCGGACAGGGACACGTCGTCCACGCCGCCGTCGCCGGTCGACGTGGAATACACGGTCGTCCAGGTGGCGTTGTCCGGCGAGGTCTGGATCTGGTACGCCCGGCCGTACGCGGCCTCCCAGTTGAGCCGCACCCGGCTCAGGCTGTAGGTGGCGCCCAGGTCGACGGCGATCCACTGCGGATCGCTGTAGGCGCTGGACCAGCGCGTCGAGGAGCTGCCGTCCACGGCCAGGCTCCCGGGCCGGCCGGGGTCATCGGTGGACGACGCCGTCACCGGCCGGCCCTGCGCCAGGTCGGCCGGCTGCGGCTGGGTGGCGCCGTCGGTCCTGATGCGGATGTTGCGGTAGCTGATGTGCGCGGCGTCGCCGTCGTTCTGCACGCCGATGTACCCGTTGGCGATGTTGCGCGAGCTGACGTAGTCGTTGATCTTCACGCCGTTGAGGTACACCTCGACGTGCTGGCCGTGCACCTGGATGTCGTAGGTGTTCCACGACCCCGGCGGGTTGAGGTTCGCAGCGCGCAGGGCGCCGTCGGGCGCCTTGAAGCTGTACACACTGCCGGTGGTGCGGGTCGGGTCGGCGTCGGAGGCGTCGATCTGGATCTCGTGTCCGGCGTTGACCGGGGCCCACGGGTCGCCGTTCGGGTCGGGGAAACCGATGAAGACGCCGCCGTTGTCGTCGCCCGGCATCATCCAGTCGACCTTCAGCGAGTAGTTGGCGAAGGTGCTCAGGGGGTACCACAGCAGCCCCATGCCGCCGAAGGAGCTCAGCGTGCCGTTGTCGAGCGTGAAGCCGCCCGGCCCGGCCTGCCGCCACCGGCTCAGGCTCGCCTGCGTGCCGTCGAACAGCGCCGTGTAGCCGTCCTCGGCGGCCCGGGCGGGAGCCGCCACCGTCACGGCCGCCGCTGCGGCGACCAGGACGAGCGTGAGCAGTCTGCGCATCTCGGTTCCTCTCATACGCCTTGTCACGCGCCGTAGATCTCGAGTTCCCACAGGGAGTAGCCGTACTGCGTGCGGCGCTGCGTGCCGTAGATGCGCACGTACCGGCCGGTTGCCGGCACGGTCACGTCGTCGACGCCGCCGTCGCCGGTCGTCGTGGAGTACACCGTCGTCCAGGTGGCGTTGTCGGGCGAGGTCTGGATCTGGTACGCCCTGCCGTACGCGGCCTCCCACTCGAGCCGGACCCGGTTGATCGCGCGGCTCGTGCCCAGGTCGACGGCGATCCACTGCGGATCGCTGTACTGGCTGCCCCATCGCGTGGACGAGCTGCCGTCCACGGCGTTGGCGCCGAGGAGGACGTTGCCGGTCTCGACCGACGACGTCGTCACCGGCCGGCCCAGGGCGAGATTGTTCGCCGCATAAACGTTCAGGTCCCAAAGGGAGTAGCCCCACTGCGTGGCCCGCTGCGTGCCGTAGACCCGCACGTAGCGCCCCGAGCCGGACAGGGCCACGTCGTCCACGCCGCCGTCGCCGCTCGTCGTGGCGTACACGGTCGTCCAGGTGGCGTTGTCCGGCGAGGTCTGGATCTGGTACGCCCGGCCGTACGCGGCCTCCCAGTTGAGCCGCACCCGGCTCAGGCTGTAGGTCGCGCCCAGGTCGACGGCGATCCACTGCGGATCGCTGTAGGCGCTGGACCAGCGCGTGGACGAGCTGCCGTCCACGGCCAGGCTCCCGGGCCGGCCGGGGTCATCGGTCGACGACACCGTCACGGGCCTGCCGCGGGCGACGTCGACCGGCCCGGTGCCGCCGGTGAACGTGAACGTGTCCACGTTGAACAGCGCGCCGCTGCCGCCCTTGAACGTGAGGTACAGCTGATGCGTCCCCGCCGGCGGTGTGATCGCCGTGCTGACGGTGACCCAGTTCTCCCAGCCGCCCGTGCCCGGGATCGCCACCGACCCGGCGAGCGGGCCCGCCGGCGAGTCGGTACGCAGCTCCAGCGTCCCGCCGGCGTTGGCCGACGCGACCCGGGCCGTCACGCCGGTGGCGCCGGCGAGGTTGTACGGGTTGAACGACAGCCAGTCGCCGTTGTCGATGGCGCCCACGTAGGAGCCCTCGGCGGTCGTCGTGTTGTACACCGTAAGATTCCCGCTGGAGGCGCCGAAGTGCTCGGCCTGGCGGTGCCGCGGCTGCAGCACGATCTGGGCGTGCGCGCTCAGCCCGCCCTTGTCGGTGTATGCGGCGTCGATGACCCCGAAGATGTTGTCGCTCGGGTTGTGCTCGCTGTTCGCCGACGTCTGCAGCACCCCGGTGCAGCCGGTGGCGCTGGTGATCGGGTGGCCGTGCTGGTCGTGGCCGAGGATGAAGTTGACGCTCACCTTCGAGCAGTCGATCGCCCCGTCCTCGGGGTCGGTCACGCTCACCTGGAACGGCACCGCGTCGCCGAAGTCGAACAGCCCGCCGTTGCCCGGCCCGGCGATCGTCACCGTCGGTGCGGTGTTGCCGACCGTGACCGTCGTCGAGGCGCTGCCGGAGTTGCCGGCCGGGTCGGCGACGGTGAGCCGGGCCGTGTAGGTGCCGTTGGCGGAGTACGTGTGCGAGGGGTTCGCCTGGGTGGACGTGCCGCCGTCGCCGAACGCCCACTGGTAGCTCAGCGCACCGCCCTCCGGGTCGCTGGAGCCGGCCGAGCTGAACGCGACCGCGAGCGGCGGCTGGCCCGAGGTCCGGTTCGCGCTCACCACCGCCGTCGGCGCGCGGTTGCCGCCGGGGACGCCCTCGAAGCGGTACAGCGCCGAGTTCTCGTCGCCGTTGAACCACCCGGCGCCGTAGTCGAGCACGTACAGCGCGCCCTCCGGCCCGATCGCCATGTCCATGATGTGCTTGTGCGTCCAGCCGAAGTTCGCGACCGGGCCGGGGCTGCCGTCGGCGTTGACGGTCACCGTCTTGATCCAGTCGAGGGAGAACTCGCCGGCGAAGAACGCGTTGTCGAAGCTCGCCGGCAGCTTGGCGGGCGAGTTGAGGCTGGCGTCGTAGTGGTATACCGGGCCGGCCATCGGGCCGCCGCCGGTCTCGCCGAGCGGCGAGCCGGGCTGGTTGTCGTAGGACAGCCACGCGGGCTTGGCCGCCGGCAGGTTCGTCAGGCCGGTGTTGTGCGGCGAGTTGTTGACCGGGGCGTTGCAGTTGAACTTCGGCCCCGATGTGCCGGTGGCGAAGTCGTAGTCGTTGTAGGGGCTGTTGTACCCCTGGCAGTACGGCCAGCCCTCGTTGCCGGGCCCGGTGATCCGGTCGAACTCCTGGTGCCCGCCCTCGCCGCGGTTCGGGTCGTTGGTGTCGGCGTCGGCGGCGTAGTTGCCGACGTAGACGACCCCGGTCGCCTTGTCGACCGACATGCGGAACGGGTTGCGCAAGCCCATCGAGTAGATCTCGGGGCGGGTCTTCGCCGTGCCCGGCGGGAACAGGTTGCCGGCCGGGACGGTGTACGTCCCGTCGGCCTGCGGCCGGATGCGCAGCAGCTTGCCGCGCAGGTCGTTGGTGTTGCCGGCGGTGCGCTGCGCGTCGAAGTCCCAGCTCCAGCCGGGCCGCTCGTCGATCGGGGTGTAGCCGCCGGACGACCACGGCTGGGTGTCGTCGCCGGTGGTCAGGTACAGGTTGCCCTGCGCGTCGAAGTCGATGTCGCCGCCGACGTGGCAGCACATCCCGCGGTCGGTGCCCACCTGCAGCATCCGCTTCTCGCTGGCGAGGTCCACCGTCCCGTCGGCGCGCACGGTGAAGCGGGACAGCTGGTTGTAGCCCTGCCAGCGCGCGAAGTCCGCGTCGGTGCCGGTCGACGGGGCGTCGCCGGCTGGCGTGCTGAGCGGCGGGGCGTAGTACAGGTAGATCCAGCGGTTGGCGGCGAACGACGGGTCCGCCGCGATGCCCTGCAGCCCCTCCTCGTCGTGCGTGTACACCGGGATCGTCGCGGCGAGCTTCGTGTTGCCCGCCGCGTCGGTGGCGAAGACCCGCCCGTCCCGCGAGGCGTGCAGGACGGTCCGGTCGGGCAGCACGGCGAGCGACATCGGCTCGCCCATGGCGGTCGGCCCCTTGGCGAGGGTGACCTCCTGCAGCACGTCGGCGGCGTACGCCGCCGCGGGTTGGACGAGCAGGTCGGCCGCGACGAGGCCGGTGGCGGCGAGCACGGTGACGGCGGCGGTGCGCCTGCGCATTGGCGGACTCCCTTGCCCTCTCGGGGGGAGCGCGCCGCCGCTCCGAATTGTTTGCAGTGACCCTAACTTTCGTCAAATTCGATAGAAGAATCCCGGCGACGGAGGAGTCTGTCAATACGTTCCAGCGAAAGCCGCCACCCCTTGACAATCGGCCAAACTGTCAGTCAGCTTTCCTGTTAATTGTTCGGTACCGAGAAGGTGGTCCATGCCCAGATCCCGCACCCTCACCAGGGCCGTGGCCGGCGCCGCTGCCCTGCTCGCCGCCCTGGCCCCCGCCACCGCGGCCAGCGCCGGGGAAACCCGCCGCACGCTGCCCGACCACGTGTTCGCCCCGTACTTCCAGTCCTACACCGACGCGAGCCCCGCGGCGGTCAGCCGCGCATCGGGCGCCCGCTACCTCACGATGGCGTTCCTGCAGACGGAAACCACCGGCTCGTGCGAGATCCTGTGGAACGGCGACCCGGCCAAGCCGGTGTCCAGGTCCACGTTCGGCGCCGACATCGCCCGGATCCGCGCCACGGGCGGCGACGTGGTCCCGTCGTTCGGCGGGTACAGCGCCGACAGCACCGCCACCGAGATCGCCGACAGCTGCGCGGACGTGTCCCGGATCGCCGCCGCCTACCAGAAGGTGATCACCACCTACGGCGTGACCCGCCTGGACATGGACATCGAGGACCTGTCCCTGGACAACACCGCGGCGGTGGACCGCCGCAACCAGGCCATTCATCTGGTACAGCGCTGGGCCGACCGGGAGCACCGCCCCCTGCAGATCGTTTACACCCTGCCGACGACCCCGCACGGCCTGGAGCCGAACGCGATCAACGTGCTGGACAGCGCCATCCGCTACGGCGCCCGCGTCGACGTCGTCAACATCATGACCTTCGACTATTACGACGACCAGCCGCACGACATGGCCGCCGACACGAAGACCGCCGCAGCGGGCCTCGTGCAGACGCTGCACCGCCTGTACCCGCACCGCTCCACCCGCGACCTGTGGTCGATGGTCGGCATCACCGAGATGGCCGGCATCGACGACTACGGCTCGGGCGGCGAGCCCGGCCCCCTGGAGATCTTCACCCCGTCCGCCGCCCGCGACGTGACACAGTGGGCAAAAGACCACAACATCGGCGAACTCTCGTTCTGGGCCCTGGGCCGCGACAACGGCAACTGCCCCGGCACCGCAGGCTCCGACGACTGCTCCGGCGTGCAACAGTCCCCGTACCAGTTCACCCACATCATGGCGCCCTTCACCCACCACTGACGCCCCTGCCCCGGCCGGGTCCGCCCGGCCGGGGCAGGCTCGCTACGCGTCGAGATCCTCCGGGGCCCGCATGCGCCAGGCGTCGACCACCAGCTCCGACAGCCGCTCGGCGTCCACGGTCTCCAGGCGGAGCATCACCAGGGGCAGGCCGTCGTAGGCGGGTGTGGTGAAGAACCGCTCCGGCTCCCCCAGCAGCAGCGCCTGCTTCTCCGCCTCGTCGCCCACGTAGAGCACGGCGACGTCGGTCCGGATGACGCGCGGCTTGCCCGGCAGGCGCTCCGGGTAGGACCAGACGAAGCCCTTGTTGCCCACCCGGAAGTCGAAGCCCTCGCTGTCGATCTCCTCCACGTGCGGCAGCGCGAGCGCCAGCCGGCGCACGTCGTCCGCGTCGGCCATCGTGCCTCCCTCCGCCGGCCACCAGGGTATCCACCCGGCGTGTCCCCGCTCACGCCGCCTTGCCCCGGTTCGTTTGACGTCCTAACGTTAGGATCACAAACGATGGGAGACGCGACGATGACCACGACCGAGATCCTGGGCTCGACGATGTACCACGAGGAGCAGGGCGACGGGCCGCCGATGGTGTTCCTGCACGGCAACCCCGGCTCGTCGCGGCTGTGGCGCAACGTGCTGCCCGCCGTCGACGCCGGCGTGCGCCGCCTCGCGCCCGACCTGATCGGGATGGGGCGCTCCGGCAAGCCGGACATCGAGTACCGCTTCGGCGACCACGCGCGATACCTGGACGCGTGGTTCGACCGGCTCGGCCTCGACGACGTCACGCTGGTCGGCCACGACTGGGGCGGCGCGCTCGCGTTCGACTGGGCCGCCCGCCACCCCGGACGGGTCCGCGCCGTCGCCTTCCTGGAGACGATCGTGCGCCCGATGTCCTGGGGCGAGCTCGCCGACGGCCCGCGCGCCCGGTCCGAGGCCATGCGCGGCCCGAAGGGCGAGGCCCTGGTGCTCGACGGCGACTACTTCATCGAGTCCGCCTACACCGGCGGCGTCCTCAACCCGCTCGGCGACGAGGACCTCCGCGCCTACCTCGCGCCCTACCCGACCCGCGAGAGCCGCCGCCCGATCCTGCAGTGGGCCCGCTCTCTCCCCCTGGGCGGCGAGCCCGCCGACGTCACCGAGCGCGTCGAGGCCTACGGCCGCTGGCTGGCCGCCAGCGCCGGCGTGCCGAAGCTGCTGCTGACGTTCGACACCTCGCCGACGCTGTCCATCGGCCCGGAGATGGCGAGGTGGTGCGCGGACAACATCGCGGCCCTCGAGGTGCGCCACTGCGGCCCCGCCGGCCACCACGCGCCCGAGGACCAGCCGGAGGCCATCGCCAAGGAGCTCACGTCCTGGTATCGCGGCCTCTGAAGGCCCCTCCGAAAGGGGGCGGGCGGGGCTCACCTTTTGGGGGAATCGCCACCGCCGCGAATCGCGGACCGTATGCGGCATGAGGATCCGCCTGCTGGCCACGACGGTCGCCCTTGCCTTCTCGGCGCCGGCCCTCGCCGGATGCAACGGCGGCTCACCCGGCGGCGCGCCGACCACCGCGGCCGGCGGCAACCGCGAGGCGCTGGCCGAGGCCGCCAGGTGCATGCGCGCCAACGGGTTCCCCGACTACCCCGACCCGGTCCAGACCAACGGCGCCTGGGCGTTCCCGCCGTCGGCCGAACAGATGGCGCAGAAGCCGGCGCCGGAGTGCACGGACCTGTTCCGCCGGGCGGGCGCGCTGCCGGCCGACACGCGCCGCCCGGTGACCCCCGACGAGCTGGCGAAGCTGCGCAAGTGGGGCGAGTGCATCCGCGCCAACGGCCTGCCCGACTGGCCCGACCCGGACGCCGACGGCATCTTCCGCCCGCGGCCGGCCCCGCCCGCCGACGACGACCCGCGCTGGCAGCGCGCCGACACCGCCTGCCGCAGCCTCGAGCCGGGCCCGATCACCGTCGATGGCGTCCCGCGCGCCACCAAGCACCCCGACTGACGCCGTGGGGGGCGGGGCGCCGCGGGTTCACGGGGGCCCGCGGCGCCCAATTCGCCTCCCTAGCGGCCGCCCAGCCGGTGGGTGAGCGCGGTGTGGCGCCGCCCGGTGCCGGCGGTGCGCACCGCGATCGAGAGGGCCTTGCGGCTGCCCGCGAGCACGACGAGCCGCTTGGCCCGGGTCACCGCCGTGTAGAGCAGGTTGCGCTGCAGCAGCGTGTACGCGCTCATGGTGACCGGGATGACGACCGCCGGGTACTCGCTGCCCTGCGAGCGGTGCACGGTGATCGCGTAGGCGTGCTGCAGCTCGTCGAGCTCGTCGAAGTCGTACTCGATGTCCTCGTCCTCGTCGGTGCGCACGCTCAGCCGCCGGTCGGTCGGGTCCAGGGCCGTGACGACGCCGACGGTGCCGTTGAAGACCCCGGCGGCGCCCTTGTCGTAGTTGTTGCGGATCTGGATGACCTTGTCACCGGGGCGGAACACGCGGGCGCCGTGGCGGCGCTCGGGCGCGCCGTCGCGGTGCGGCGCGATCGCCTCCTGCAGCAGCGCGTTGAGGCTGCCGGCGCCGGCCGGGCCGCGGTGCATCGGGGTGAGCACCTGGATGTCGCGGGGTTTGATGCCGAAACGGCGCGGCACCCGCCGGGCCACGATGTCGACGACCGTGCCGGCGGTGGCCTCGGGGTCCTCGACGGGGAACAGGAAGAAGTCGGGGTGCTCTCCGAAGACGGGCGCCTGACCGGCGTTGATGCGGTGCGCGTTGACGACGACGCCGGACTGGGCGGCCTGGCGGAACACCTTGGTCAGCCGCACCCGCGGGATGCTCTCGGCGCCGAGGATGTCGCGCAGCACCTCGCCGGCGCCGACCGAGGGCAGCTGGTCCACGTCGCCGACGAGGAGCAGGTGCGCGCCCGGCGGGATCGCCTTGACGAGCTTGTTGGCCAGGATCAGGTCGAGCATGCTGGACTCGTCGACCACGACCAGGTCGGCATCGAGCGGGTTGTCGCGGTCGTAGGACGGGTCGCCGCCGGGGCGCAGCTGCAGGAGCCGGTGCACGGTGGTGGCCGGGTGCCCGGACAGCTCGGTGAGCCGCTTGGCGGCGCGCCCCGTCGGCGCCGCGAGCACGATCTTCGCCCGCTTCGCCGCCGCGAGCGTGATGATCGACTTGACGGTGAACGACTTGCCGCAGCCGGGGCCGCCGGTGAGCACGGCCACCTTGGCGGTGAGCGCCAGGCGTACCGCCGACTCCTGCTCCTCGGCGAGGTCCACCCCGGTCCGGGCGCGCAGCCACTGCACGGCCTTCGCCCAGTCCACGCCGGCGAAGGCGGGCATCCGGTCGGCGCGGGTGGACAGCAGCCGCAGCAGGCTCGCGGCGAGGGCGGTCTCGGCGCGGTGGAAGGGCACGAGGTACACCGCCGGGATCTTCGCCCCCTCCACGCTCGGGTTCGGCACGAGCTCGCGCACGACGCCCTCGGCGGCGACCAGCTCGGCCAGGGCGGAGCGGACCAGCTCGGCCGGCACCGACAGGATCTGCGCGGCGTCGGCGACGAGGTTGGGCTCCGGCAGGTAGCAGTGCCCGTTGTCGGCGGCCTCCGACAGCGTGTACTGGATGCCGGCCTGCACCCGCTGCGGGCTGTCGGCGGGGATGCCGACGGCCCGGGCGATGGTGTCGGCGGTGCGGAAGCCGATGCCCCACACGTCGGCGGCGAGGCGGTAGGGCTCGTTGCGCACCACCGAGATCGAGGCGTCGCCGTACTGCTTGTAGATGCGCACGGCCAGGGACGTGGACACGCCGACGCCCTGCAGGAAGACCATCACCTCCTTGACGGCCTTCTGCTCCTCCCATGCGGCGCCGATCATGTTGGTGCGCTTCGGCCCGAGGCCGGGCACCTCGACGAGCCGGCCCGGCTCCTCCTCGATGACGCGCAGCGTCTCGACGCCGAAGTGCCCGACGATGCGGGCCGCCATCCGCGGGCCGATGCCCTTGATGAGGCCGGAGCCGAGGTACCGCTCGATGCCCTGGATCGTGGCCGGCAGCACGGTGGTGAACGAGTGCACCTCGAACTGCCGCCCGTACTTCGGGTGCGAGCCCCACCGCCCGACCAGCCGCAGGCTCTCCCCCGGCTGGGCGCCCAGCAGCGAGCCGACGACGGTCAGCAGGTCGGGGCCTGCGCGCTCGGTCGCGACGCGGGCGATCGTGTAGCCGGTCTCCTCGCTGACGTACGTGATGCGCTCCAGCACCGCATCGAGCACCACACCGGGCGTGACCTGGGGGGATGTGGACACGGCGAAATCCTAGCGGTGCGGAAACGTGCCGATAACCAGGGCGGACTACGCTCGGGCGACGTTCGGCTCCCCGGAGGCGCCCATGCCCGGTTCCCGGCGACGGTCGGTGCTGGTGGCGCGGCTGCGGGCGCGCTCGCCCGGCGCGCCGCCCGGCGCAATTCTTTCGGACCTGCGCTCCTGCATCCTCGACGGCGAGGTGCCCCCGGGCTCGCCGATCCCGGTCGACGCGGTCGCCGCCGCGTTCGGGGTGTCGCGGATCCCGGTTCGGGAGGCGCTGATGACGCTCATCGGCGAGGGCCTCGTCGATCACCGGCCGCACCTGGGGTACCGCGTGGCGAAACTGACCGCCGAGGAGTTCGCCGAGGTCTACCTCGTGCGCGAGGCCCTGGAGACGGCGGCGCTGCGGGTCGCGGTGGCCCAGGCCGGCGCCGCGGACGACGAGCGGGCCGGCGCCGCGCACGCGGCCCTCGAGGCGGCGGTGCGGGCCGGCGACGGGCGCGCCTACCACCGCGAGAGCCGCCGCTTCCACCTGGCGCTGATCCGCCCGTGCCGGATGCGCCGGCTGCTGCACATGCTCGGGACCGCATGGAACCTGACCGAGCCGCTGCAGCCGATGACCCACCTGGGCGACGCCGACCGGGAGCTGCTGCACCGCGACCACGCCGCCATGCTGGCCGCGTTCGCCGCCCGCGACGCCGACGCGCTCGTCGCGACGTGCGCGGCGCACCACCACCGGCTGCAGTCCTACATCGCGCTGCTGCCCCGCGACACCGGGCTGTTCGCCGAGCCGGCCTGAACGGCGAAGCCGGCCAGCGCGCCCGCGTACGGCTTCGGGGGCGGCGGCGCGAACTCGCAGCGCGTCGACGTGCGCAGGCCCATGGTCACCAGCGCCCGCACGAACAGGGTCGCCGCGGCGACGCCGTCGACGACCGGGACGCCGAGGCGGTCCGACAGCGCCGCGGCCAGGTCGGCCAGGCCGGCGCAGCCCAGGACGATCACGTCCGAGCCGTCGCGCGCAAGCGCCGCCCCGGCCACGGCGGCGACCCGGTCGGCGAGGTCCGGGTCGCGGTCGAGGTCCAGCACCGGGATGTCGCAGGCGTGCACGCCACGGCACGCGCCGGCCGCGCTGTAGCGCGCCGCCAGGTCCCAGGCTCGGCCCGCGGTGCGCTCCAGGGTCGTCACCACGCTGAAGCCGCGCCCGAGCAGCATCGCGGCGTGCATGGCGGCCTCGGCGATGCCGACGACCGGGCCGCGGGCCAGCTCGCGGGCGGCCTCCAGGCCGGGGTCGCCGAAGCAGGCCACGACGTACCCGTCGACGCGCAGCGCCTCGCCGTCCGCGACGGCGGCGAGCAGGCCGGGCACGCTGAGCGCCTCGTCGTAGTGGCTCTCGATCGACGCCGGGCCCATCGACGAGGTGACCGCCTCGACGACGACGCCCGGGCCGGCCACGGCCCGGGCGTTCGCCTCGATCCTGGCGGTCATCGCCGCCGTCGTGTTGGGGTTGACGAGCCGGATGCGCATCGTCGTCACGCGGCCGCCGCGCCGAAGCGGCGGGCCAGCGCGAGGTAGCCGGCGAGGCCGACGCCCATGCCGATGAACCAGCTGTACTGCGCGGTGGTGTGCATGCCCGGCCCGTGCGTCCACAGCACCGGCACGACGGCGACGACGGCGCCGATGCCGGTCGCGATCAGGGCCGGCGGGTTGTATCCGCGGCGGTACCAGTACGGGCCGTCCGGCGACATGCTGAACATGGCGTCGACGTCGACCCGCTGCCGGCGCACCAGGTAGTAGTCGGCGATGAGCACCCCGAACAGCGGCCCGATCGCCGCGCCGAGGATCTCGAGGGTGTAGTGGATGACGTCCGGGTTGTTGTACAGGTTCCAGGGGGTGATGAGCACCGAGCCGACCGCGGCGATCATCCCGCCGGCCCGCCAGCTGATGCGCTGCGGGCTGACGTTGGAGAAGTCGAACGCCGGGGAGATGAAGTTCGCGACGATGTTGATGCCGATGGTGGCGATGGTGAACGTGAGCGCGCCGAGCACGATCGCAAACGTGCTGTCGATGCGGGCGACCGTCTGCACCGGGTCGGTGATGAGCTCGCCGAAGATCGGGATCGTCAACGACGAGGTGACCACGACGAGGATCGAGAAGGCGAGGAAGTTCACCGGCAGGCCGAGCAGGTTGCCGGTCCGCACGGCGCCGAACGAGCGGCCGTAGCGGGAGAAGTCGCCGAAGTTCAGCATCGGGCCGGAGAAGTACGACACGACGAGCGCGATCGCGCCGAGCATGACCGGCAGCGCGTCGAAGCCGTGGTACTTCACGTCGCCGAGCTTCAGGTCGATGCCGCCCCAGCCCGCCTTGTAGATGAGGTAGCCCGCGAGCACGACCATGACCACGTAGACGGCCGGGCCGCAGAAGTCGATGAACTTGCGGATGGTCTCCATGCCGGTCCAGAACACCGCCGCCTGCAGCACCCACAGCAGCGCGTAGGAGCACCAGCCCAGCAGCGGCAGGCCGAGGAAGCCCCAGCGGTCGACGTCGGCGTACGGCGCCAGGCCGGGCCACAGCTTGAGCACGACGACGTCGAGCGCGGCCGAGGCGAGGTAGGTCTGGATGCCGTACCACGCGACGGCGATCGACCCGCGGATGATCGCCGGCACGTTCGCGCCGAGCACGCCGAAGGCGACGCGGTTGATGACCGGGTACGGCACGCCGGTCGCCTGGCTCGGCTTGGCGACCAGGTTGCAGAACACGTAGACGATGCCGATGCCGACGACGAGCGAGACCAGCACCTGCCAGCTGGACAGCCCGAGGGCGAAGAGGCTGCCGGCGGTGACGTAGCCGCCGACGCTGTGCACGTCGGACATCCAGAACGCGAAGATGTTGTAGGCGCCCCACGTCTGCTTGCGAAGCGGCGCGAGGTCCTCGTTGGTGAGCCGCGGATCGTATCCGGGCCCGGCCTCGCCGCTGCCGACCGGCATGCCGGCGGCCTCGACGAGATCCTGATGCTGTGCCGTGGCTTCCTGCGAGCCTGCGATGGTATCGGCCATGCGAACACGCTAGGAACGCCCTGTTTCCGGGGCATGTTCGCAGATATATATCTTTTCCGGAGCCGTCCGCGGGTGGATTCCGCGATGCTGGGGTAGGACGGCAGGCATCGTCGACGGGAGGTACCAAATGATCTTCATCACCGTCAAGTTCCGGGTGAAGCCCGAGCACGCCGAGCAGTGGCCCGAGATCACGGCCGCGTTCACCGCGGCGACGCGCGCCGAGCCGGGGAACCTGTGGTTCGACTGGTCGCGCAGCTTGGACGACCCGAACGAGTACGTGCTCGTCGAGGCGTTCCGCGACGACGCCGGCGCCGCGCACGTCTCCTCCGAGCACTTCAAGGAGGCGCAGCGCAGCCTGCCGCAGTACCTCCGGGAAACCCCGCGGATCGTGAACGTCACCGTGCCGCAGGACGACTGGTCCGTGCTCGGCGAGATGACCGTCGAGGGCTGAGGCCGCCGACACCCTAGTTGGTGGCCGGGTCGCGGGGGCCGAAGATGCGCCGCTGGGAGACGTCGATGGGCACGTCGTTGATGCTCGCCTCGCGGCGCGACATGAGCCCGTCGCCGTTGAACTGCCACAGCTCGTTGCCGTAGCTGCGCCACCACTGCCCGTCGGCGTCGTGGCACTCGTACTCGAACCGCACCGCGATCCGCTCGCCCTGGTACGCCCACAGCTCCTTGCGCAGCGCGTAGTCCAGCTCCCGCGCCCACTTGCCGCGCAGGAACTCGACGATCTCGGCGCGCCCGGTGAGGAACCGGTCGCGGTTGCGCCAGCGCGAGTCCTCGGTGTACCCCTGCGCCACCAGCTCGGGGTCGCGGGTGTTCCAGGCGTCCTCGGCCGCGCGGACCTTGTCGAGGGCGGTCTCGAGGGTGAACGGCGGCAGCGGCGGTCGCTGGGTCACGAGTCCTCCAGAAATGGGCGATTTCATGAACCGCTACCCGCCGGCGGGCCCGATATGCGCGACCGGCGGGGTGACGGGCGGCGCGCGGGAGTCCGCTACGCTCGCCGTCCATGACGGGTCCTGGGTCACGGCTGGGGATCGACTTCGGCACCTCCACGACCGTGGCGGTGCTGCGCCGGGCCGACGGGCGCGCCGAGCAGCTGCTCTTCGACGGCTCGCCGCTGCTGCCCTCCGCGGTGCTGCTGGGCACCGACGGCCGCCTGTACACCGGCCGCGACGCCGCGCACCTGGCCCGCAGCGCGCCCGAGCGCCTCGAACCCAACCCGAAGCGGCGCATCGACGAGCGCGCCGTGCTGCTCGGCGACGCCGAGGTGCCCGTCACCGACCTCCTCGCCGCCGTGCTCGGCCGGGTCGCCGCCGAGGCCGCCCGGGCCGCCGGGCCGGTGCGCGCGGCGACGCTCACCCACCCGGTCGACTGGGGCCCGGGCCGGCGGGCGGTGCTCACCGCCGCCGCGCACCGGGCCGGGGTCGCCGACGTCGACCTCATCGCCGAGCCGGTCGCCGCGGCGGTCGCGTTCGCCGCCCTGCACGGCGAGGCCCACTTCGGCGGCGGGCACCTGCTCGTGTACGACCTGGGCGCCGGCACCTGCGACGTCACGCTGCTGCGCCGCGGACCGAGCGGCTGGGAGCCCGTCGCCGACGCCGGCCTCGGCAACATCGGCGGCCTCGACGTCGACGCCGCGATCGTCGCGCACCTCGAGACGGTGTACGGCCGGCTGTGGACCGACCCGGCGTCCCGGCTGCGGCTGTGGGACGACGTGCGCTCGGCCAAGGAGATGCTGTCGCGGGCCAGCGGCACCGTCGTCATGGTGCCGGCGCTCGGCCGTGAGGTGCCGCTCGGCCGGGAGCAGCTGGAGGAGCTGGCCCGGCCGGTGCTGCGCCCGACGGTGGCGATGACCGCGGAGCTGCTGCGCACCGCGCGGGTGCACCCGTCCCAGGTCGGCGGGGTCTTCCTCGTCGGCGGTTCGAGCCGGACCCCGCTCGTGGCCACGCTGCTGCACGAGGCGCTCGGCATCGCGCCGGTCGTCGCCGAGCAGCCCGAGCTGGTCGTCGCCAACGGCGCCCTGCGTTCGCAGCCGCCGTCGCCCCTCGCGACGCCGGCGGCGCACCCGGCGCCGGCCGCGCAGCCGGCGCCGGCGGCCCCCGCGGAGCCGGACCCCGAGCCGCTGCCTCGGGTGGTGCCGGCGCGGCGGCGGCGCGGGCTGCTCCCGGTTCTCGTCGCGGTCGTGTCGCTCGCGGTGGCGTTCGCCGCCTTCGCCACGTACATGACGATCACCACGAACGAGGACGACGGCGGCGGCGCTTCGGGCCCGAGCGTCGCGCCGGCGAAGTACGACCTCACCAAGGCGCCGGACGACCTGTGCGCGATCCTGGACCTGACGCCGTTCGCGGCGCTGTACGAGACGCCCGAGCGGCCGGCGGTGCCGAGCCGCAACGTCAACGGCCAGCTCGGCACCGCCAGCTGCGAGGCCGTCCGCGTGCACCAGAAGGGTGCGATCCGCGCGATCTTCGGGGCCTCCGTCTCCGTGCGGGCCGACCCCACCCTCGTGCCGGTGGACTACCGCCAGATCGTCGCCGACACGGCGCGGGTCAACGACGCCCCGGCCGCGGTGCCCGGTCTGGGCGACGAGTCCGTCGTGTTCGCCATGAAGGACTCCTCGAAGCGGCTCGCCACCGATCTCACCCTCGTCGTGGGCGTGCGGGAGAGCAACCTCGTCTGGACGCTGCGGCTGACCCTCACCCGCAGCGACGCCGCCGGCTGGAGCGACAAGGACAGACAGGACCTGCGCGACCGGCTCGTGGCCGTCACCCGCACGGCGCTGCCGAAGGTGACCGCCGCGCTGAGCTGAGCCCTCAGCCCGGCATGTGCGTCGCCGCGTCGATCGTGGCGATCAGATCGGCGTAGTCCTCCACCAGCTGGGCCAGGTTGAGGCGGGCGAGGCGGCGGCGGGCGCCGCGGGCCGTCGGGTCGAGCAGGTGCCGGCGCAGGGCGTCGTCGGCCTGGTCGATCGTGGAGTGCTCGCCGACGAGGTCTTCGACGCCGTCGAGGTCGAGGAAGATGGCCAGCTGCGCGCACAGGTCGCGGCAGCGGCACACGAAGCTCGGCAGCCACGCGTCCGTCGGCCGGCCGAGGTGCTCCAGCAGCAGGTCCAGGTCGTAGCGGACGTCGTCGGAGCCGGTGTTGCGCACCAGCCACGGCGGTGTGGCCAGCAGCGGGTCGCCGCCGGCGCCGGCCGCCGCGGCGTAGCGGGCCAGGGCCGGCGCGTCGGGGAACAGCAGCAGGTTCCCCTCCGGGTCGGCCAGGAAGACGTGCTCGAACACGCCGTGGCTGCCGTGCAGCTGGCCGCGCAGCGTCACGCCCGAGTGCTCGGGCATGTTGATCTCGATCAGCTCCACCATCGTGAGCGCCATCCCCGAAGGCAGCGCAAGCAGCGTAGGTGGTGGCGGTGGCGAAGGAGGAATCACCACTGGACGCGGCGGGACCGGCGCCACCGGCACGATCGGCGCGAACGGCGTGGCCGGCCCGGCGGGTGGGGTCAGTAAGGGCTCGAGGCTGCCGGCCGCGACGACCAGCTCGGGCTGGTCGACGATGCTCGGCGCGATGCCGAGGGCCTGGTGCAGCATCAGGCCCACGAGCGGCATCCGGCTCGCACCGCCGACGAGGACGACGCCGTGGAAGGGCCGCAGCGGCACCGGGCTGGAGGCGATGGTCGTCGCGACGGCGTCGATGGTGCGCCCGATCAGCGGCGTGGCCACCCGCTCGACGTCGGCGCGGGTGAGCACCTGGTCGGCCTCGATGATCGGCAGGTACAGCGTCGTGGAGTCCGACCGCGACAGCATCTCCTTGGCGGCGCGCACGTCGTCCCACAGCTGCCGGCGGGCGGCCCGGTCGGCGACGGTGGCGGGGGTGTCCAGCCGCGCCCAGGCCTCCGGCGTGCCGCACCGGGAGCGCAGCAGCTCGACGATCGCGGCGTCGATGTCCTGCCCGCCGGTGTCGTCCAGCCCGGCGGCGCACAGGACCGTCATCGGGGAGGCGGTGCCGGGCGCGAAGCGCACGACGGCGACGTCGAAGGTGCCGGCGCCCAGGTCGTACACGAGCAGGTCCGTCGGCCCGGGGTGGTGGCGGCGCAGGTGGAACGCGGCCGCGGCGACGGGCTCGGGCACCAGCCGCACCCGCTGCAGCCCGGCGGTGGCCGCGGCCCGCTGCAGGGTGGCCCGGCGGTTGGGCCCCCAGGCGGCCGGGTGGCAGATGGTCGCGGCGGTCACCGGCGCGCCGGCGATGCGGGAGGCCTCGCCGGCGGCCCGCCACAGCAGCGCGCCGAGCAGCGCCTCGACCGTGACCTCGGTGCCGAGGAAGACGGTGCCGTCGTCGATGCGCCGCTTGGGGTTGCCCTCGAAGCGCTCGGGCCGCGCCCGGGCGGAGTGGACCGCGTCGCGGCCGACGACGAGGCCGGCGTCGCCGGCGAAGACGGCGGAGGGCAGCAGCGCGGCGCCGTCGAAGAGGACCGGCTCGATCGTGCCGTCGGGGCGGCGCAGGAACGCGACCGTGCTGGAGCTACCGAGATCGACACCCAGCTCCACCGCGGCACCTCCCCGTTCCCCGTCGTGCCCGCGCACGGGAGCGCCAGCGTAGACGGTGGGCGCAAGCACGGCGATGCCGGCCGGGCACGTGGCCGCCCGGCCGGCATCTTTGGGGGTACCGCTACTTGATCTGCTTCCAGGGTCCGCCGGGGTCGCCGGGTGCCTGGTTGCGGGTGTACCACTTGGCCTCGTAGACGTGGCTGTTGTACGTCGCCCGGTCGCCGGCGTTGTACACCGTCGTGGGCGTCCAGGCCGCCGGGCCACCACCGGGTGACGGCGGCGCGATCTCCTCCCAGGGGCCGTTCGGGTCGCCGGGGGCCTGGTTGCGGGTCCACCAGCGGGCGCGGAACTTCTTGTCCTTGTAGATCGCGATGTCGCCCGAGTTGAAGATGCGCGACGCGGTCCACAGCGCGACGCCGTCCTCGGTCATCGCCTGCTCCTGCCAGGGGCCGTTCGGGTCGCCCGGCTTCTGGTTCTGGGTCCACCACGCCGCGACGTAGACACGCCCGTCGTAGGTGACCTTCGCGTTGCCGTTGTACTGCTTGGCGGCGCTCCACGCCGGCGGCAGGTTCACGGTCACGGTGACCGCCACCTCGGCCGGGTTGAAGGCGTCGCTGCCGGTGTACACCGCGGTCAGCGCGTGGCCGCCGCCGGACAGGCCCGGCGGGAGCTTGAACGTGGCCGTGTCGCCGCTCAGCGCCACCGAGCCGCGCGTCTTGTCGCCCTCGCGCAGCTCGACGGTGCCGGTGACCGGCGCGCCGTCGGTGTCGACCTTGACGGTGACCGTCGCCGCCGTGCCCCAGTCGACGGGCGCGGTCGTCGCCGTGAGCCGCGGCGCGCCCTTGGCGGTGCGGAACACCGCAGGCTGGGCCGCCGCCACGCCGCCGTCGGCGCTCTTCGCGGTGACGATCCAGGCGTACGACGTGGCCGGCGACAGCCCGTTCCAGGCGACCGTGGCCGTCTCACCGGCCCGCAGCTCGTCGGTGCCGATGGTGCCCGCCGGCACGTACGCGGCGAGGGAGTCGGTGGCGAACGAGGTGCGCCGGGTGGTGAGGTCGACCGGCAGGGTCAGGTTGTCCTCCGCGCCGTTGTAGCGCGGCTTGGTCTGGCTGCCGTCCTGGCGGATGTCGTACTCGGTCGCGCCGTAGTTGTTGAGGAACGGCGAGTACGTGTCGATGTGCATCTCGGCGCGCTTGACGTCGAACTGCAGCAGCCGGAGGAAGCTCGCGCCGAACTGCAGCCGGTCGGTCGCCTTGTGATCGGGCGTGCCGTCGCCGTTGACGTCGATGTTGCCGTTAGCGTCGACGAGCGCGGGCCACAGCTGCCCGGCGGGGACCGTGTAGAACTGGTAGTCCGCGAGCAGCTCGACCACGTCGTGCGCCACGGTGACCCCGACGTTCGTCTTCAGGTTGGTGCCGACGCCGTGCTCGTGGCCGGCCAGCACCAGGAAGACGTTCGGGTTGGCCTCGACGACCTGCTTGTACAGCGGCGAGCCGTCCGGCGCCGAGAAGTCCGCGCCGCGCCCGTCGGGGTTGGTCGAGGGCTTCAGGTAGTCGTGCGACAGCAGGATGCCGTTGCGGTCCTTGTACCGCTTGAAGATCGAGTCGGCCCACTTGGCCTCCTGCGGCGTGACGCCGTAGGAGAGCCCGACCGCCACGAAGTCCAGCCCGCCGGCGGAGAACAGCACGTAGTTGTTCTGGTTGTCCTTGCCGGGCGTGACGGTGCCGTCGGCGGCGAACTGCTCGTCCCAGGCGTGGTACTCCGCGCCCGCCGGCCAGCCCTTGGCGACCTGGTAGTAGCGGTCGGCGCTGAACGTCCTGGAGAACCGCGAGTCCGGGCCGGTCTCGGCGCCGAGCTGGTCGTCGTGGTTGCCGGCGATGACCTGGTTGACCACGCCGTGGTCGTCGAGCGTCTGCTGGTACTGCGACGCGAGCGCGAGCTCCCGGTCGACCTCCTCGTTGAGGCCCGGCCGCTGCAGCGAGCCGTCGGCGTTCTTCGCGAGGGGGTCGTAGTAGTCGTTCTCGATGATGTCGCCGGTGTGCGCCGTGTAGGCGATCTTGCGGCCGTCCGAGTTGTCGGCGATCCACTGGGTGGTGTCCTTGTACGCTGCCGCCCAGATCGCCTGCTCCTCGGCCGTCTCGACGTCGGAGGCCTCCTGCTTGCCGTCCCAGTCGTCGTAGGTGCCGCCGGCCGCGCCCTCGGTGAGGTACTGCGTGTCGGTGAAGTGGGCGAGCGCGAAGTCGTACGTGCCCGGGTCCTCGAAGTGGTCCTTGTCCTGCTGTGCGGTGGCGTCGCGCGGCGACAGGTCGTCGGCGAACGGGTCCTCGCCGGTGACGAGGACGTGCACGGTGCCGCCGTCGCGGTAGGCGTCGGCGAGCGCCGCGGCGAGCACGGTGCTGTGCTCCGCCTGGCCGCGCGAACTGGTGAGCACGACCCACTGCTTGGCGGCCGGGTCCCACACGCGCAGGGCGACGACCCGCTCGGGGTCGATGGTGCCCTCCCAGCGCAGCGTCGGGCTCGCGGCGGTGCCGATGCTCAGGTCGTAGCGCTGGAAGACCACGTCCCGGCCGGACGGCGTGTCGATGCTCTGCCCGTCCAGGGGCCGCAGCGACTCCAGCTTCACGCCGCCGTCGTGTGCGACGTCGAGCGTGGTCGGCACCGCGGTCGCCGTGCCCTGGTACCCGCCGGAGGGCAGCACGACGTCGGCCTTGGTGAACGTGGCGGTGAGCGCCACGCCCGCCGCGCCCGGGACCCTGGCCGACAGGTTGGCGCTCGGCACGTTGGTGCCGGACACCGCGGCGGCGAGGTCGGTCGGGACGTCGGGGATGTTGGCGCTGGTGAAGTGGACCTGCCGGGTGGCAGTGTTGCCGAGCGTGTCGGTCGCCGTCACCGCGAGCGTGTGCGCGCCGGCGGGCAGGCCGCGGCCGATCTGGTCGCCCTGCGCCACCGCCTTGCCGTCCACCGTGATGACCGGCTTGCCGGCCACGCCGGAGGCGTCCTTGATCTTGACCATGAGCGCGACGGTCGAGGTGAGGTTCTGCCCCTCGGCCGGGACGCTGCTGTCGACCTCGGGCGCGGTGTTGTCCACCTTGAACGTGCGGGTCGACGCCAGGTCGCCCACGACGGCCTTGATGGTGTGCGCGCCGTCGGCGAGCGTGGTGGTGTCCACGTCGGCGCGGCGGCCGAGCGCGCCGGCGCCGGCGACGTCGAACATGATGGTCTTGTCCAGCACCGAGTTGAAGCTGCTGCCGCAGGTGCCGTCGCCGATGTAGACGGTCACCGGCTGGCCGGCCGGGTAGCTGGCCGAGCCGATGGTGACGGTGTTCTCGGCGATCTGCCTGGTCAGCTGGGTCGCGGTCGCGCCGACCGGCGCCAGCTGGAAGTCGCGCAGGGTGAAGTCGTCGTAGTTGTCGCAGCCGCCGGCGTTGGCGCTGCCGTGGTCGCTGCCGGCGACGAACTCGACGGTGTTGACGCCGGGCACCAGCCACTCGTTCGGGAAGGAGAGGTCGGCGACCTCCTTCTCCCAGATGCCGAGGTCGAGCGGGATGCCGTTGATGAGCACCTTGTTGTCGAAGCCGCTGTCGGCGCCGTTGCCGCCGATGAAGACCCGCAGGTGCGCGTCGCCGGCCGCGGCGAGCGTGTCGATGGTCCGCGTCGTCGGTGCGCCGGCGACGTCGAAGTGGAACTCGGCCTCCTTGTTGGGGCCGCAGGTGCCGTCGCCGAGGGCGAGGGAGGCGTCGGTGGTCGGCGTCCGGGTGACCGTGGTGCCGCTGGTGGTCACCAGGTATGTCGTGCCGGGCGTCACCGTGCCGGCGGTGCCGAGCGCGAGCAGCGTCGCGGCCCGGGTGAGCTTGAAGTCGTCGTGGTTGGCGCAGGTGGCGCCGCCGGACGTGCCGTTGTAGTCGCCGGTCTTGACCTGCACGACGTTGTCGCCGAGGCGCAGGAAGCGGTTCGGGAACTTGACCGCCGCGGTCTCCTGGCCGGCCACGCCGTAGTCGCCGCCGAGGTCGACGCGGTTGCCGTTGACGAGCAGGTAGTTGTGGTACTTCGCCTCGGCGGAGTTGCCGGCCTCGAGGGTGAGCCCGAGCGTGGCGGTGCCGGCCGCCAGGGTCTCGGCGTTCTCGGCCGGGCGGTCGTCGATCGCCAGGGATTCCACGCCGCTGGTACCGCCGGACAGGGCGGCGATGACGGGCCGGGTGCCGCGCACCAGCGCGCCGTCGGCCGGGGTCACCTTCGGCGCGCCCGCCGGGGCGTTGTTCACGCTGACGGCGACGCGGGTGGTGGCGCCGGACTTCGTGGTCGCCGCGACGGTGTGCGGGCCGTTGGCGAGCTTCGTGGTGTCGAGGTCGGCGCCGAGGCCGGCGGTGCCGCCGGGGGTGCCGGACACGACGAAGGTCAGGTCCTGGTTCAGCAGGTGCGGCGAGCTGCCGCAGGTGCCGTCGCCGAAGCTGTAGCTGAAGGTGTTCTGCTCGCCGTCGGCCACGACGCCGAGCAGGCTCAGGCTGAGGCTGCTGAGCGGGAAGTCGTCGTAGTTGGGGCAGCGCAGGCCCTCGCCGAACGGCAGCTGGTTCACGCCGACGGCGGCGGTGTTGGTGGTGTCCACCCAGTTCCAGCCGGCGTGCACGGTGACCGTGTTGGCGCCGGGGTGCAGCCACTCGCCGGGGAAGTCGAGGGAGCCCGCCCGGCCGCCGGGGATGTCCGGGAAGTAGACCCGGTCGGCCTCGGCGGTGTGGTCGTTGACGGTGATGTAGTTGTGGTAGCGGGCCTCGGTACCGTTGCCGCCCATGTCGAATGCGAAGTGCGCGGTGCCGGCCGTGGGCTTTGCCGCCACCGGCGTGCCGTCGACGCTCAGCGTCACGACCGAGTCGTTCTCGATGGTCGGCTCGGCGTCGACGCGGGCCGTGCCCTCGAGGGTCTGCCCGTCGCTCAGGTTCACGACCGGCGCGCCGGTGGCGCCCGCGGGCGCGCCCTCGGCGCCGGCGGTGTCCGGGCCGATCGCGGCGCTGGTCGCGCCGACCAGCGCGACGGCGAGCGCGGAGGCTATCGCCCGCCGCATTCGGTGCCTCATGGTGCGGTATCTCCTTAGCTGAGCGTGACCAAGTGGAACGCGGACACTGCGACGAGGCCGGCGCCGACGAGGGTGATGCCGGCGGCGGCGAGCACGGGGGCCACGCGGGTGGCCAGGCGCAGCAGCGAGCGCGACCTGGCGCCGCGCTCGACGAGGGAGCTGCCGGCGACGGCGAGGGCGCCGACGCCGAAAAGGACGACGGCCATGCCGATGCCGAAGGTGAGCACGAGCAGCAGCGCGAAGCCTGCGCGGCCGATGAACAGCCCGGTCGCGAGGACGAGGAACGCGGCCGGCGACGGTGTCAGCCCGCCGGAGATGCCCAGCAGGAACAGCCCTGGACGTTTGTGTTCATGGTGGTGTTCATGGTGGTGGTGTCGGTGGAGGTTTCTTCTCGTCAACCACAGCCCGGTCCCGAGCACGATGAGCCCCGCTGCCAGCTGCAACCATGTGGTGAGCTGCTCCATCCGCAGCACGTCGGACAGCGAGAGGAACGTCCACGCCAGGCCGATCACCAGGACCGACAGGGTGTGCATGACGGCGACCGAGCCGCCGAGCCATGCGGCGTCACGGATGCGGCCGCGGGAGCCGGCGAGGTAGGCGGCGGCGAGGCTCTTGCCGTGCCCGGGCGTCACCGCGTGGCCGGCGCCGGCGGCGAAGGCGAGCACGAACGCGATCGCCGGCACGCCCGGCGAGTGCAGGACGTCCTGGAGCCGGTCCGCGAGGCTCATCGCCGCGCCCGCCTGACTCGCCGGGTGACGAGGAACGCACCGGCGGCGACCAGCAGGACGCCGGCGACGACCGCCGAGAGCTGCACGGCGGCGCTGCGGCCGAGATCCGGGGTGGACGCCGCGGGCGCGGCGCCGAGCGCCCAGTCGTGCGAGTCGGCGCCCTGGCGGTAGACGGCCCGCTCGCCCGCCGGGCCGGTGGCCAGGGTCTGGTACGCCGGGTTCAGGTCCGTGAGCATCCGAACGACCACCGAGGCGGTGCCGACCGGCGCGGGGCAGGCGTAGTCGACGGTGACGCCGGCCTTCGCGAGGTCGGCGGGCGGCTCGACGGTGCCGGCGCAGGCCCGCCCGCCGTTCGCGACGGTGATCTGGCGCAGCAGGTAGGCCGAGAACGCCGGCGCCGGCCCGATCGCGGCCGCGTCGGCGTCGCGGTAGAACACGGCGCCGTCGAGCATCACCCGGTCCTGCGGCAGGACGCCGAGCGAGACGCCGAGGAGGGTCAGGTCGTCGAGGCCGCCGACCTTCCAGCGCACCCGGACGACTTCGGGGCGTGCGGCGTCGGCCGAGACGGTGACGGTCTGGGGATCGCCGAACGGGTGCGCCGCGGCAGGCGTGGGTGCGACGAGCACGGCCGCCAGCGCGAGGGTGCCCGCGAGGAGGCGTCCGAGCTGTGCCAAGGAGAACGCTCCGTGAGTGCGAAATCGGTTGCGCCGGGCAAGTCTGCCCGGCACAACCGGAAACTCACAGGCTTCGCTCAGCCAGCAACAGGCAACGGCAACGTGAACATCAGATCTTGACGTCGCCGCACAGGTGGACGACCAGGCCCAGTTCCTGGAACAGCGCCGCCTTGGCCAGCAGCGCCCGGTCGGCCGCGTCGGCGTCCGGCGCGTAGGCGACCTGCACGTGGTTGGCCTTGTGCCGGGCCATCAGCTGGTCGCGGCCGACCCCGTGCAGGACGGCGTGCATGATGGGCCACTGCCGGTCGGTGGCGTCGAGGCGCCGCTGCGTCTCCTCCGCGGGCAGGCTGCGCACGTGCGCGCGGCCAAGGTCGACGTGCAGGACGCTGTCCATGATGAACACCCGCGACCAGACGATCTCGCCGGGCTTGGACACGCCGCTGAGCGTGCCGCCGCCGAGCGGGAAGAACATCGGCGGCTGGCGCATGCTGTAGCTCTTGTCGTAGCCGCCGTTGTGCGAGGCCGGCACCGAGCCCGAGATCTCGAAGACCCAGACGAACTCGCCCTCGTAGTCCTGGCCCCACCGGATGTCGTGCAGCGTGGTCGCCGGGTCGAAGCCCATGGCGTTCCACAGCCGGTTGGTGACCAGCGCGTCGACGGCGACGCCCTCGTCGACCTCGTTGAAGTGCGGCAGCGGCGCGCCCGCGTAGAGCTCGCGGGACCCGTCGCGGCTGCGCACCGGCGGGCGCTCCACGTTGTTGAGCAGCCCCTCGGCGAGGTCGCTGGCCGGCACCGTGTCCTTCAGGCCCTGCTGGTACTGGATGCCCACGGCGTCGAGCCCGAAGTCGTCGCTCATGCGCAGCGCCGCGATGTACATCTTGAACTGGCTCGTCACCTGCGCCTCGGTGAGCTCGCTCGCCTCGTCGGTGCCGAAGTGGAACGTGAAGCCGCGCTCGTCGAGCCAGGCCCGCACCGCGGCGGCCTCGTCGTCGCCGACCCGGTTCATCTCCGCCACCAGGGCGCTCTGCGACAGCCGCTCCTTGTAGATGCCCAGCGGGTTGAGCAGCTCGTCGTCGAAGATGGCGTTGTACATGCCCATGCAGCCCTCGTCGAAGACGCCGATGACGGCCTTCTCGTCGCGCAGCTGCCGGGCCAGCGCCGCGCCGAGCACCACCTCGGGCTGCTGCTCGGGAAGCGGCGGCAGGTCGCGCACGTGCGACAGGTCGTGCACCACCTCGCCGGTGTCGAGCCACTGCCGCAGCCCGTCGACCGCCCACGCGTCGGTGAAGTCCTCGCTCCACAGCGCCGAGTGGTGCACGCCGGCCTTGGTGAGGCTGGCGGTGAGGTTGAGCAGGCCCACCAGGCCCGGGAAGCCGCCGGACCAGTTGGCCACGATGAGGATCGGGCCCTCGTGGGTGCGCAGGCCGGCCAGGACGTGGTGGCTGTACTGCCACACCGCCTCCACGACGATCAGCGGCGCGTCGCGCGGGATCGTCTTGAACACCTCGATGCCCATGCGCTGGCTGTCGATGAAGCCGTGGCCCTTGCCCGCGTCGAACGGGTGGGTGCGCCGGGCCTGCCAGCTCAACCGGCCCAGCGCCGCCGCGACGTCGGCCTCGAGCTTCTCCTGGGTGGGCCAGCAGCGGAGGTTGGCGCTCGGCCGGAGGTCGCCGCTGGCCACCAGGTAGGCGGTGGCGGGCTCGGTCGCGGGCCGCCGCAGCGGTACCGGCAGCGTATATGGACTCGTCATTTCTCCTCCGGTGGAGTCGTGGGTGCGGGTGCAGTGAGCGGGAAGGCGTCGCCCGCGCGAAGGGAGACGCCGGTGGCCTCGAGGCGGCCGAGCGACGGGTGCTCGACGACGAGCCGGGCCAGGTCGAGGGACCCGCCGTGCAGCGCCAGCGCGGCGCCGCCGGGGCCGACCTCGACCTCGCCCCAGCCGCGGCCGGTGGTGAACACGGAGCGCATCACGGTGGCGTCGAGGCGGGGGCGGACGGTCAGGGTGGCCGAGGGCGCGTCGTAGTCGACGCCGCTGAGCGCGAGCACGGGCCCCCAGCTGGCCAGCGACCGTGCGTAGTGGTTGCCGCACTCGGCCTCGTTCCACGGGCTGCGGCGCCGGCCGTCGTGGCGCTCGCGCACCGCGCGCACGATGCGCAGCCCTTCCTCGGCGAGGCCCTCGTAGATGAGATGGGTGGCGACCTGGTACTCGATGCCGGTCCACACCTCGTCGCAGTAGACGAACGGGATGCGGGGCCGCCCGCCGTGCGGCCACGTGCACAGCAGCAGCCCGGCCTCGTCACCGAGCGCATAGGTGCGCTGCACGCTGTGGTGCTCCGAGAGATCTTCCCGGAAGTTGTACCGCGAGACGGCGCCGATCGCCGAGCGCACATGGTCGGCGGGCAGTACGTGACCGAGCCCGACGATGTGCGCCAGCTGCTGCCCGAGCAGCTGGTCGCTGAGGCACCCGCGCCCGTACTGATAGCGGTGCTCGTTGACGTCGTCGATGCGTTGCTCGTAGTACTCGCCGTTGTACAGCAGCGCGTCCATCCGTTCGGCGCAGTGTGTCGCGGCCGCCCGGTAGCGATCGGCGACGGCGTCCTCACCGAGGTGCGCGGCCATGCGAGCGCCCGCGTGCAGCGCCGCCACGAACATCGAGTTGGCGAGGGAGTTGGGCCCGAAGAACTCGATGTCGTACGTGTTGTGCTGCTTGCTGTCGAGCACCCCGTCACCGTCGGCGTCCCACTCGGTGAACGCGAAGTCCAGGGCCCGCTTCGCGCCCGGGAACAGCCGTGCGAGCCACTCGTCACCGCCACCGAACCGCCACTCGCGGTAAAGCCGCACGACGGCGCCGAGCTGCCCGTCGACGGCGGGGTGGAAGTCCCACGCCGCGTTACCGAACACGCTGTTGGCGCGGAAGTTCATCCGCCCGTCCTCGCGCGTCTCGTGCAGGAACTCGGTCGTGCGCGCGCTGCGCTCCAGCTCCGGGAAGAGAAACGCCATCGACTGCGCGTAGTTCCACACGTGCGTGCAGGTGCCTTCGCAGCTGCCCGCATGGTCGAAGCTGCCCTCCCAGGCGGCGAACACCCCGCCTTCGAGCCGGAAGCACGTGGTGCTGCGCAGCGCCGCGAGGTTGGCCGCCGCGGCGTCGACGACCTCGGTGGGCAGGGTGCCGCCGTGCAGCGCGCGGTGGAAGGCGCGGGTCGCGCCCTCCAGCTCCGGCAGCTCGGCCGCGAGGTGCCGCGCCACCGCCCACGCGTCGGCGAACCGCGTCGCGTAGTGGTTGCGCACCACGTCACCGGCGCCGGCGTTGTCCAGCCCGATGTTGCCCTGCCAGGCCCGCGCCCGGTTCGGGAAATGCCAGGTGAGCAGGAACTCGAAGTCCCGCTCGGCCCCCGGTTCGAGGCGGGCGACGATCCCGAGCGACCCGACGCGCAGCCGCGTGAACCAATCCGGGTGCGGCGGCGGGTCGAGGCTCTCCACGTCCTCCACGTCCAGCCGCCCGTCGGCGCGCAGGTCGTCCCAGAACACCTGGACGCCGTCCTGCCAGAACCCGCTGAGCCACTGCGGCTTCGCCGTCACGTCCGCATCGGTGGTGCTGAGCGCCGCGCTGCCGAAGCGCAGGTCGCCTTCGTCGAGATCGGTCCCGAACCGGATGCCGCGCAGCAGCCCGTCGTCGACCCACTCGTTGCGCGGATGCCCTTCGAACTCCGGAAAGTTGAAGACGTTGCGCCGCACGATCCCGACGGGGTTGGCCATCGACCCGACCACGGTCACGTCGGCCGCTTCGTCCGACGTGTTCTTCACGGTGTACCGCAGGACGGCGCCCGGCAGCCCGGAGGCATCCGCGTCGAGCGGCACGAACGGCGTGAACGCGCTCAGCGCGACCTCGACGCCGAGGACCGGATCCCCGAGCTCGACACGCAGCAGCGGATACTCACCGCGCATGGCGCTGCCGGCCAGCCGCGGCAGCCCCGCGAGCCTCCCCGCGTCGTACCCTTGGTCCCCCTCGTGCGGCGGCCGGAGCTTGCCTTCGAGCACGCGGGTGACGGCTTCGCGGTTGTCTGCGGCAACCCGGATGGCGAAGAACGTGAACGGCAGGCTCGCACCCTTGTCCGGCGCGTTGGCCAGCTCCCAGTCCCGCAGCTCCCCGCGCGCCCCGACCGACACGTTGCCGGTCCCGATCCCCCCGAGCGGAAACGCCGCCGCGGCGGCCCCGCCGTCCAGCACCCGGCTCATGAACGCCCCGCCTCGGAGGCGAGGGCGTGCGCGATGCGCTCGGTCGCCGGGTACAGCTCGAGGTACAGCCGGTAGAGCTCGTCGTACTTCGCGGTGGCCGCCGGGTCCGGTTCGACCGTCTCCACGACGGGGTTCCAGTCCCCGATCGCCACGTCGTGCCCCGCCTTGGCGGCCAGGAACGCTGCCCCGTAGCTGGCCCCGATGGTCTTGTCCGGGATGAGCTGCGCCCGCCCGGTGACGTCGGAGACGATCCGCGCCCACAGCCCGCCCTGCGTCCCGCCGCCGACGGCGACGATCCGCTCGATCCGCCCGCCGGCCGCCTCGATCGCCTCGATGTTGTGCCGCACCCCGAACGCCGTGGCTTCGAGCGCGGCCCGGTACAGTTCCCCGCGCCCGTGCTCGACCGTCAGCCCCGCGATGACACCGCGCGCATCCGGATCGGCGATCGGCGTGCGCTCCCCCGCGAAGTACGGCAGCATCAGCAGCCCGCGCGCCCCCACCCCCGAACGTTCGGCTTCGGCGAGCAGCTGCGGGTAGCCCGGCCGGGCGAACAGGTCGTGCAGCCACGATGTGATGGCCCCCGAGGTCGCCATCCCGGCCGCGAGGTTGCGCGTCCCCGGAAACGCCCCCGTGGTCCCCCACAGCACTCCCGAGGCGTTGCGCACTTCGGTGGTGTGGATGAGGAACATCGTCGTGCCGTACATCAGCATCAGGTCCCCGACCCGATGCGCCCCGACGCTGACCGCCTCCGACCAGGCGTCGATCGTCCCCCCGATGACGGGCGTGCCCGCCTTGAGCCCGGTGACCGCGGCGGCCTCGCCGCTGACACCACCGACGACGTCCCCCGGCCACACGAGCGGCGGCAGCTCGACGCCCCCACGCACCAGATCCGCCCAGTCCCGATACCACTCGAGCCTTTCGGCGTCGTACATCGGCGTGCACTGACTGGCGGAGTGCTGGTCGAGGTAGTAGCTCCCGGTGAGCTTCCACCCCAGCCAGTTGGACGGCATGAACAGCCGCCGGCTACGCCCCCAGACCTCGGGTTCGTGCTCGGCCAGCCACGCGAGCTTGGGCCCCACACTCTGCGTCGACAGCGCGGACCCGCTTCGCTCGCGGATGGCGTCCCCGCCACCCAGCTCTTCGGTCAGCCGCGCAATCTGCGCCGTGGCGCGGGTGTCAACGCCGTAGAGGATCCCGGCCCGCAGCGGCGCCCCCGCTTCATCGGCCACGACAACGCACGGCCCCATCCCGCTGACCCCGACGGCCACGACGTCCGGCGCCCCTTCGGCAGCGAGCAGCTCCCGGACGATGGACACGGCTTCGTCCCACCAGGTGCCCGCATCCATCTCCACCTGCCCATTACGGGGCCGGCTCACGTCATGCCCGCGGGTCGCGGTAGCGAGGATCGCCCCCTGCAACGAGACGAGCACGCCTTTGGTGCTCGAGGTCCCGACGTCGATGCCGACGACCGCGGCGCTGTTCGTCATGGAGCCAAGATGGCAGAAATCGATTTCACCGTCAATGCCGCCCCCCGCCCGACGCCCCTCGGGGAACCCCCACGCTCCCGCACCAGCCCCCGGATTCCCTTACCACCAGCCACATCGCGCCCCGACGCCCACCGCACCCGCACCACAGCCACCCGCGAACGCCCCCGTCCGCCCCCGTTCGTCACGAACACGTTCGCGGAAGGCCCACAACACACGTTCGTCACGAACACCTTCGCGGAAGGCCCACAACACACGTTCGCCACGAACAAAACGCCGCCTACGGCCTGGCACGCACCCTGCATGCGCTACCGCACTCCGCAGGTGCGCTGCCAGGCCGTGCCGCGACGACGCCAGGCAAGGCGTGACGGCGCCGGGCTGGGCCGTGACGACGGCGGGCGAGGCGTGAAGGCGTGACGGGGCAGAGCGAGGCGTGATGCAGCGGAGCGGGGCAGGGCGGGCCGTGACGAAGCTGGGCGAGGCGGGCCGTGACGCGGCGGGGGGCGAGGCGGGGCCTGGGCGGGCTGGCTGGGCCTGGGCGGGGCTGAGCCTGGGCCTGGGCGGGGCTGAGCCTGGGCCTGGGCGGGGCTGAGCGGGCCTCGGCGGGGACGGGGGGCCGGGGGACGGCAGGGCGGGGGCGGGGCGGGGCTAGCGAGGGGCGATGCGGTTACGTAGGACGATCGTGCGGGCCGGCTGGTCGTCGCCGTTGATCCGTTCCAGTAGCAGGTTGGCCGCCGTCGTGCCGATCAGCCTTGCCGGGAGGTGGACGACCGTGATGGGCAGGGGGACCAGCGGGACGAACGGGAGGTCGCCGAAGATGGCCAGGCCCGTGCGCGGGGGGAGGATGCCGCGCTCGGCAAGGACCTGCAGGGCGCCGACGCTCATGAGGTTGTTCGCCACGAAGACCGCGTCCGGGGGTTCGGGGAGCTCCAGCAGCTCGGCCATCGCCTGCTCGCCGCCGTCGACGCGGAAGTTGGCGTAGCGCAGGAGGGACGGGTCGACGGGGGCGCCGGCTGCGGTCAGGGCGTCGGCCCAGCCGTCCGCGCGGCCCGTTGCCGTCTCGACGTCCTGGGGGCCGGTGATGCAGGCGATGCGGCGGTGGCCCGCCTCGAGCAGGGCCTTCGTGGCCGAGCGGCCGCCCGCGCGGTTGTCGACGGTGACCGCGTCGATGTCGAAGCCGTGCGGGCCGCGGTCCACCGCGACGACCGGGCGGCCGCGTTCGATCAGCTCGCTGACGTCGCTGTGGTCGCCTGCGGCGGCGAGGATGACGCCGGCCATGTTTGCGCCGATGGCGATGTCGAGGTACCGCGCCTCTTTGTCATGGTCTTCGTCCGTGTTGCACAGCACGACCGAGTAGCCGGCGGCCTGGGCCACGTCCTCCACGCCGCGGGCCAGCGAGGTGAAGAACGGGTTTTCGATGTCCGGGATGACCAGCGCTATGACCTCGGAGTTCTGCCTCCGCAGGGTCCTCGCGGTGCGGCTCGGGCGAAACGACAAGGCTTCGGCGGCCTCGCGCACGCGCTTGGAGCGCTCGGGACTCACGTTCATCCCGTTCATGACGCGCGAGACGGTCGCCGGGGAGACGCCGGCCAAGCGGGCAACCTCGTAAATCGTCGACATGACTCCCCTGTCCGGGCCCGGTGCCACCGTACCTGCGAGTTTATCCGTTGCCCGCCGCCGCGATTGACACGCTACCCGCGGGAGCCTACAGTCCGATGAAATCGATTGCACGCTATTGTGATCACCCATACGCCTACGGCGCGGCGGACGGGCCGCTCTGGCAAGGGAGTCTCGAACCTCATGAAGCCTATTTCGCGGTTGCGGGCCGTACGGACGCGCTCGATCAGCCCGGAGAACTTCGACGGATCGGCGGGTGGCGGAGGGCGCGCCACCGACGGCACCGGGGCCTTGTGCGCCCGCGACCTCGGGCCGGGCTGGAAGATCTCGCCGAGCGTCGACGTCGAGCCGGGCGCCACGTTCACGCTCGGGGAGATCCAGGGGGCCGGCAAGGTCACGCACTTCTGGATCACCACGCACAAGGACAACTGGCGCACCCTGCTGCTGCGCGCCTACTGGGACGGCTCGCAGGAGCCCGCCGTCGAGGTGCCCTACGGCGACTTCTTCTGCAACGGCTGGGGCGAGTTCACTCAGGTCAACTCGCAGATGATCGCCGCCAACCCGCACGGCGGCTTCAACTCCTACTGGCCGATGCCGTTCCAGACCGGCGCGCGGTTCACGATCGAGAACCTCTCCGAGCAGACCGTCCGGGTGTACTACCAGATCAGCTACGAGATCGGCGGCGACTACGACGGCGAGGGCTACTTCCACGCCCAGTGGCGGCGCAGCAACCCGCTGGAGTACCTCAAGACCCACGTCCTGCTCGACGACGTCGCCGGCGCTGGGCACTACGTCGGCACGTATCTGGCCTGGGGCGTCAACAGCAACGGCTGGTGGGGCGAGGGCGAGATGAAGTTCTACCTCGACGACGACGAGGAGTTCCCCACCATCTGCGGCACCGGCACCGAGGACTACTTCGGCGGTGCCTGGAACTTCGACATCCCCGGCAAGGGCTACACCGAGTTCTCCACCCCGTACCTGGGCATGCCGCAGGTCATCCGCCCCGACGGGCTCTACGTCAGCCAGCAGCGCTTCGGGCTGTACCGCTGGCACGTGCCCGACCCGATCCACTTCGCGACCCGTCTGCGCGTCGAGGTGCAGGCGCTGGGCTGGCGCTCCGGCTGGCGCTACCTGCCGCTGCGCGACGACATCGCGTCCACGTCGGTGTTCTACCTCGACCGGCCGGCGACCAACCGCCCGCCGACGCCGAGCGCCGACGACCTGGAGATTCATTTAGGCGCCGCACCGGTGCCCGACCTCGGCGCACAGCCGCCCCGGCCGCCGTCCTGACCGAGGCACGACACCAACAGCGCGCCCCACGATCGCGGGTCCGGACAACCGTGCCGCACAAGGCGGCGCGGCGGGACCCGAGGTAAGGAGCCCGCAGTGTCCCTACCAAGCAAGCTGCGCAGGACCGCCGCCGCCACGGTGGTTCTCGCCCTCACCACCGCCGGCCTCGTCGCAATCGCCGCGGCACCGGCCCTGGCCACGTCGGCGCACACGCCGGCGAGCCTCGTCGAGAAGCTCACGGGGCCCGACGGCCCGAACAACACCTGGGGCCGGTGGAACGTCAAGGCCACCGACCTCGGCATCCTGTGGGACAACGGCGCCGGGCAGGTGCTGTCGGCGTTCGGCGACACCTTCGGCGACGCGTGGGTCGGACCGGGCGGCGGCGCCCTCGGCCCCGGCGACGCCAACTGGCGCAGCAACGTCCTGCTGCGCTCGGGCGACACCGACCTGGCCGACGGCATGCACTTCGACAGCGCGGTCACCTGGGCCGACGGCCGGGCCCGGGAGGTCGTGCCGGGCCTGCACCAGCCCGACGGCACCGGCGAGGTGACCAAGATCCCGACGGCGGGCATCTCGGTCGGCACGCGGCAGTACATGTCGTTCATGTCGGTGCGCCACTGGGGCGCGCCCGGGCAGTGGGACACCAACTACGCCCGGATCGCGTACTCCGACGACAACGGCACCACCTGGTCCACGGCCGGCACGCCGACGTGGAACAACCCGGGGTTCGCCGACCGCTTCCAGATGCAGGCGTTCGCGCGCAACGGCGGCTACGTCTACGTCTACGGCACGCCGAGCGGCCGGCTCGGCAGCGCCTACGTGGCCCGCGTGCCCGAGGCGCAGATGCTGACCCAGAGCGCGTACCAGTACTGGAACGGCAGCACCTGGGTCACGGCCAACGAGTCCGCCGCGGTCGCGATCGTCGGCGCGCCGGTCTCGGAGCTGTCGGTGCGCTACGACGGCTGGAGCGGCAAGTGGCTCATGATGTACCTGCAGGGCGAGGACATCATCCTGCGCAGCGCCACCAGCCCGCAGGGTCCGTGGAGCGGCGCTCAGGTGGTGGTCAGCTCGGCCGACTACCCGGGCCTGTACGGCGGCTTCATGCACCCGTGGAGCTCCGGCGGCACGATCTACTTCACCATGTCGCAGTGGGACCCCTACAACGTGTACCTGATGAAGGTCCAGATCAACGCGGCGGCGCAGATCGTCAACCCGAACCTCATGGGTGACCCGAGCTTCGAGCGGGGCGCGCTCAACGGCACGGGCACCGGCGGGTTCTGGGCGTGCAACGGCAACTGCGGCATCGACAACGCGCACTGGGGCTACTCGGGCGACCGCAACGGCTTCGCGCGGTACAACCACGGCTGGCAGGACGTGCACCAGACGGTGCCGGTGACCGCCGACACCAGCTACCGGCTGACCGGGTGGCTGCGCACGTCGCCGAACAGCGACAACGGGTTCTTCGGCGCGCGGGGCACCGACGACGTCGTCATCTCCGAGGCGCACTTCGTGTCGGTCGGGCCGTGGACGAGGTTCGTGGTGAACTTCAACAGCGGCAACCGCACCGCCGTCGTGGTCTACGGCGGGGTGTGGACCGACCACGGTGACATCTGGATCCAGCTCGACGACTACTCGCTCGTGAAGGTCTGATCCTGAGCACGACGATGGCCACGTCCACAATGGACGTGGCCATCGCCGCTCGTACCGGAGCGGGTCTGTGCGCGGACCTGGCGTGGCCCGGGAGTCACGGACCCGGACCACGGCGGACGTCGCGGTAGCTCGGATCTATTTGATGCCCGAGATGCGCACGCCGTTGACGATGAAGCGCTGGAAGAACAGCAGCAGCAGGATGGTCGGCAGCGACGCGAGCGCCGAGCCGGCCATGAGCAGGCCCCAGTCGTTGCCGCGCTCCGAGCGGAACGTGCCGAGGAACTGCATGATCTGCATGAGGTTGGGGTCGGTGATGGTGAGGATCGGCCACACGTAGGCGTTCCAGTACGCGAGGTACGCCGTGATGCCCATGACCGCGAACGGCGCGCCGGACTGCGGCAGGAAGATGCGCACGAAGATCTGCCAGGCGGAGGCGCCGTCGATGCGGGCCGCCTCCTCGATGGCGATCGGGACGCCGAGGTAGAACTGGCGAAGGAAGAACATCTGGGCCGCCGAGGCGACGCCGGGGATGATGAGCACCGCCATCGTGTTGAGCATCCCGAGCTTGCTGACGACCATGAACGATGTGAGCAGGATGGCCATCATCGGGATGAACATGGGCAGGATGCAGTACAGCCACCAGAGCCTCTTGCCGGGGAACTCCAGCCGCGCGAAGGCGTAGGCGGCCATCGAGTTCACAATGAGGCTCAGCGCGGTGAAGATGAGCGCGCCGATGAACGTGACCGCCATGGCCTTGGAGAACTGCGGGTCCTTGGCGATGTCGAGGTAGTTGTCGAAGCGCCACATGTCGGGGAAGAACTGGAACGGCGAGCGCAGCACCTCGGTCTTGCCCTTGAAGCCGGCGATCGCCATCCACGCCATGGGGAACAGCACGCTCAGCGCGATGAGCGCGACCAGCACCGCGGAGGCGGTGCGCTGCACCGGAGTCTTCTTCATCGCACGCCCCTCAGCCGTCGACGGACTTGTCGGAGTTGACCAGCCGGAAGATGACCAGCGAGATCAGCCCGAGGACGATGAACAGCAGCAGCGAGGCCGCCAGGGAGAAGCTCGTCGCATACGGGGTGAAGTCACGGAACCGGTTGAAGATGTACAGGTTGGGCGTGACCGTCGCGTCGACCGGGCCGCCGTTGGTCATCACCAGCGGCAGGTCGAACATCTGGATCGCCAGGGTGCACTCGGTCACCAGCAGGTACAGCACCACGTTCTTCAGCAGCGGGATGGTGATGGAGAACGTGCGGCGCAGGTAGCCGGCGCCGTCGAGCGCGGCCGCCTCGTAGTACGCCTGCGGGATGTCGAGCAGGCCGGCGAGCAGGATGAGCGTGGTGAGGCCGAAGCGCAGCCAGATGCCGGCGACCGCGATCGACGGCAGTGCCGTGTCGGGGTCGTTGAGCCAGTCGACCGGCCCGGCGCTGACGAAGCCGATGAGCCAGTTCGTGACGCCCTGGTCCTGGTACATGAACACGAAGATGACCGCGGCGATGACCGTCGACACGACGGCCGGCAGGTAGACGGTGGTCTTCACGAACGCGGCCACCTTGCCGCTGAGTGTCTTGATGAACGTCGCCAGCAGCAGCGACAGCACCAGCTCGGCGGGGACGGTCAGGAACGTGTAGTAGAGGCCGACGCCGAGGGCCTTCCAGAAGCCGCTGCTGGTGAGCACGTACTTGTAGAAGTCCAGCCCGACGAACTCCGACGGCTGGTAGAAGCTGATCTTGAACGTGCTCAGGTAGAACGAGTAGCACAGCGGCCACACCACGAAGATGCCGAGCAGGACCACCATCGGCGCGATCATCAGGTAGGCGGTGACGCCGTCCCGGCCGCGGCCCAGCCGGCCGCGCGAGCGGCGACCGGCCCGCTCGGCCGGCGCCTCGGGGGCGGGCGCCGCCTGCGCGATGCTCGCCGGGCTCAAAGTCGACACGGTCGACCCCCTTGGAATACGGGCGCCCCGGGAGCGCGGCGGGCGCGCTCCCGGGACGCCGGGGCGATGACGGTCAGCTCTTGGGGGCGGTGCCCTTGAGCTGCTGCTTCTGGATGACGTCGTTGATCGCGTCGTCGGCGGTCTTCATCGCCTTGGGCACGTCGGCGGTGTTCTTCATCGACGCCTCGACGGCGGTGCCGAAGGCCAGCGCAATGTCGAACGGGTATGCCGGCTCCTGCTTGCCGTGCGCGACGACCTGCTCGGAGATGATCTTCATGAACGGGTCCGACGTCGCCTCGGGGGTGCCGGCGAGCGCGGTGTCGACGGAGGTCCGCACGGTGTACTTCGAGAAGCCGCTCGTCTTGAAGAAGTCGGCCATGATGGCGGGGTCGCCGGCCAGCAGGTACTTGATGAAGTCCGCCGCCTGCTGCTTGACCTTGGTCTTGCCGTCGACGGTGAGCGTCCAGCCGCCGAGCGTGGCGGTGGGCTTGCTCGGGTCACCATCCAGCGACGGGAACGGCGCCACCGCGGTCTTCGGGATCATCGCGGCGTAGTCGGCCTTGAGCTGCCCGACGGCCCACGAGCCGTTGGCCATCATCGCGACCTCGCCCTGACCGTAGGGCTGGGCGTCGGGGTAGCCGACCTTCGGCTGGCGGGGCATCGTGTTGCCCTGGAACAGCGACTTGTAGAACTCGGCGACCTTGGCGAAGCACGGGTCGGTGGCGCGGGCCTTCGACCAGTCGTCGGCGATCGGCAGGTAGCCGCAGGCGTTGTACTGCAGGCCCCAGCTCGACCAGGCGATGTCCGCCGCGGTCGAGGCGATGGTCATGCCCTTGACGTTGCCGGAGGTGAGCTTGGTGGCCCAGGTGACGAGGTCGGCCCACGTCTTGGGCGGGCTGGCCGGGTCGAGGCCGGCGGCCTTCACCAGGTCGGTGCGGTAGTACAGCACCGTGGAGGGCTCGACCAGCATCGGGTAGGCGTAGTGCTTGCCGTTGATGGTCACGAAGCTCTTGACGTTGTCCTTGATGTCGGACCACGCCTCGGCCGGCAGCAGCCCGTCGAGCTCGGAGAACTGGCCCTGCGCCGCACCGGCGGCGATGTTGCCGTAGCTGGTCGTGGCGACGTCCGGCGCCTTGCCCGCGGCCTGCGCGGCCTTGAGCTTCTGCTGCCAGGTGTCGGCCGGCACGACCTGGTAGTCGATCTTTACCTTGCTCTGCGACGCGTTGTACTGGTCCACGTACTTCTTGAACCAGGCCTGCTGGTAGTCCTCGAACTTCTGCTGCCAGAACGTCACCACGGCCTTGCCGTCGCTGCTCGCCCCGCCGCCGCTGTCGCCGCAGCCGGCGAGTGCGGCGGCGGCAAGGACAACGGCGGTCAGCGCGGCCGTAAACTTCGTGCGAGTCACGTGCCACTCCTCCTCAATGCGCGATTCAATCAAAACAGCGGCGGAACTATTTGCGGTCGGATCGCACCAGGTCGGCCCGGTACCAGAACACGTTGTAGGGACCCCACAGCGACAGCGCGAAGTAGACGGTGCGTCCGTCGCCGCTCACGCGCGGCGACAGGAACGGCGCGTACAGCCCGGGGGCGTCCGACTGCGAGACGAGCGTGATCGCCTCGCCCCACGGGCCCCACGGCGTGACGCCCTCGCGGATGACCGCGTCCTCGGCCGCGCCGCGGGTGTACGTCATCAGCCATCGCGACAGGTATGGGTTCCAGACCACCGACAGCTCGCCGGCGGTGTCCTCAACGACGGTGCGCGCCTCGGCGGGGTCGGCGCTCCAGCGCGGCGCGCCGGCGGCGTCGGTCCCGGCGAAGTACCGGTACGCCGCCTGGTTCTCGACGTCGCGCTCACGGACCTTCATGAGCGACACCGGGCCGAAGCGGCCGTGCGTGACGCCCCAGAAGTAGATGTCCCCGTCCACCTTCGCCGTGCTCACCTGGATGAACCGGCTGTCGCCGGGCCAGCGCGGGGCGTCGAGCTTGCTCCAGGTCTGCCCGCCGTCGGTGGACTTGGCGAACCCCGAGTAGTTGGTCTCCCACTCGCCAGGCTCGCCCCAGTGCCGCACCGACATGTACGCCAGGTACATGGCGCCGTTGGCCTCGAACCCGTAGGTCGGGATCGTGGTCATCTCGGTGCCGTCGGCCTTGCGGGAGTCGATCAGCTCCTTGGCCCAGCCGATGTCGTCCACGATGTAGCCGTCCAGGCGCAGACCGTCGGCGGGGTTGTCGTCGGTGGTGTACGCCAGGGTGTTGGACCGCCACTGCGTGCCACCACCGCCGGTGAGGCCGGGCTCGCGCTGTCCGAACGTGTCACCGAAGACCACCCAGGTCCTGCCCCCGGCCTCGAACATCGAGCCCAGGTCCTGCCCGGCGATCTCGAACCGGTCCGTGCGGTTCGGCGAGTCCGGCCCGGTCACCTGCGCGACCTGCCGCACCTGCGTCACGCCCGCGAGCACCAGCGGCTCGTCACCGGTCGCGATCATCGGCTCACTCCCCTTCGAGCAGCCCGCCAGGACGGCCGAGACCAACACGAACGCCCAGGTGGCGATGCATTTTCGAGGACCCATCGCCGCTCCCGGTCGGTCTCGGTTGGGAAGCAGTGAACCTGAAGAAATCGGTTTCGTCAAGAGTTCCAACGCGCGGCGCCTTCCAAGGCACTGAGCTGCGTAAAGAGTGCGTGAAACCGATTGCATGAGGCCACTCTCCGGGCCTGCCCAGAGCGCCGCGGCCCGGCCACCAGGCCCCTCGGGGACGGGCAAAAGCCCAGGTGGCCGCCGGTGTACCCGGGGCCGCGGACGCCCACATTGCAAATCGATTACACGCAGGTTACCCCCGGCTCAGGCCAGGGGCTCGACCGCGAACACCGCCTCCTGGCCCTGCTCGAAGGGCCGGACCACCTCGACGTTCTCGTAGGCGACGCCGCCGGGGATCGGCGAGCGGCTGGCCCAGTAGGTGTACCGCCCGTTGACCCACGCCTCGAGGCCCGGACCGGGGTCCTCGACGCGCCAGGTCTGCGCGGCCGGGCGCCCCTCGAAGTGCCAGTGCTCCTTCGTGCCGGGCGCGTACGCGGCCGCAGCGGGGTCCGCCTCGTCGGGCTCGGCGGTGAGCAGCGCGGCGCCGGCGGCGTCGCGCTCGAGGTCGTCGAGGCCGAAGCGGGCGTGCGCGGCGAAGCCCTCGCCGAAGCGGACGTCGCCGGTGAGCCCGTCGGCCAGGCCCGGCCAGAGCTCACCGGGCGTGACGACCCGCTCGCGCAGGCGCAGCCGGCGCAGGCGCGCCCAGTTGCCCATCGTCGCGGTCAGCACGACCCGCGACAGCGGCACCGAGCCGGGCGCGGCGAACGCGGCAAGGGCCACCTCGTGCGGCCGGCGCTCGTCGAAGCGGGCCCGGACGTACACCTCGGCGCCGTTGTCGAAGCGCTCGCACATGACGTACACACTGAGCCGGCGCACGCCGCCGGCGACGTCCTCGACGCCGTCGCACGGACCCTCGGGCTCGGCCGGGTCGTCGGCGCCCCAGAACCGCTTGCCCGGCTCGCTGTTAAGGGCGCTGGTCTCGAGCTCGGAGAAGCCGCGCTCGCTCGTGCCGGCCGGGATCGGCTCCACGGCCACGTAGTTCACCATGCGGCCGTGCGGGTGGCCGAGGTACGGCGTATAGATGCGGATGAGCCCGCGCGGGCCGGGCAGCGGCGCGAGGCCGATCTGCAGCCCCTCGGCGTGGCCCCATCGGGGGTCGCCGGGCGCGGGACGCACCCAAGGTCGGTCGGTCATCTGGTGCTCCGTCTCCCTGCATATGGATGTCGTCCGAGCCAACGTGGTGAAATCGATTTCGTCAAGGTGTCGTGACGCGTCGATGCGGGCCTGGCACATATACCGCGGCGTGGTATATGCTCCCGGCGTGGAGTCGTTGAGTGAGCAGTCGTTCATGATCCTGGCCGCGCTCGCCGACCGGCCCCGCCACGGCTACGCGCTGGTGACGGAGGTCGCGGCGCTGTCCGGCGACCGAATCCACCTGCGGGCCAGCACGCTGTACGCGGCGCTCGAGCGCCTCACCGGGCGCGGGCTCGTCGAGCCCGACCGCGACGAGGTGGAGAACGGGCGCCTGCGCCGGTACTACCGGCTCACCGACGCGGGCGCCGCGGCCGTCGAGGAGGAGTCGGCCCGGATGGCAGCGCAGGCCCGGGCCGCACGCCAGCGCCTGGCCCGCCGCACGCCACGCCTGGGCACCGCCGGATAAGGATTCGTCGCCAAGCGTTTGGGGGGATCGCATGGACGCGCTCGAGCGTCGCTATCGGGCTCTGGTCCGGCTGCTGCCGGCCGATCACCGCGCGGCACGAGGTGAGGAGCTGCTCGGGGTGCTGCTCGACCTCGACGACGGCCGCGCGTGGCCGAGCCCGCGCCAGGCGGCCGGCGTCGTCGGGCTCGCGGTGTGGCTGCGGCTCGGACAGGGCCTCGCGCTGCTGCTCTGCGGGCTGCTCGTCGCGGCGAGCACCGGGATCGCGGTGATGTGGATCGGCGGCCCCCGGCGGTGGGCCGTCGGCGACCCGGGCGGGCCGGCCTGGCCCACGGTGGTGGCCGCGGCCGTGCCGGTCGCGCTCGCGCTCGCGGCCGCCGCGGCGTGGAGCCCGGGGCGGCGGCGGCTCACGGCGTGGCTGCTGGCCGCCGAGCCGCCGGCGGCACTGGCCGCGATGATGTTCGACGCGCGTACGGTACCGCTCGTCACGCTGCCGGCGGTGCTCGCCGTCGCCGCCTGGCTGCTGCCCGTCGCGCGGCCGCGGCGCGCCCTGGCCGCCTCGGTGCTCGCGGCGGCGGCGCTGTGGGCCGTGGTCGCGGGGGTCGGCCGGCCCGACGCGCCGTGGCCGATCGACGCCCGGGTCAGCCTGTTCCTCGCGGTGGCCGGTGCCGCGGCCGGCGTCGTCGCCGCGGGCCTGATGGTGCGCGGGGCCGGCCGGCTCGTGCGGGCCGCCGCCTGGTTGTCCGGCACCCTCGCGGGCCTGCTCGTGCCCAACCTCGCCTGGTACATGCTGTCCGGCCGCCTGCTGTGGCTCCTGCCCGCCGCCGTGATCGCCGCCGTCGCCGCCGCGGCCGCGGGTCACTCCGCGATCGGGTACTCGGCGCGCAGGTTGATCCGGCTGTAGGAGACGTGCCGGGTGAGCGGGTCGTCGGCCATCGCCGCCGGGGTCACCGGCAGGACGGCGTGCGTCTCGTTGTAGAGGCGATAGAAGCCCTCGGCGAAGTTCACGCCGGCGGCCCGTCCGGCCTCGCCGTTGGCCGACTCGATGAGCTTGCGCGCGAACAGCCCCGAGTACCCCTGGCTGTCGAAGCAGTCCATCGCCGCGACCTTGCGCCCGACCACCGGCGTGATGTCCACGAACACGTCGTTGCGCACGCCGAACAGGCTCAGGCCGTCGGTCGGGAAGACGGGCAGTGACGTCAGGAAGACCTGCTTGACGTGGTACTCGGCGCGACCGTCGAGGTTTCGCAGGTACGCACCGGCGCGCCCCAGCGCCGCCAGCACCGTCGTCGTGGCGACGGTGTGGGTGTTGGCCGCCATCACCGGGTTCTGCGGGTAGTCGCAGATGATGACGTCGGGCCGCTCGGCCGCGATCTGCTCGGCGACGGTCTCGACGAGCTCGTCGTGCAGCGCCGCGTCGCGGTCGTCCCGGTCGAGCGTGATGACCCGCGAGATCCCGACGATGTCGGCGGCGCGCTGCAGTTCCCCCTTCTTGAACGCGACGATGTCGTCGAGCCCGGCTCCGGCGATCGCCGCGTCCGGTGCGTCCTTGCGCCACTCCTCGGCGTAGCGGTTGGCGTGGATGCGGCCGCCATGGGTGAGGATCAGCGCGACGACCTCGTCGCCGACGTCGGCGTGGCGCGCCAGGGTGCCGCCGCAGTTGGTGATGGTGTCCGCCGGATGGGCGTAGATGGTCATGACCTTCATGCGCACCACCTCACGTGAAACGCCGTTCCATGTCAACAGCCGTATCGAGCACCCCCGCTAAATGCTGATAAGTCCGACATGTCGGGCGCGCCAGCGCCTGACATGTCGCGACCAAACGCTTCATTGTGCCTGCTTCGGCTGGTGGTGTGGGATGCGGCGTGAGGCCAGCCCGGGCTGGTCACCCGGTTAGGAGCAATGCGCGTCGGTGGCCACTCTCGTCACGCCGTGATGTGGATGCTGGTTCTGTTCGTCGAGCTGTGGCACCAGCAGACCGCCGGAACCGATACACCGTCGCCCTGGCCGGCAGCGGGGACACGCCTTGACGGCCGACCTCGAACCCGCAGCCGACGCGGCCCCCAGCGCGGGTGGCCCCGGCGCAGCTCGCACACCAACGCTTCAGTAGCGGGCGGAGATCTCCCAGCGGGCGACCACCTCGGTGCCGCGGACCGCGTACAGGTGGCTCCACATGTTCGTGGTGCCGCAGGCGTGGTTCGGGACCAGGCGGACCAGGTCGCCGACCGCGAGGCGCTCGGAGCCCTCGTCGAGCAGGAAGCCGTGCTCCTCGTTCGCCTCGGCGAAGGCGACCGACGGGCGCAGGGCGCCGGACAGGTCGCACACCAGGCCGACCGAGCCCGCGGCGGCGATCGTGTCGGAGCTCATCGCCTTGATGCCGGCGTCGATGATGGCGCGGCCGGGGCGCTGCACCGATACCACCCGGCCGAGGACGGTGAGGGCGCAGTCGTCGAGGGTGCAGCTGCCGAGGCGGATCTGGTTGGCGTCGTAGTAGACGTAGGTGCCGGGGCGGCCCTCCGTCACGCCCGGTGCGAACGGGGCCGAGGTGGCGCCGGGGGTCGAGCCGACCGAGACGACGTCGATCGCGTGGCCGGCGGCACGCAGGGCGTCGGCGAGCTCGGCCAGGCGGGCGCCCGCGGTCCGGCCGGCCTCCTCCAGCGAGGCGCGGTCGGGCATGGTGGCCAGGTGGCCCTCGTGGGTCAGCAGGCCGCGCAGGCGCAGTGCCGGCAGTGCCGCGATGGCCGTGGCGGTCTCGACGACGCGCCCGGGCTCGACGCCGAGGCGCGCGTGGCCGGTGTTGACCTCGAGCACGAACGGCACGGTGACGCCGGCGGCGGCCGCCGCGGCCGACAGGGGCGCGGCCGCCTCCAGGGAGTCCAGTGCGACGGTGAGGCCGCCGCCGTCGGAGGCGATGTCCACGACGAAGGCGACCTTCGCCGGGCCGACCGGGGCGTGCGCCCACAGGAGGTCGGCGACGCCGGCCGCGCGCAGCCAGGCGACCTCGGCGGGGGTCGAGCACGTCATGCCGCCGGCGCCGGCGGCGAGCTGGCGCTGTACCACGTCCAGGCATTTGGAGGTCTTCGCGTGCGGGCGCAGTGCCACGCCCGCGGCCGCGAACGCGCCCGCCATGCGGGCGATGTTGCGCTCCAGGCGGTCGAGGTCGACGACCAGGGCTGGGGTGGGCAGCTCGTGCAGGGACGTCATGCCGTCAGCCCCAGTGCCTCGCGGGGGTCGCCGTCGATCAGCCACTCGATGGTGGCGGGCTCGATGCGCGGCAGGCCGCCGGGGTTCATGGCGCCGAGGGCGCGCAGGCCGGCCACCGCGTCGGCGGGCGTCCACATCGGATAGTCGGAGCCGAACAGCAGCTTCGGGACCACGCCCCATTCCTGCGCGCGGACCAGGGCCATGAAGCCGTCCAGCGGGCGGGCCCAGCTGGCGGAGACGTCGCCGAAGACGTTGCGGTTCTTGCGCAGCACGACGATCGTCTCGCGCTGCCACGGGTGGCCGAGGTGGGCGATGATCTGGCGCAGGGCGGGGTGGCGGCGGGCGACGTCGTCGACGAGCAGCGGGTTGGACAGCTCCAGGCGGCCCTCGGGGCTCGGGGTGGTGCCCATGTGCCACAGCACGATGAGGCCGGCCTCGGCGGCGGCGGTGAAGAACGGGTCGTGTGCCTCGTCGCGCGGGTCGAAGTGGGCGAGGATCGGGTAGAGCTTCACGCCACGCAGGCCGCGGGCGATGCCGTCGGCGAGCTGGTCCATGACGTCGGGGTCCGAGAGGTCCAGGGCCATGAAGCCGACCGTGTTCGTGCTGGTCTGCTCGCAGAAGCGCTGCACGTACTCGTTCGGGGTGATGACGCCGGCGCGGGTGGCGCGCATGCCGAAGACGAAGGCGAGGTCCACGCCGGCCGCGGCCATCGCCTCGTCGTACTGCTCGGGGCTGCGGTCGGCGTACTCATGCCCGTAGACGGGCTGCCAGTTGCGGTGCCACTCGCAGCCCCAGTGCTCCGACAGGTGGCAGTGAGTGTGTACGTCGATCATCCAGTGGTTCCTCTCGTGCGGTGCAGAACCCGGCCCGCCCGCCGGCCGGTGTGCGCGCCGCGCTCGACGGTCGGCGCGCCGCCGACGAGCACGAGGTCGATGCCGGCGGCCAGCTGGTGCGGTGCGGTGAACGTGGCGGGCCCGGCGATGGCGGCCGGGTCGAAGACGACGACGTCGGCGGGTGCGCCGGTGCGCAGCACGCCGCGGTCGGGCAGGCCGATGAGGCTCGCCGGTGCCGAGGTGCAGCGGCGGATCGCGTCGGGCAGGTCTGTGGCGTAGCGCTCGAGGTACCGCGGGAAACACCCGTAGCTACGGGGGTGCGGCATCCCGGCACCGGTGACCCCGCCCGGGTCGAGGGCCAGCCCGTCGGAGGCGACGACGGCGTCGGGGTGGGTGAGCACCGCCCGCAGGTCGTCCTCGCTGCGCCCGCCCGCGGTCATCATGACGCCGGCGCCGAGCTCGGCCAGCAGGTCCAACGCCGCGCCCGCGCCGCCGAGGTCGGCCACCGTGCGCCCGACGACCGGGTCGGCGTCGCCGCGGCTGGTCCAGCTGACGGTGATCTCCTCCCAGCCGGTGGGCCGGTCGGCCCAGCCGGCCACGATGCGCTCGCGCACGCCGGCGTCGCGCAGGCGGGGCGCCCACGCCGAGGCGCCGCCCTCCTGCGCCCAGGCGGGCAGCAGCTGGGACAGGGGCGCGTTGCCGTGCAGGTACGGGTAGATGTCCACGCCGACGCGCAGCCCGTCGGCGTTGGCCGCCTCGACGAGGTCGAGGGCGCGGCGCACGGTGCCCCAGTTGCGCCGGCCGACGGCGGCCAGGTGCGAGATCTGGGTGCGGCAGCCGGTGGCGCGCGCGACCCGCAGCGCCTGCGCGACGGAGTCGAGCAGGCCGTCGTCGTAGCTGCGCACGTGCCAGGTGAACACCGCGCCGGCGGCGGCGATCACCCCGGCGAGCGCCGTGAGCTCCTCCTCGCGCACGTACGTCAGCGGGGCGTACACCAGGCCGGTGGACAGGCCCAGGGCGCCCGCGTCGAGGGCGTCGGCGAGCAGCCCGCACATCCGGTCGAGCTCGTCGGATCCGGCCGGGCGGTCGTCGAAGCCGCACACGGCGGCGTGCAGCGCGACGTGGCCGACGAGCGCGGCGACGTTGAGCGAGGGGCGGGCCGCGGCGACGGCGGCGAGGTAGCCGGGCAGGTCGTGCCAGTCCAGCGCGACGGCGGGGTCGAGGTCGAGGTCGAGGTAGCTCACGGCCTGCCGGATGGCGGCGACGTCGGCGCCGGGCGGCAGCGGCGCGACGCCGAGGCCGCAGTTGCCGACGACCTCGGTGGTGACGCCCTGGTGCACCTTGCTCAGCGCCCGCGGGTCGGACAGCAGGGTGAGGTCGGAGTGGGTGTGGATGTCGACGAAGCCGGGGCACACCACCCGGCCGGTGGCGTCGAAGACCGGGCCGTCGGCGCGCAGCCCGGGCCCGATCGCGGCCACGACGCCGTCACGGACCAGCACGTCGGCGACGACGCCGGGCGCGCCGGTGCCGTCGAGCACCGTGCCACCCTGGAGCAGCAACGTGGAATGTGGTTCCATGCTGACATGATCGAACGTTTCCATCCCGCCTCCTTCGCGCCCGTCGCCGTGCCGCTGTCACACGCCACGAAGGCCGGCGGCTTCGTCTTCGTCTCCGGCCAGGTCGCCACCGACGCCGAGGGCAACATCCGCCTCGGCGACTTCGCCGACGAGGTCAACCTGACGCTCGACAACGTCGAGACGGTCCTCGCCGCGGCCGGCGCCCGCGTGGACCAGATCGTCAGGGTCGGCGCGTTCCTGTCCAACGCCACCCTGTTCGCGCAGTTCAACGAGGTGTACGCCCGCCGCTTCGGCGCCGCGCCGCCGGCCCGCACCACCGTGGTGGTCGACTTCGGCCGCGCCGACGTGCGCGTCGAGGTCGAGGCCATCGCCTACGTCGGCGAGTAGCCACCCGCTCATGCGCCGCCGCCGGTCTTCCCGGCGGCGCGCAGCGAGCGGTGCACGATGCGCAGCGCCGCGGCGAAGTCGGGGTCGTCGGGCATGGCCTTGGCGACCTCGTCCAGCGCGGCCACGTACTCCTGCTGCCGCCCGGCCGTGAACTCCCCCGCCGGCCCCGAGACGCTCACCGCGGCCAGGAGGTCGCCGCCGAGGCGCACGCCGACGGCGACGCAACGCAGGCCGGTGCTGCGCTCGTTGTCGTCGAGAGCGTAGCCGCGCTTGGCGGTGCGCCGCAGGTCCTTGCGCAGGTCGGCGAGGGTGGTGAGGGTGTTCTCGGCGAACGACGGGAACGGCTCGGCCGGCAGGATGTCCGCCACCCGCTCCTCCGGCAGCTCCGAGAGCAGCATCTTGCCCAGGCCCGTGCAGTACGTGTGGTCGCGGGCCCCGAGGGCGGTGGTGAAGCGCAGCGGGCGGTCCGGCTCGGCGACGCAGATGTGCAGCACCTGGTCGCCGTCGAGCACGCCGAGGTTGGCGGTCTGGCCGGTGCGCTGGGCGACCGGCCCGAGGTACGCCTCGGCGACGACGGTCAGGTCGAGCGCGGAGACGTAGGCGCTGGCGAGGCGCTGCACCTTGTGGCCGAGGCGGTACGAGGGCCGGTCGTCGACCCGCACCACGTACTCCATCTCGGCGAGCACCGCCAGCAGCCGCACCAGCGTGCTCTTGGGCAGCGAGGTGCTCTCGCTGAAGTCGTTGACCGTGAGCGGCTCCGGCTCCGCGGCGAGCATCTCCAGCAGCGCCAGGCCCCGCGCCAGCGCGGCGGCGTGGTAGTTGGCCGACGCGGGCCGGGCGTCGTCGACGGGCACCGGGCGGGTGACACGGGCCATGGCGGACTCCTACTCGGGAAAGTGGCAGGCGCTGGGGTGTCCGGATCCGATCCGGTCGATCAGGGCCGGTGCTTCCTGCGCACAGACATCCTGAGCCTTCCAGCATCGGGTACGGAAGCGGCAGCCCGACGGCGGGTCCGCCGGGCTCGGCACATCGCCGGTGAGCGTGATGCGCTCACGCCCCTTGCGCCCCACCGGCGTCGGCACCGGGATCGCCGACAGCAGCGCCTGCGTGTAGGGGTGGTTGGGGCGCGTGAAGATGTCGGCGCGGGTGCCGGTCTCCACGATCGTGCCGAGGTACATGACCGCGACGCGGTGCGAGATGTGGCGCACCACCGACAGGTTGTGCGAGATGAACAGGTACGCCAGCCCCAGCCGGTCTTGCAGGTCCCGCAGCTGGTTGACGACCTGCGCCTGCACGGACACGTCCAGGGCGCTGACCGGCTCGTCGAGCACCAGCAGCCGCGGCTGCAGGGCCAGGGCCCGGGCCAGGCCGACGCGCTGGCGCTGGCCGCCGGAGAACTCGTGCGCGTAGCGGCGGGCGTGCTCGGGGCGCAGCCCGACGAGCGCGAGCAGCTCGGCAACGCGGTCCGGCCCGCCGTCGCGGTAGCGGCCCTGCACCCGCAGCGGCTCGGCGACGATCTCGTGGACGGTCATCCGCGGCGACAGCGACGCGTAGGGGTCCTGGAACATGATCTGGATGTCGCGGCGCATGTGGCGCAGCCGCGACTGCGGCAGCCGGGCCAGGTCCTCGCCCTCGAACAGGATCCGCCCGGCGGTCGGCTCGAGCAGCCGCACGAGCAGCCGGCCGGCGGTCGACTTGCCGCAGCCGGACTCCCCGACGAGGCTCAGCGTCTCCCCCGCCGCCAGCTCCAGGTCGACGTCGTCGACGGCCCGCACGGCGCCGACCTGGCGGCGCAGCACGCCCCGGCGGATCGGGAAGTGCTTGCTCAGCCCCTCCACCTTGAGCAACGGCTCGCTCATGCCAGCTCCTCCTGGAAGTGACAGGCGCTGCGGCGCCCGTCGCCGATCTCCAGCAGCGCCGGGCGCTCGGTCCGGCAGCGGTCCCGGGCGATGGCGCAGCGTGGGTGGAACGGGCACCCGGGCGGCGGGTCGGCCATGTTGGGCGGGTTGCCCGGGATGGGGTCCAGCCGGTCCGTGTCGGCGTCCATCCGCGGCAGGCTCGCGAGCAGGCCGAGGGTGTACGGATGCCGAGGCCGGTCGAACAGCTCGAGCACGCCGGCGGTCTCCACGACCCGCCCGGCGTACATGACGACGACCCGGTCGGCGAGCTCCGCGACGATGCCGAGGTCGTGGGTGATGAGCACGGTGGCGGCGCCGGTCTCGCGCTGCGCGCGCTGGATGAGCTGCAGCACCTGGGCCTGGATGGTGACGTCCAGGGCGGTGGTCGGCTCGTCGGCGATGATCAGGTCCGGGTCGTTGGCGATCGCCATCGCGATCATCGCGCGCTGGCGCATGCCGCCGGAGAACTCGTGCGGGTACTGCCGGGCCCGGTGCGCCGGGTCGGGCACGCCGACCATCGTCAGCAGCTCGATCGCGCGGGCGCGGGCGGCCCGCCGGTCCCGCTTCGGCTGGTGCAGCAGGACGGCCTCGGCGACCTGGTCGCCGACGCTGAGCACCGGGTTGAGCGCGGTCATCGGGTCCTGGAAGATCATGCCGACCGGGCCGCCGCGGATCGCGCGCAGCTGCCGCGGGGACAGCCCGCGCAGGTCCTGGCCGCGGAAGGCCAGGGCCGCGGCGCCGACCCGGGCCGGCGGCTCGCGCAGCAGGCGCAGGATCGACATCGCGGTGACGGTCTTGCCGGAGCCGGACTCGCCGACCACGGCGACGATCTCGCCCGGGTGTACCTCCAGGTCGACCCCGGCGACGGCGTGCACCACGGCGCCGTCGGTGTGGAAGTCGACGCTGAGGTCCTCGATCTTCAGCAACGGCTCGCTCATGTCTGCCTCGGATCCACGGCGTCGCGCAGCCCGTCGCCGATGAAGTTGACGGCAAGCACCGTGAGCGCGACCGCGATGCCCGGCGAGAGCCACAGCCAGGGCTCGGTGCGGATGACGGTAAGGCTCTGCGCGTCGGTGAGCATGTTGCCCCAGCTGGCCGCGGGCGGCTGCACGCCGAGGCCGAGGAAGGACAGCGTCGCCTCCAGCGCGATCGCCTGCGCCACGGCAAGGGTGGCGGCGACGCTGACCGGCGGCAGCGCGGCCGGGATGATGTGCCGGCGCAGCAGCCACATCGGCCCGGCGCCGGTGGCCCGGGAGGCGAGCACGTACTCCTGCTCGCGCAGCGACAGCGTCACGCCGCGCACGATCCGCCCGCACACCGGCCACTGGAAGAGCCCGATCGCGATGACCATCGTGACCACGCTCGGGCCGAGGATGCCGGCGATGACGACGATGACGACCAGCGACGGGAACGACATGAACACGTCGGCGAGGCGCATCACGAGCCCGTCGACCCAGCCGCCGAGCAGCCCGGCGATGCCGCCGAAGACGGTGCCGACGATGACGGCGAGCGCGGCCGAGGCGATGCCGACGCCGAGCGAGACCCGCCCGGCGAACAGCAGCCGGGAGAACACGTCGCGGCCGGTGGAGTCGGTGCCGAGCCAGTGCGCGCCGGAGGGCGACTGCCGTGCGGCGAGCAGGTCGATCTGGTTGGGGTCGTGGCCGGCCAGCGGGCGGGCGAACAGCGCGGCGAGCACCACGAGGAGCAGGAACACGACGCTGCCGACGGCGACCGGGTGGCGCCGGAAGCGCCGCAGCGCACCGCGCCGGGGACTCTCCAGGGTTGTCAATGCAGCCTCACCCGGGGGTCGACGAGGGTGTAGAGGACATCGGCCACCAGGTTCGACAGCAGCACCAGGATCGCGATGAGCAGCGCGAAGCCGATGATGACCGAGTAGTCGTGCTGGTTGACCGAGCTGACCGCCAGCTGGCCCATGCCGGGCCAGGCGAAGACCTGCTCGATGACCACGGCGCCGGCCAGCAGCTGCGGCACGCTGGAGGCGATGACCGTCAGCAGCGGGATCAGGGAGTTGCGGAACGCGTGGCGCAGCACCACCCGCCGCGGCGGCGCGCCCTTGGCCTCGGCGGTGCGCACGTAGTCGGCCTGCAGCTCGGTGATCATCGAGCTGCGCACATACCGCATGAACGGCCCCGAGTTGCCGAAGCCGAGGATCAGCGCCGGCAGGACCAGGTGCCGGATCGAGTCGAGCAGGCCCGGCGCGGACGGGTCGGAGATGCCCGACGAGGGCAGCCACTGCAGCTGCAGCGTGAACAGGTAGATGGCGATGAGCGCCACGAAGAAGACCGGGATCGACACCGAGCCGAGGCTGACCACGGTCGCGGAGTAGTCCACGAGGGAGTTGCGCCGGCGCGCCGCCACGATGCCCAGCGGGATCGCCACGAGCAGCGAGATGACCAGCGCGACGCCCATCAGCTCGATCGTGGGCCCGATCCGCTCGCCGAGCACCTCGGTGACCGGGCGGCCGTTGAGCAGCGAGTAGCCGAGGTCGCCGCGCACGGCGCCGCTGAGCCAGTGCCAGTACTGCACGAACACCGACTGGTCGAGGCCGAGCTCGTGGCGCTTCTGCGCGATGAACTCGGCGCTGCCGGAGTTGAGCTGGTCGGCCGGGACCTGCATGGCGATCGGGTCGCCCGGCGACTTGTGCACCAGGCCGAAGATCGCGACGGTGATCAGGAAGAAGACCAGCACGTTGACCAGCAGCCGGCGGACGAGGTATGCCCCCAAGTGCTCACGCTCCCATCGTGGACGAACGGCCGCGCGGGCGGCGGGGTCGCCGCCGCCCGCCCGGGTGGTTGTCAGCCGGTGATGGTCCAGCTCGCCGGGTCCCAGAAGTTCGCGTCCTGGGAGCCGGGTGCGCGGAAGCCCTGCACCTTCTTGTTCACGGCCCACAGGCCGTAGGGGTTGTACAGCCACATCAGGTCGGCCTGCGCGTTGGCCTCGGCGGCCGCCTGGTCGTAGAGGGACTTGCGCGCCGAGTCGTCCGCGGTCTCGTTGGCCTTGGTCATCAGCTCGTCGAGCTTCGCGTCGCAGAAGAAGTTGATGTTGCCGCCCGCGGGATACTGCTGCGCGCACGCGGTGATGACGTTGATCGTGGACGAGTCGACCGCGTAGTTGCCGCCGCCGTACAGGGTCATGTCGTAGGACTTGTCCTTGTACGTGCCGGCGATCTGGGCGGCCTGGATGTTCACCAGGTTCACCTTCACGCCGACCGCGGCGAGCTCGCTCTGCACGATCGTCGCGGTGGCGTCGCGGTCGCGCTGGCCGTGCACCCACTGCAGGTTGACGGTCCGGTTGGGGTCCCAGCCGGCCTCGGTGAGCAGCTGCTTGGCCTTGTCGACGTTCTTGGCGTAGTCGTTGAGCCCGGACGGCTCGTTGGCCTTGGCGAAGTCCGACAGGCGCACCTCGGCCTTGCCGAACAGCACCGTCTTGACGATCTGCTGGCGGTCCACGGCGTAGAGGAACGCCTGGCGCACCCGCGGGTCGGAGAAGTACGGCTTGGACTGGTTGAGCGCGATGCGCACGAAGCCGGCGCCCGGCTTCTCCTGCGTCGCCACGTTCGAGAACCCGGCGACCGTCTGCTGGTCGGTCGGCGAGTAGGAGGCGATGTCGATGCCGCCGTTGCCCAGCTGGGCGGTGGCGACGTCGGAGGTCATCGGCTTGAGGTAGACGTCCTTGATCTTCGCCGGGTTGCGGTAGTTCGGGTTCGCGGTGACGTGGACGTACTGGTTGGTCTTGTACTCCACGAACGTGTACGGGCCCATGCCGACCGTCGGCTTGCGGAAGAACTCGTCCTTGGCCACCGTCTCCGGCGAGTCCTTGGACAGGACGTGCTCGGGCAGGATCCACGGGTTGCCGATGAGGGCGAGCAGGCCGAAGTTGGGCTTGGCGGCCTTGATGACGAACGTGTTGTCGTCGGGCGCGGAGAAGCCGCTGATGGTCTGCGCCTTGCCGGCCGCGAAGTCGGCGACCCCGGCGACGCCGGTGTAGCTGCCGGCGGTCGCGCTGGTCGTCTTCGGGTTGGCCAGCAGGTTGTAGGTGAACAGCACGTCCTTGGAGGTGAAGGGCTGCCCGTCGCTCCACTTCAGGCCCTGGCGCAGCTTGAAGGTGAACGTGGTCGCGTCCGGGGAGACCTGGTAGCTCTCGGCCAGGCGCGGCTGGAGCTTGTAGTCGGGGTCGACGGCGAGCAGGCCCTCGTAGACGAAGGACATCACCTGCGAATCGGCGCCGTTGAGCGGCGCGAGCGGGCTGAAGACGCCGGCGGGCTCCTGGTAGAGGTACACGTTGAGGGAGGTCTTGCCGGGCGCGTTGGTGTTGTCCGTCTTCGGTCCGGTGCAGGCGCCGACGGCGAGCAACGCCATCGCCGCGGCGCCGGCCAGGAACACCCGTCTCATGGGGGAACCTCTTTCGGTCAAGAAACAGGCCGAGAGTTGCGGTTGGGGGGTGGGGCGTGGCCTCAGGCCACCGTGTTGCGCAGGATTCCCAACGGGCCGAGGTCGACGGTCATCTCGTCGCCGGCCTTGAGGTACTCGCCCGTCGCGGCGCCGACCCCGGAGGGGGTGCCGGTGAGGATGACGTCACCGGGTTCCAGGGTCATCAGCCGCGACGCGTGTGCGACCAGCTCGGCCACGGTGAAGATCATGTCCTTGGTCGAGCCGCGCTGCTTCGTGACGCCGTTGACGTCGAGGCGCACCGGGATCGCCTGGGGGTCGCCGGCCGCAGCCGCGGAGAGCAGCCACGGCCCGAGCGGGGCGAAGCCGTCGCACCACTTGCCGGCGAGCCAGTCGAAGAACCAGACGGCCTTGTCGTCGGTGTCGCGCTCGAAGCCGTAGTCCATGCTGCGGGCGGACACGTCATTGCTCGCCATGTAGCCCGCGACGTGGTCCAGGGCGCCGGCGACGGCCACGTTGCGGGCGGGCCGGCCGATGACGACGGCCAGCTCCGCCTCCCAGTCGATCTCGCGGCTCACGTCCGGCAGCGGGATGACGGCGCCGGGGCCGACGATCGACGTCGGCGGCTTGAGGAACAGCCGCGGCGAGAGGCGGGACTTGTCCAGGGGTGCGCCGCCGGTCTCGGTGACGTGGTCCTGGTAGTTCGCGGCAGCGGCGAGGAGCTTGCCGGGCCGGGTCAGCGGTGCCAGGAGCGTCACGCCCGCGAGCGGCACCCGCGCCACCGGCTCGGCTCCGTCCGCCGTGGACAGTCCACGTTGGACGAGCGCGTGCAGGTCGCCGTCGCCGAGCTCGGCGATCTCGTCGCCTTCGCCGGCTTCCCCGAGCCGGCCGTGGCGCACGGCGCCGTCGCGCAGGTAGCTAACGAACCGCATCGAGCATCACTCCCCGGCCCTCGGTCATGGACTGCAGGGCGGCCTCGACCACCCGCTGCGCGCGGGCCGCGTCGCGCGGCCCGAGCTCGGCGCGCCCGGTGCGCACCCCGGCCGCGAGGACGTCGAGCAGCGCATCGACGGTGCCCGATCCGGTCCACGCGGGTCCGGCACGATCGGCGGTGCGCACCTGCAGTGCCGGGCGCGTGGCGTCCACGACGAGCACGCCGTGCGAGCCGCTGATGCGGTACCGGTGCAGGGCGAGACCGCCGGGCGGCACGTCGCGCAGTGCGGGCACGCGGCCGCAGACGATGGTGCTGGTGACGCCGTGCTCGTGGTCGAGCAGCAGCGTGTCGAGCGGGCCGGCGCCTGGTCTGGGCCGACCCTGCGAATGCGCGTCGGGCCAGACTGGGCGCCCGGTCGCCTGCACCCGGGTCACGGCCAGGCCGAGCAGGTCGCAGACGATGTCGATCGGGTACAGGCCCAGGTTCAGCAGTTCCAAGCCGCTCGGCGCCGGGTCGCCGCCGGCCACGATGAAGTCGCACTGCACGTTCCAGGGCAGCCCGACCCGGCCGGCCCGGATCGCCGCCTTCGCCGAGCGCAGGGCGCCGCCGAGGCGCTGGTGGTGCGCGGGCACGACGACGACGCCGTGCTCCTCGGCGAGCTGCGCGATGCGCTCACATTCGGCGGCCGTCGCGGCCAGCGGCTTGTCGGCCAGCACGTGCCGGCCGGCCTTGATCTCGCGCTCGATGGCATCGGCGCGCTCCTCGAGCGCGACGGCGACGGCGGCGACCTCGGCGTCGTCGTCCTCCACGACCGTGAACTCCGGGTGGCGCTCGAACGCCGGCCGGTACATGTCGCGCTGGTGGTCCTGGGTGCCGATGCCGGCGTTGCCCACGAGCCGGACCCGGATCATGCCAGGACCTCCTCGATGCGGACGGCCTCGCCGGTGGCGATGGAGCGCTCGGCGGCCACGCCCATCGCGACCGCGCGCACGGCGTCGGAGACGGGCATGAGCGGCGGCGCGCCGGCTATGGTGTCCAGCCACGCGCGCAGCTGCACGGCGAAGCCGTTGCCGCCGGCCGCGGGCACGAGCGCGGGACCGCCCTCGGCGAAGAGGACGGCCGACTCGCCGTCCCAGTCCTGGCGCACGACGCCGCCGGTGCCGGCGACGAACAGCTCCCGCTGGTTGAACGAGCCGGGCCGGTGCGCCCGGCTCATCTCGCACACGGCCGTGGCGCCGCCCTCGTAGGTCACCACCATCTCCAGGTAGTCGTAGATGCCCAGCTCGGCGGCGGTCTGCTTGCGGCCGCGGGCGCGGACCTCGACCGGCTCGGCGCCCAGCCACCAGGTGGCGAGGTCGAGCAGGTGGACGCCGTTGTGCAGGGCGTGGCCGCCGGAGCGGGCCGGGTCGGCGACCCAGGCGCTCCAGTCGGGCCAGATCCAGCCGCCGAGGATGGCCAGGCGAACCAGGAACGGGGTGCCGATGCCGGCCACGGCGTCCTTGACGGCGCGGCCGTAGTCGTAGGCGCGGTGGGTGTGCGCGGCCGCGAGGACCAGGCCGTTGTCGTCGAACGCGGCCTGCAGCGCCCGCGCGTCGGCCACCGTGGTGGCCAGGGGCTTCTCGATGAGCAGGTGCTTGCCGGCGGCGGCGATCGCGGCGCCGATCCCGGCGTGCGTGTGGTTGGGGGTGCACACGATGACCGCGTCGACGCCCGGCCAGGCCAGGGCGGCGGCGAGGTCGCCGGTGTGCGGGATGCCGCCCTGCGAGCGGGCGAACGCGGCCGCCCGGCCGGCGTCGGTGTCGACGATCCCGGCGATGCGGGCGCCCGGCGTGGCCGACACCGCGGCGCTGTGCGCGTCGGCGATGAAGCCGGCGCCAACCAGCAGGATGCCGATCGTGTCGGTCGCCACGTGGCCTCCCTCCGAGACACTGCGTTTGGAACGCGGTTTCATGTTGCCCCATCGTGGGTCGACCGGAGGACGCTGTCAAGGTCCACAACGCCACTCGGCGAACAACATGGAACGTCTTGCCATGTTGCGGCGGTGTGTTCTAGCGTCCCCGGCATGCCATCTGCACAACGGCGCGAGGCCCCACGCGGACAGGCGATCGCGGAGCGGGCCGCCCGAGTCATCCCCGGCGGTGTCAACTCCTCAACGCGGTACATCGGGGAGCCCTACGCCTTCACCGGCGCCGACGGCGCGTACGTCACCGACGCCGACGGCCGCCGCTACCTCGACTACCACGCCGCCTTCGGCGCCATCCTGCTCGGCCACAACGCCCCGGTCGTCAACGACGCCGTCCGGGCCGCCCTCGGCGGGCTCGACCTCGTCGGCATCGGCGTCACCGAGCCCGAGGTCGAGCTCGCCGAGCGGATCGTGGACATCATCCCGTCGGCCGAGTCGATGATCGCCACGATGAGCGGCTCGGAGGCGACCGCGCAGGCGATCCGCCTGGCCCGCGCCGCGACCGGCCGCGAGCTCATCGTCAAGTTCCAGGGCGGCTTCCACGGCTGGCACGACGCCGTCGCCCGCAACGTCATCTCCGCACCGGACAAGGCCTACGGCCGCGACCCGCTCTCCGAGGGCATCCTCGCCCAGGCGATCGACGCCACGCTCATCGCCGAGTTCAACGACCTCGGCTCCGTCGCCGAGCTCTTCGACCGCCACCCGGAGCGCGTCGCCGCGGTCATCCTGGAGCCGATCCCGCACAACGTCGGCGCGCTGCTGCCCACCCAGGAGTTCGTCGAGGGGCTGCGGGCGCTGACCCGCGAGCGCGGCGCCGTGCTCATCTTCGACGAGGTCATCACCGGCTTCCGGCACGCACTCGGCGGCTACCAGCAGGTCGTCGGCGTCACGCCGGACCTGACCACGTTCGGCAAGGGCATGGCCAACGGCTTCCCGATCGGCGGCGTGGCCGGGCGGCGCGAGCTCATGGAGCGCTTCAACGGCCGCACCGGCGACGTGCTGCTCGCCGGCACGTTCAACGGCAACCCGGTCGGGTGCGCCGCCGCGCTCGCCACGATCGGCCACCTGCAGGCCAACCCGGACTTCTACACCCGCACCCACGCGCTGGGCGCCCGGATGCGCGACGGCCTCGCCGCCATCGCCGCGGAGCTGGGCATCGAGGCGACCGTCGCCGGCTTCGGCGGCGTGTTCGCGCTGTACTTCGCCAAGGCGCCGGTGCTGGGCTACCGCGACCTGATGCGCAACAACGACGCCGCCTACGTCGCCTTCCACCGCGGCATGACCGAGCGCGGCTTCCTGATGCTGCCGATGGCGCTCAAGCGCAACCACGTCAGCGGCGCGCACACCGAGCAGGAGATCGACGCCACCCTGGAGGCGGCCCGCGAGGTGCTCGCCGGGCTGCGCCCGACCCTGGGAGACTGACATGCCCGTGCAGCTCAAGGCCCCGGCCGTGGCCGTCGAACGGCACCGCACCGATCCCGCCGTCGCCGCGACCGTCGCGGCCGTCATCGCCGACGTGCAGGAGCGCGGCGACGAGGCGGTGCGGGAGTACTCCGAGCGCTTCGACCACTGGTCCCCGCCGAGCTTCCGGCTGTCCGAAGAGGACGTCGAGCGCATCGTCGCCGGCGTCGACGCGCAGGTCCTCGACGACATCCGCACCGTGCAGCGCAACGTCGGCTACTTCGCCCGGCGCCAGCTCGAGTCGCTGCACGACTTCGAGGTGGAGACCATGCCCGGGGTGTACCTCGGGCAGCGCTCCATCCCGGTCTCCGCGGCCGGCGCCTACGTGCCCGGCGGCCGCTACCCGCTCGTCGCCTCCGCCCACATGACGGTCGTGACGGCGAAGGTGGCCGGCGTGCCCCGGGTGGCCGCGTGCACGCCGCCGATCCGCGGCGAGATCCCGGCGGCGACCGTCGCCGCGATGTCCCTGGCCGGCGCCGACGAGATCTACCTGCTCGGCGGGGTCCAGGCGGTCGCCGCGATGGCGGTCGGCACGGCCAGCATCGCGGCGGTCGACCTGCTCGCCGGGCCGGGCAACGACTACGTCGCCGAGGCGAAGCGGCAGCTCTTCGGGCGGGTCGGCATCGACCTGTTCGCCGGCCCGACGGAGATCCTGATCGTGGCCGACGACACCGCCGACCCGTTCGTCGTCGCCGTCGACCTGCTCAGCCAGGCCGAGCACGGCCCGGACTCCCCCGCCGTGCTCGTCTGCTCCTCCGAGCGGGTCGCCCGCGAGGCCCTGGCCCACGTGGAGGCGCTGCTGCCCGGCATGCCGACCGCCGACTACGCCGGCCCGGCCTGGCGCGACCACGGCCAGGTCATCGTCACCGAGACGACGCAGGAGGCGTTTGCGGTCGCCGACGGCTTCGCCAGCGAGCACGTCCAGGTCCTCACCGCCGAACCGCGCCGCGCACTGGACCTCATGCACGACTACGGCGCCCTGTTCCTGGGCGAGGGCACCTGCGTCTCCTACGGCGACAAGGTCATCGGTACCAACCACACCCTGCCGACACGGGGCGCGGCGCGGCACACGGGCGGTCTCTGGGTCGGCAAGTACCTCAAGACCGTCACCTACCAGGAGGTGACCTCGACGGAGGCCAGCGCCGAGCTCGGCCGCCTGTGCGGCCGCGCGGCCCGCGTCGAGCTGTTCGAGGGCCACGCGCGCTCCGGCGACGTCCGCGCCGCGAAGTACGCGGGCGACCCGCTCCCCTGGGCCCCCGTCACCGCCTGATCCCGATCGTCACCGGGCCGCCCGTGGCGTCCACGCCGTCCAGAACGCCCGACGGCACACGGAACACGCGGCCCGGTGCGGCCGGCCACCACAGCCGGCGTTCGGCGACGGTGCGGCCGTCCTGGCGCACCACCACGCACGGCACCGCGACGTGCTCGTCGCTCCACAGCAGCAGTCGCCCGCCGCCGGCCGGCGCGGGATCGCCCGGCCGCAGCAGCTGCGGCGACACCCACCGGAAGGGCGCCTCGGCCCGCAACGGCAACGCCTCGCCGGGAGACGGCTGCCCGTCGAGGTAGGCGCGGACGTGTCCGGCCACCGCGGCGCCGTCGAGCGCGGCGACGTCCGCGGTGTCGACCGGGTGCACGAGGTTGCCGGCCGCGAACACGCCGGGCCGCGGGGTGCGCAGCGCGGTGTCGACGAGGGGGCTGCGGCTGGCCGGGTCGATCGGCAGCCCGGCCGCACGGGCGAGTTCGTTGTCGGGGATCCAGTCACCGGTGAGGACAACGGTGTCGCACCCGACCGTCCGCCGCCGCCCCGTCCGAAGGTCCTCCACCTCGACCGCCTCGACCCGCCCGCGGCCCACGATCCGGGTCACGCGCGTGCGGGTCGCGACCCGCGTACGCAATGCGATCCGCCCGAGCCCATGGAAGAGCAGGTACGCGTCCGGCCGCGGGTACTCGGTCGTCATCAGCACGGTCCGGCACCCGGCGTGGCGCAGCGTGAGGACCGCCGACCAGCTCACCGCCTCGCCCCCGACCACCACCGCCCGCTCCCCCACGCCCGGCTGTCCACCGTGGACGATCTGCTGCAGCTGCCCGGTGGTGAACACCCCGGACGGCCGGTCGCCGGGGATGAGCCGAGCCGGGCGCGGCCGCTCGCGGGCGCCGGTCGCCAGCACAACGGCGCGGGCCTCGACGGTGATGCGGCCCGACGGCGCCGTGACCTCCAGGGCGCGCTCCCCCGCCCAGCCGGTCACGGTCGCGCCGGTGAGGATGGTGGCGCCCGCCGCCTCGGCCCGCTCGCGCAGGAGCCGCGCGTACTTCGGGCCGGTGAGCACGCGGCGCAGGTCGCGCACGCCGTAGCCGGTGTGGTCGCTGTGCCGGGGTATGCCGCCCGCCTCGGCCTCGCGCTCCAGCACGAGCACCTCGGCGGCACCGGCCAGGTCCGCGGCCGCGCGCAGCCCGGCCGGCCCGGCGCCGACGATGACGACGTCCGGCCGCGTCACGCGCCACCCCCTGCGGCGAAGCGGGCCGCGACCTCGGCGCCGCAGTAGAAGCCCTGGCACCGGCCGTTCATGGCACGGGTCCGCCGGCGCAGGCCCTCCAGGGTTGCCGGCGGGATCGGGGTGGCGAGGGCGTCGCGGATCTCGCCGGCGGTGACGCGCTCGCAGAAGCAGACGATGCGGCCGTACTGCGGGTCGGCCGCGATCAGCGCCGCGTCCTGATACGGCCGCGGGAACGCCTCGCCGAGGTTCGGCATCCGGGGCGGATCGGGCAGGTCGGCGCGCGGCTCCAGCGTCAGCCCGGCATCGCGCAGCAGCCCTTCGGCGTGCTCGGCGATGGCCAGGCAGGCGGACAGCCCGGTGGAGCGGATGCCGCCGGCCAGCAGGTAGCGCCGTGCGGCGTCGGCCTCGATGAGGTAGTCGGAGCGGTCGGCGGCGGCGCGCAGCCCCGCGTAGGTGGCGGTGACCTCCTCGTCCAGCAGCGCCGGGCAGAGCCGCCGGCCCTGCGCGAGCAGGCCCGCCAGCCCGTCCTCGGACGTGGCGGTGTCGACACGGTCGGTCAGGTCCTCGGCGGTCGGGCCGAGCATCACGTTGCCGTAGACGGTGGGGCTGATGAGCACGCCCTTGCCGCGGGCGGTGGGCACGGGCAGCAGGATGTGCCCGGCGAGCGGCCGGGCCTGCTTGTCGAAGACGATGAGCTCGCCGCGGCGCGGGGTGAGTGCGAACCGTTCGTAGCCGAACAGCCGGTCGAGGACGTCGCCGCCGAGCCCGGCCGCGTTGACGACCCACCTGGCGCGCACGTCGCCGCCGCTGGTGTGCAGCACGGTCGCGTCCGCGCCGGCGGTGACCCGCTCGACCCGGCGGCCGAGCAGCAGCGCGGCGCCGCGGCGCACCGCGTCGGTGGCGAGGGCCAGGTTGGTGCTCCACGTGCACGTGACGGCCTCGCCGGGCACGACCAGGCCGCCGAGCGCGCCGGGGCCGATGTGGGGCATCATGCGGTACACCTGCGAAGAATCGACGATCGAGGCCTGCTCGTAGCCGTTGCGCCCCGCCTTGTCCAGCAGCCCGGGCAGCGCCGACAGTTGCTCGTCGTCCCACGCGACCAGGATGGCGCCGACGCGCTCGACCGGGATGCCGGTGTCCGCGGCGTAGCGTGACAGCAGCTCGTATCCGCGCCGCACCAGCCGCGACTCGAGCGTGCCGGGCGTGGCGTCGAAGCCGGTGTGCAGGATCGCGGTGTTGGCCTTGCTGGTGCCGTCGCCGACGTCGTCGCGGCCCTCGACGAGCGCCACCGACAGCCGGTGGCCCGACAGCGCCCGCGCGATCGCCGACCCGACCAGCCCGGCGCCGACCACCGCCACGTCGAAGGTCCCGCTCATGTCAGGCCGTCCCCGCGGCGGCCGACCAGCGGGCGCGGAACTCCGTGGCCCGGTCGGCCGGCCAGGCCGGCTCGTAGACGGGGCCGGGCGCCCAGCCGACGACGGCGTCGGCGAGGCTCAGCCCGGTGTCGGCGGCGACGCGGGCGAGCGCGACGGCGCCGAGGGCGGTGGCGTGCTCCGAGGGGTACACCTCGATCGGGACCTGCATCAGGTCGGCCACGGCCTGCATGAGGGTCCGGCAGCGGGTGAGGCCGCCGTCGACGCGCAGCCGGGTCAGGGGCGCGCCGAGGTCGCGCTCGGCGGCCGCGCCGAGCTCGGCGACCTGCGCGGCGATGCCCTGCAGGACGGCGGCGACGAGGTGCCCGGTCGTGGTGGCCAGGGTCATGCCGGACAGCAGCGCCCGCGCGTCCGGCCGCCACCGGGGCGCGCCGAGGCCGGCGAGGGCGGGCACGGCGAGGACGCCGCCGACGCCGCCGGGGTCGGCGACCTCGTCGAGGTCGGCGGCGCCGCGGATCCAGCCGAGGTTCTCCATCCAGCGCACCGCGGAGGCGGCCGTGTACACCTGGCCGTCGAGGCAGTAGCTGGTCCGCTCGCGCAGCCGCCACGCGACGGAGGTGGACAGCCCGGCGGCCGAGCGCGCGGCGGCGGTGCCGGTGTTGGCGAGCAGGAAGGCGCCGGTGCCGAACGTGCACTTGGCCTCGCCGGGGCGCAGGCAGCCCTCGCCGGCCAGTGCCGCCTGCTGGTCGACGACGAGCCCGCCGACGGCCGCGGCGGCGCCGAACGCGCGGGTGGAGCCCACGATCTCGTCGCAGGCCACGATCCGCGGCAGCGGCTCGCCGCCGAGGCCGAACAGTTCGAGCAGCCGCGGGTCCCAGGCGCCGGTGTCGAGGCCCGCGACGAGGGAGCGGCTCGCGGTGCTGGCGTCGGTGACGAAGGCACCGGTGAGGTGGTGCACGAGCCAGCTGTCGGAGGTGGTGACGACCCCGTCGCCGGTGACGTTGCGGCGCAGCCACGCGAGCTTCGGCGCCGAGAAGTACGGGTCGAGCACCAGGCCGGTGCGCTCGGCGAAGAGGTCGCGGTGCGCGTCGAGGCCGTCGCAGAGCGCCTGCGCGCGCCGGTCCTGCCACACGACGAGGCTCGACAACGGCCGCCCGTCGCCGGGGTCCCAGGCGAGGACGGTCTCGCCCTGGTTGGCGAGCGTGACCACGTCGACGGGCACCCCGGCCTGCGCGACCGCGGCGCGGCCGGCGCCGAGCACCGAGCCGAGCAGCTCGGCCGGGTCCTGCTCGACCCCGCCGCCGGGCAGGTACTCGGGGTGCACCGGGCGCTCGGCGAGGCCACGCACCCGCCCGTCGCCGTCGACCACGACCGCCTTCGTGCCGGAAGTGCCCTGGTCGATCGCCAGCACGGTGGTCATCGGCGCATTATCGGCAGCCCGCGCCGCGGCGGGCAAGACTCACACGCGGGGGTCGACGAGCAGCTTCGGCCCGGGGCCGGCGCCGGGCGGGCGTTCACCGGCGAGGGCGCCGGCGACGTCGGCGAGGCCGATGGTGGCGGCGACCAGGGGGCGCGGGTCGACGGAGCCGTCGGCGTAGGCGGCGATCGCGCCGGGCAGCCCGGCCGAGGCGCCGAGGATGCCGACGGCGGTGACGTCCTTGAGGGCGATCTCGCGGGTGTCGACGCCGCTCGGGGTGCCGGACAGGCCGATCAAGACGATGCGGCGCCCCGGCTCGACGAGCCGCGCGGCGAGGGCGGGCATCGCCGGGTCATTGGTGGCGTCGACGACCGCGTCCCAGGGGCGCTCCGGCAGGGTCTCGCGGGTCCAGGCGTGCTGGAGGCCGAGCGTGCGGGCGAGGTACAGCTGCTCCTGCTGCAGCCCGAGCAGGTGCACCTCGGCGCCCCGCGCGCGGGCGAAGAGGGCGGCGAGCAGCCCGATGGTGCCGGTGCCGAGCACCAGCAGCCGCTCGCCGGGCGCCAGGGCGGCGGCCTCGACGCAGCGCAGGGCGTTGCCGCCGGGCTCGACGAGGGCGCCGAGCGCGGCGTCGGCGGCCGGCGGCAGCGCGTGCAGGGCCCGGGCGGGCACCGCGACCCGCTCGGCGAGGGCGCCGGGCAGCGCGCCCACGATGCCGATCTCGTGCCGGTCGGCGCAGACGTGGTGACGCCCGGCCCGGCAGCGCGGGCAGGCGCCGCAGCCGACCATCGTGTCGCCGGTGACCCGCCGGCCCAGCCACGCCCGGTCGACGTCGGGCGCGACGGCGGTGACGACGCCGCACCATTCGTGTCCCGGCCGCACCGGGTACGCCGTGACCCCGGTCTGCAGGTAGGACAGCTCGCCGGTGAACAGCTCGACGTCGGTGCCGCAGATCCCGGCCCGCTCGACGTCGACGACGACCTGCCCGGCGGCGGGCGCGGGCTCGGGCACCTCGCGGACCTCGGCCCGGCCCGGGCCGGTCAGGACGAGGGCGCGCACGCCGGGTCCCAGTAGGCGACGGGCAGCCCGGCGACGCCGACCCGGGCGGTGAACAGCCGGCCGGAGTCCGGATGGCGGGCCAGGTCGGCCGGCGACAGGTCGCGGGTGGCGGTGGTGATGACGAGGACGTCGAGGTCCGGCCCGGCGAAGGCGACGCTGGAGGTGTGCGGCGCATCGACGTCGACGACGGCGAGCAGCTCGCCGTCGGGGCCGCGGCACTCGACCCGCGAGCCGCCCCAGACGGCGATCCACAGGTTGCCCTCGGCGTCGGCGCACATGCCGTCGGGGTGGCCGTCGCCGATCTCGAGCCAGTCGCGCCGCTCGCCGACGGCGCCGGTGTCCGGGTCGTAGTCGCGGACGCGGACGAGGCCGGGGATGGTGTCGACGCTGTACATCAGGTCGCCGGCCGGGCTCCAGGCGAGGCCGTTGGACAGGTCCAGGTCGCGGTCCAGCACGGTGACGCCGCCGGCGTCGAGGCGGGCGAGGATCTCCCCGCCGCGGCGGCGGTCCTGCGCGAGGCTGCCGACGAGGAAGCGCCCGGCCGGGTCGACGGCGCCGTCGTTGAGGCGGCTGGCCCGGCTCTCCGGCAGGACCCGGGCGACCGGGGTGCGCTCGCCGCCGGTGCCGACCCGGGTCAGGGTCTGCCGCTCGGCGACGAGCAGGTCGCCGCCCGCGGCGACGGCGACTGCGCCGACGGTGGTGTCGAAGGTGGTGGTCGCGGTGCGGGCGATCGCGCCGGTCGCGGTGTCGAGGCGGCCCTCGTGCACGGCGTGGGCGACGATGTCGACCCAGAGCAGCCGCTCGCGGGCCGGGTCCCAGACCGGTCCCTCGCCGAGAGCGTGCACGCCGGCGGCGGCCGGTCGGGCGGTGTACCGCGCCGGAGGTGTCATGTCCGGATGGTAGATCGACCGGCGGCCCGGCGGTACGGTGTCGGAACCCGTCCTCGAGGAGGCGCGATGGCACCGCGACGCAGCGCGCAGTGGTATGCGGGCGACGACCGCAACAGCTACATCCACCGCGCCTGGATGCGCCGGGGCCTGCCGTCGGATGCGTTCGAGGGCCGGCCGCACATCGCGATCGCCAACAGCGCCTCCGACCTGACCCCCTGCAACGCGCACCTCGGCGAGGTGGCGCGCAGCGTGGCCAACGGCGTGTACGAGGCCGGCGGCATCCCGCTGGACCTGCCGGTGGTGTCGCTCGGCGAGACGCAGGTGCGCCCGACGGCGATGCTGTGGCGCAACATGGCGGCGATGGCCACCGAGGAGATGCTGCGGGCCAACCCGATCGACGGCGTGGTGCTGCTTGGCGGCTGCGACAAGACCATCCCGGCGCTGCTCATGGCCGCCTGCTCGGTCGACCTGCCGGCCGTGGTCGTGCCCGGCGGGCCGATGCTCACCGGCACGTTCCGCGGCGTGCCGCTCGGCTGCGGCACCGACGTGTGGAAGCTGTCGGAGGAGGTGCGGGCCGGCACGCTCAGCGCCGCCGACTTCGCCCGCTCCGAGTCCTCGATGATCCGCAGCCGCGGGCACTGCAACACGATGGGCACCGCCTCGACGATGGGCCTGCTCGCCGAGGCGCTCGGCATGACCCTGCCGGGCGTTGCCGGCATCCCGGCCGCCGACAGCCGGCTGCTGGAGGCCGCGCACGCCACCGGCGCCCTCGCCGTCGAGCTGGTCGACGCGGGCCGACGGCCGAGCACGGTGCTCGGCCCGGGCTCGTTCCGCAACGCGATCGTCGCCCTGGCCGCGCTCGGCGGCTCCACCAACGCCGTCGTGCACCTGCTGGCGATCGCCGGCCGGGCCGGGATCGAGCTGAGCCTCGACGACTTCGACCGCATCGGCGCCGACGTGCCGCTGCTGGTCGACCTGCAGCCCGCCGGGCGGTACCTCATGGAGGACCTGCACCGCGCCGGCGGCCTGCACGCCGTCCTCGCCGAGGTGCGCGACCTGCTCGACCCGCTGGCGCCGACGGTCACGGGCCGGCCGCTCGCCGAGCACCTCGACGCCGCGGCCGTCTACGACCGCGAGGTGATCCGCCCCCGCGAGATGCCGCTGCAGCCGCGCGCGGGCATCGCCGTGCTGCGCGGCAACCTGGCGCCCGACGGCGCCGTCATCAAACCGGCCGCCGCGTCCGCGCACCTGCTGCGCCACCGCGGCCCGGCCGTCGTCTTCGACTCCGTCGAGGACCTGCACGCCCGCCTCGACGACCCGGACCTGGACGTGACCGCCGACTCGGTGCTCGTGCTGCGCGGGTGCGGCCCGAAGGGGTACCCGGGCATGCCCGAGGTGTCGAACATGCCGCTGCCGGCCAAGCTGCTGGCGCAGGGCGTGCGCGACATGGTGCGGGTCTGCGACGGGCGGATGAGCGGCACCGCCTACGGCACCGTGGTCCTGCACGTCGCGCCGGAGGCCGCCGCCGGCGGCCCGCTCGCCCGGGTGCGCACCGGTGACCTGGTCACCCTCGACATCGAGGCCCGCACCCTGCACGTGGACGCGGACCTCGACGCGCGGGAGCCGTCGCCGGAGTTCCTGGCCGCGCTGGCCCGGCCGAGCCGGGGCTGGGAGCGGCTCTACGTCGACACGGTGCAGCAGGCGAACACCGGCGCCGACCAGGACTTCCTGCTCGGCGCCAGCGGCGACCGCGTGGCGCGCGGCTCACACTGAAGGCCGGCGCGGCGGCGCTACGCCGACGTGCTCGCCGCCCGACGTCGAGGCGACCAACCGCCTGCAGTGCGCCCTCATGGAGGGCATCCGCCGCTGAGCGCCCGAACGCCTCCTACCGGGTGGCGGGCTTGCGGCCGACGGCGGCGAGGACCTCGGGGCGGGGCTCGGTCTCGGCGTCCTGCGGGTCGGGATGCCAGCCGGTGACCGGCACGACGCCCGGCTCGAGCAGGTCGAGGCCGTCGAGCAGGCCGGCGATCTGCGCCGCGCTACGCAGGTGCAGCGGCGTCGAGGTGCGCTGATAGACCCCGGTGACCGCCTCGGCGTCGCGCTCGCGCCGCGGCGGTGGCGAGCCGTGCGAGATCGCGATCACGCTGCCCGGTGCGACCGCATCGCGGAAGCGGCGCACGATCCCGGGCGGGTCGTCGGCGTCCGGCACGAAGTGCAGCACCGCGATGAGCAGCACCGCGACCGGCTCGGCGAGGTCGATCAGCCCGGTCACCGCGGTGTCGCGCAGGATGTCGTGCGGGCGGCGGGCGTCGCCGAGCACGGCCTCGGCGCGCGGGTTGCCGGCCAGGATCGCGCGGCCGTGCGCCACCGCGACCGGGTCGACGTCGACGTAGACGACCCGGGCGCCCGGGTCGGCCTGCTGCGCCACCTCGTGCGTGCTGGCCAGGGCGGGGATCCCGGAGCCGACGTCGAGGAACTGGCGCACCCCGTCCGACACCAGCCGGCGCACCAGCCGGCCGAGGAACGCGCGGTTGGCCACGGCGATCTGGCGGGCATCCGGCGCCATCGCGACGATGCGCTCGACCATCTCGCGGTCGACCGCGAAGTTGTGGAACCCGCCGAGCGAGTAGTCGTACATCCGGGCGGCGTTGGGCACGTCGATGTCCACCTCGTCCGGCGCCCAGTCCGGTCGCGTCATGTCGGGCCCTCCCCCATCCATCGATGATTGTGACGGATTGATCGCGCGCCCGCTGCCCCGCTGCTAGCCGTGCTGGTCGGGACCGATCAGCGGGAAGAACCGGGCAACGGCGGCGACCGGGCCGGTGCCGGGCCGGTCCGCACGGTGCTGGAAGCCGGCGATGAGTGCCCGCACGGCGCCGGCCAGCTCGGCCATCTCCTTCGGCGTGAGGTACACGACCTGGCTGAACGCGTCGTCACGCCGCCACCGCGCGGGTGCGGCGTCACGCATGGCGAGCCAGCGCTGGTAGCTCTCGTCCTCCAGGCCCCGGGCGAGCGCGTCGAGGTCCGGTGCACCCGGCTCGGCGGGCGGCTCCGCGCCGGTCAGCCGCCACGGCTTCGCACGGCCGCGCGCCGGCGCCTCCTCGACCAGGCCGTAGCGCGCCAGCTGCCGCAGGTGGAACGAGTGCAGCCCGGACGAGCCGCCGAGCTCGCGGGCCGCCTCGGTGGAGGTCACCGTGCCGCGGGCGCGCAGCAGCTCCAGCAGGGCGGCCCGGACGGGGTGTCCCAGCGCGGCGGCGGACTGTTGCTCGATCACTTTGCAAAGTATGGTGGTTTGCAAAGTGCTTTGCAAGGAGGACGCGATGACCGTGCTTCCCGTCCGCGTGTTCGGGGACCCCGTGCTGGCGACCCCGGCGGAGGAGGTGACGACCTTCGACGCGCAGCTGCGCCGGCTGGTGCGCGACCTGACCGACACGCTGCGCTCCGAGCAGGGCGCGGGGCTGGCCGCGCCGCAGCTCGGCGTGGGCCTGCGCGCGTTCGTGTTCCACGTCGACGGCGTCGCCGGGCACCTGGTCAACCCGGTGCTGAGCTTCCCGGACGAGCAGACGCAGGACGGCCCGGAGGGCTGCCTGTCGATGCCGGGCCTCTACTTCGACACGGTGCGCCGCCGGCACGTGGTGGCGAAGGGCTACACCGACCGCGGCGACCCGGTCCAGGTGGTCGGCGACGGCGAGCTGGCCCGGTGCCTGCAGCACGAGACCGACCACCTCGACGGCGTGCTGTTCATCGATCGCATGGACACCGGGCGCCGGCGGGCCGCGATGCGCGCGATCCGCGACGCGCCGTGGTTCGCCGGCGCCGCCCCGCGGGTGAAGGTTAGCCCTCACCCGCTGTTCGGGCGACAGCGCTAGACCAGGCGCGCGGGTGTGTGGCGCAGCCAGGTGTCGAGGCTCAGCGCCTGCTCGATGGAGCGCCGGGCCTCGCCGAAGCCGTCGTTCTCGTAGGGCGACTCGACGAGCTCGGACACCCGGCGCGGGTCGAGCAGCGGCGCGGCCGGCGAGTCGGCGGCGATCCGGGCGAGGGTGTCGCGCAGCACGCGTTCGTACTGCGGGTCCTGCGTCGCCGGGTAGGGGCTCTTGGTCCGCTCCACGACCGAGGTGGGCAGCACGTCGGCGGCGGCCGCGCGCAGCAGGCTCTTCTCGCGCCCGTCGAAGGTCTTCATCGCCCACGGCGTGTTGTAGACGTACTCGACGAGCCGGTGGTCGCAGAACGGCACCCGCACCTCGAGGCCGTGCGCCATGCTCATGCGGTCCTTGCGGTCGAGCAGGATCCGCACGAAGCGGGTCAGGTGCAGGTAGCTGATCTCGCGCATGCGCCGGTTGTACGGGTCGGCGTCGTCGCCGTGCTCGACCTCGGCGAGGGCTTCGCGGTAGGCCGCCGCCCGGTAGTCGGCAAGGCGCAGCGACGACAGCAGGCCGGGGTCCAGGGCGCCGGTGCCGGGACCGCCGACGACCATCCACGGGAACGTGTCGGCCCGGACCACCTCCGGCTGGTGGAACCACAGGTAGCCGCCGAACACCTCGTCGGCCGCCTCGCCGGACAGGGCCACCGTCGAGTACTCGCGCACCGCCCGGAACAGCAGGTACAGCGACGTGTAGATGTCGCCGCCGAACGGCGGCTGGTCGGCCGCGGCCACAACGGCGGTGCGGGCGAGCGGGTCGATGAGCGACGCCGCGTCGAGCACGATGTCCTCGTGGTGCACGCCGACGTGCTTGACCACGTCGTGCACGAACGGCGCGTCCGGGGTGGGCCGCAGCGCGTCGGGCCGGAAGTGCTCGGCCTGGCCGACGAAGTCCACGGCGAAGGAGCGCAGCGGGCCCTCGTGGCGGCGCATCAGCGCGGCGTGCGCCAGGGCGGTGACCGCCGAGGAGTCCAGCCCGCCGGACAGCAGCGCACACATCGGCACGTCGGCGACGGTCTGGCGATCCACGATGTCCTCGAGCAGCCCGCGCACGGTGCGCACGGTGGTCTCGACGTCGTCGCGGTGCTCGACGTAGCCGGGCGCCCAGTACTGCCGGCGGCGCAGCCCGTCGCGGTCGACGCTCACCACCTCGCCGGGGACGACCTCGTACAGGTCGCGGTAGATCGCGTGCCCGGGCGTCTTGACGAAGGCGAAGAGCTCCCGCAGCCCGTCGAGGTCCACGACGGCCTCGGCGAGGGGGTGGGCGAAGATGGCCTTGGGCTCCGAGGCGAAGAGCACCGAGCCGGGCTCGCCGGTGTAGTAGAACAGCGGCTTGACCCCCATCCGGTCGCGCACCAGCACCAGCCGTTCGCGGCGCACGTCCCAGATCCCGAAGGCGTACATCCCGTTGAGCCGGTCGACGAAGTCCTCACCCCACTCGACGTACGCCCGCAGCACCACCTCGGTGTCGCTCTCGGTGCGGAAGCGGTGACCGCGCGAGATCAGCTCGCGGCGCAGCTCCCGGTAGTTGTACAGCTCCCCGCTGTAGGTCAGCGCGGCGATCTCGCGACCGTCGTCGTCGGCGACCATCGGCTGCTCGCCGCCGGCGAGGTCGATGATCGCCAGGCGCCGATGGCCGAACGCCACATGCTCGCGCACCCACAGGCCCTCCGCGTCCGGGCCGCGCAGCACCATCGTGCCGGTCATGGCCCGCGCCCCGGCGCTCTCGACGAGCAGGTCACGGCGCAGGTCGACCCAGCCGGCGATTCCACACATGTCGCATACCTCCCGCGTGTCGCGATTCGGCCGGACTCACCACGTGCCCCGATGTCCGGCCGGTAACCGGCCTGCGTCGTGCGTAACAAGTCGGAAACGCGCCGGTACCTCCGGTGAAATCGCGGCCGGTCAGGCTTGCCCATCGCCGCGAGGGACGGCCACGTGGCCGACGGACCGACAGGGGGACGCATGCCGGAGGGGTTCAGCGCCGGGGACACCGCGTGGCTGCTCGTCAGCGCCGCGCTGGTGCTGCTCATGGTGCCCGGCCTGGCGCTGTTCTACGGCGGCATGGTCCGCGTGAAGAGCGCGCTCAACATGCTCATGATGTCCTTCGCCTGCCTGGCCGTGGTCACCGTCGTGTGGGTGCTCGCCGGGTACAGCCTCGCGTTCGGCCCGGACGCCGGCGGCGGCCTCATCGGCGACCTGAGCCACGTCGGCATGGCCGGCGTCGGGCTGCAGGACCTGACCGGCTCGGTGCCGACCGCGGCCTTCGCGTCCTTCCAGCTGATGTTCGCCGTCATCACCGCCGCACTGCTCAGCGGCGCGATCGCCGACCGGGCGAAGTTCGGTTCGTGGATCGGCTTCGTGGCGCTGTGGGTGCTCGTCGTCTACGTGCCGATCGCGCACTGGGTCTTCGGCGGCGGCTGGATCGCCACCCACCTGCACATCCTCGACCTCGCCGGCGGCACGGTCGTCGAGATCAACTCGGGCGCCTCGGGCCTGGCCCTCGCGCTCGTGCTCGGACCGCGGCTGGGCTTCCGGGCCGACCCGATGCGCCCGCACAGCCTGCCGCTGGTGGTGCTCGGCGCCGGCCTGCTGTGGTTCGGCTGGTTCGGCTTCAACGCCGGCTCGGCGCTGACGGCCGGCGGCGGCGCCGCGATGGCGTTCCTCAACACCCAGGTCGCCGGCGCGGCCGCGGTCTGCGGCTGGCTGCTCGTCGAGCGCTTCCGCGACGGGCACCCGACCACGCTGGGCGCCGCGTCCGGCGCGGTGGCCGGGCTGGTCGCGATCACGCCGGCGTGCGGCTCGGTGAACCCGCTCGGCGCGCTCGCGATCGGCGCCCTGGCCGGCGTGGCGTGCGCCTTCGCGGTCGGGCTCAAGTACCGCCTCGGCTACGACGACTCGCTCGACGTGGCCGGCGTGCACGGCGTCGGCGGCCTGCTCGGCACGCTGCTCATCGGCCTGCTCGCCACCGCGGCGGTCACCGGCGGCCAGCGCGGCCTGTTCTTCGGCGGCGGCGTGGACCTGCTCAGCCGGCAGGCGCTCGCGGCCGTGGTCGTCGGCGGCTACGCGTTCGGGGTCACCTGGCTGCTGGCCAAGGGTGTCGAGCGGCTCGTGGGCTTCCGGGTGCGCGCCGAGGACGAGCGGGCCGGGCTCGATCTGGTGGTGCACGCGGAGAGCGCGTACGAGCTGCACGTGACCGGCGGGCGGGTCAGCCACCTGACCGGACTGCCGGCCAAGGAACCCGTCACCGACTGAGGCGTCCCCGCCGGTCGGGGCCGCGTGGAGTTCGGTCCCGACCGGCAGGGACGCGGCAAGCGTACCCATTCCGGCGCGGTCGCGGCCGCGGGCCTCGGCGGCCCCGGCGGCCGGTTCCATGTGCCTCTATGCGACCTCGCGCCAGGCCCGCCGCCACTGCGCCAGGACGCGGTCGACGGCCAGCAGCGGCCCGGTCGCGGCATCGGCGCGCCGGCGGGCGTCGGCCGGCAGGTGCACCGGTGAGCCGGCCGCGAGCGGCAGCACGTGCAGCGTCACCGCCGAGCCCGGCGCGCACCCGGCGTCGCGGAGGCTCACCACCCAGCGCGACCCGTCCCAGAACCGGTCGGTGGCGGCCCGGCCGTCCACGCGCAGCTCGGCGACGTCCCCGGCCCAGTCGATGTGCAGCAGCGCGTCGGCATCCGGCGCAACCGCCCACGCCGGGAGCGCGACCTCGTACACGGCGGCCAGCTCGTCGAACACCTCCGGCGACGGCGCCGACGGCCTGCCGTCGCGCCGCCCGTACTGCGCCGGCACCTCCCCCGCGGCCCGCACCAACCGGACCTCGACATCCTCGGCCTCGCCGGCCCCGCCGTCGCCGTCCGGGCGCAGCGCCAGTCGCCGGAACGCCCGCAGCGCCGGGTCGTACACGTACACATCGGGCCCGCTCGCCACGACCCGCCTGTCGGCTCCCCACCGCAGGTCGGCCGCGGACAGCAGCAGCCGCCCGTCGCACACCCAGGCGGTCGCGGCGTCGCGGGGCGTCAGCACCAGCACGTCGAGCCGGTCGAGCAGCCGCAGCGGGGCCCGCCCCGGCTCGGCGGCGAGGACCGCTCCCCCGGCCGCCACCTCCACCGGCACGCCCTCCTCGGCGCACAGCACGAGCGTCGGCCCGCCCGGCCCGGGCAGGACGGTGAGCGCGGAGGCGGTCGCCCAGTCCAGGCGCACGCCGTGCACGTCGAGCCCGACCGGCCAGGCGGCGAGGGTGCCGGGCGGGATGTCGACGGGCCGCGAGGGCAGCAGCGCGCCGTCGACGGCGAAGCGGGCGCCGCGATAGGGGGCGAGGGGCACGTGCGGCTGGTGCCAGGCGAGGAACAGGAACGGCCCGCGCACCGCCCAGCGCAGCGTCGCGCCGTCCTCGACCCCGTCCGGCCGCTCGTCGGGCAGGCTCGCCGGCGCGGCCGCGAGGTCGGCGCCGAACGCGGCCAGGAACGCGTGCTGCCGGCGCAGCTCGGCGTGGCCGGGCGAGAGCGTGCCGGCCTCGCCGATCGGCGCGTGGAAGTCGTACCCGAGCCGGGGCACGTCGTTGGGGTAGCCGGTGGCGTGCGACTCCTGCGTGCCGCCGGGACCGGGCGGGTTGGTGCCGCCGGCGTACATGTAGAACCCCTGCCAGACCGACCCGCTGCCGATCTTGCATAGCGCGACCGCGGCCACGTCCCGTCCGCTCGGGCGCGGCCGGCGGTGGTACGCGGTCGCCATCCCGCCGCCGAGCTCGCACGTGGCCGGCGGGAACGGCCCCGGCGCGGCGGCCGGGCGGGGCGGGTCCCAGGCGTCGGAGAAGAAGAAGTGTGCCCGGAACGCGGGGTCCCACGGCGCGTCGGCGTCGGTCCAGAAGCCGTCGGCGTAGCCGCTGTACACCGGCATGACCTCGCGCGGCGGCAGCACCGCGCCGTCCCAGGCGGTCGCCGTCCACAGCGGCGCCGCGAGCCCGGCCGCGCGGGCGAGCCCCTTGAGGGTGACCAGGTGCCCGGGCCGGTCGAGCAGCTCGTTCTCGAGCTGGACGGCGAGCAGCTTCCGCCCGCCGACGGCCGCGCCGATCCGCCCGAACCAGGCGCGCACGAGCGCGAGGTAGCCCGGATCGTCGCTTCGGTGCACCACCGGCGCCGCCCGCACCCAGTCCGGGAAGCCGCCGCCCCGCAGCTCACCGTGCACCCACGGCCCGATGCGCAGCACGACCTCGAGCCCCGCCGCCCGGCAGCCGTCGAGGAAGGCCCCCAGGTCGAGCCGCCCGTCGAAACGCACGGCGCCCCGTTCGGCCTCGTGGTGGATCCACGGCACGTACGTCGACACGACCGTCACCCCGCCCGAGCGCATCAGCTCGAGGCGCTCGGCCCAGCGCTCCCGCGGCACCCGGCTGTAGTGCAGCTCGCCGGAGACCGGGACCCACGGCCGCCCGTCGCGCAGTAGGTGCCGGTCGGTGAGCGCCAGCCCCGCCCGCGCGTCGCGGGCCGCCGGCATCGGCGCGGCCACCGCAGGCCCCGCCCAGGCGCGCCGCCGCACGCCGAGCGCGGCGGCCGATGCCGGTTCTGCGGGCCGCATGATCCGCTCCTCGTCCTGGTCCGTCGCCGCCGTTGATCACACCGTACCCGGGCGCCGTCCGTCAGGAAGCAGTGTGAGCACGCTGTACGCCCTGCTGGTCGGCATCGACCGCTACCGGTCGCCGTCGGTGCCCGCCCTGGCCGGCTGCGCCAACGACGTGGCCGACGCCCGATCCCTGCTGGAGCACCGCCGCGCGCCCGGCACCGACCTGCACGTCCGCCGCCTGCTCAACGACGAGGCGACCCGTTCGGCGATCGTCGCCGGCTTCCGGACCCACCTGGCCCGGGCCCGCGCCGGCGACACCGCCCTGTTCTGGTTCAGCGGCCATGGCTCGGCGGTCCCTGTCCCCGACGCCCTGTGGCACCTGGAGCCGACCGGCCTCCTGCAGACCCTGGTCTGCGCGGACAGCCGCACGGACGACCACCCCGACCTGCTCGACAAGGAGCTGGCCGTGCTCCTCGACGAGGTGGCCGAGCGCGGCGCACACGTCGTCGCGGTCCTCGACTGCTGCCACTCCGGCGGCGCGAGCCGCGGCCCCGAGGGCCTCCGCCTGCGCACCGCCGCGCCGCGCACCCTGCCGCACGAGCGTTTCCTGCTGCCCGGTCTCTGGCAGCGGTACCGCCAGGGCGTCCCCGAACCGCGCGCGCTCACGCTGGCCGCGTGCCGCGCCACCGAGCAGGCCCGCGAGCGCCGCCTCGACGGCCGGGACCGCGGCCTGTTCAGCTGGTCGCTGACGGCCGCACTGCGCCGTTGCCCGCCGGCGACGACCTACCGGGACCTCCTTGCCGTCGCGCGGGGCGAGGTGGAGCGCTGGTCGGTCGCGCAGCGCCCCGAGCTGATCCCGACCGGCCCCGGCCCGGCCGACCAGCCGTTCCTGGGCGGCCGGATCGCTCCCGCCGCCGGCCTGACCATGCGCGAGGGCCGCGACGGCTGGGAGGTCAACGCCGGCCTCTGCCACGGCGTGCCCGCCGTTGCCGGCGACCCGGCCCGGTTCGCGGTGGACGGGCCGCCGCCCGTGCGCGAGGCCGAGGCGCGCCGCGTGCTGACCGGCCGCACCGTGGTCACGCCGCTGGGCTGGGCACCCGACCCCGGCCGGACCTACCGCGCGGCGCTGAGCCGGGTGCCGGCCCCCGCCACGACCGTCGCCGTGGACGACGGCGTCCCCGCGCTGCCGGCCGGCCCGTCGGCCCACATCCGCTTCGTCCGCGCGGCGGAGCCGGCCGAGCTGCGGGTCCGCCCCCTCGCGGACGGCGCGCTCGGCATCCTCGACGCCGAGGGCCGGCCGCTGCACCGCGAGACCGACCCGTGCCGCGTGGTGGCGGCGCTGGAGCACATCGCGCGCTGGCGACAGGTCCGCGACCTGCGCAACCCGCTGTCCCGCCTCGCCGGCGCGGTCAGCGTCGAGCTGGTGGAGCCGCATCCGGGCGAGGCGAGCGCGCCGGCGGACCGCCCGGGCCTGACCCCGGACGCCGGCGGCGGCTTCGAGCTGCGCTACTGCCCGGCGCCGCCCGAGGTCTTCATCCGGCTGCACAACCGCTCGCCGCGCCCCCTGTACTGCGCCCTGCTCGACCTCACCGACACGTTCCGCATCCACGCCGGCCTGTTCCCCGGCGCCGTGATCGCTCCGGGCCGCGCGGGAGCGGCGCTGGACGGCCGCCCGGTCGCGTTCAGCCTGCCCGCGGGGCGAGATCCGGCGCCCGGCCGATCGGCGCGCGACTGGCTGGTCCTGATCGTCGCCGAGGACGAGTTCGACGCCCGCGCCTTCGAACTGCCCCGCCTCGGCGGCCCGTCGCCGAACCGCGACACCCGGCCCGCCGCCGGCTGGGGTGCGCACGAATGGTCCGCCACCGTGATCCCGGTCGTCACGGCGGTGCTGCCATGACCACCGCCGCAGAGCGCATCGTCGCCTTGGAGGCAATGTTGGAACGCAACGACGCCGGCCTGGACGGACCGACGGCGTTCGGCGATCTCGGCCGCGCCTACACCGAGCGCTACGGCGAGACGCAGCACCGCGCGGACCTGGAGTCCGCAATCGTGTTGCTCGGCATCGCACACGGAGGCGAGCCCGATCACCCCGATGCCCTCGTCTGGCGATGGTGGCTCGGCCGCCTCCACGACGAGCGAGCCGGCCTCGACGACAGCGTGCCCGACTACGACGAGGCGGCGCGGTGGCTGCGATGGCTCTACGCCGACATGCCCGCCGACCACCCCGGCCGCGACGAGATCGCCGTCGCGCTCGCCGACTGCCTGTGGAGCCGCTCCCGGACGGTGCGCTACCGCGGCGCGGACTCGCCCGGCATCGAGGAGGCGGCGGCCGAGTCCGGTCGCCTCATCGCGGCCCTCGAGGCGTTGCGGCTCAGCGGCGCGAACCCGGTGGCGACGCACTACGTGCGGCTGCTGTCCGGCGCGGCACACATCGAGGCGTCCGCCTACGTCGACGACCCGCCCGACCGGGCTCACCTCGACGCCGGGCTGGCGGCCGCGGATCCGGCGATGACCTCCCTGCTGGCGGTCCGCGCGACCCTTCCGGACGAGGTCGCCGACTGGGTCGGCGACGGCCGGCTCGCCTACGTCGCCGGCCTGCTGTCCCTGGCACACGACAGCCGGGACGACCACGACCGGGCGGTCTCGGCGGCGCGCACGGCGCAGGAGCTCTTCCGTGCGGGCGACCCGGAGGCGCCGCTGCCGGACGACCTCGTGGGACAGCTCGCCGACGGGCACCTGGGCCGCTGCCTCGCCCGCGCGGACGCCGGCGACGACGTAGGGGCCCGCGCCGACCTCGACGCGGCGATCGCGGCGCGCACCGAGCTCCTCGACCGCAGATGGGACCCGTGGACCGCCGCCCTCCTGGCCGAGATGCTGCGGGTCCGGGCCGAGCAGGACGCGTCCGCGCCACAGGCCCGCCGGGCGGTCGAGCTGCTCGAGCGGGTGGTGCGGGAGTCGGCCGATCCGCAGCCGTGGGACGAGTACCGCGGCCTGGCCCGCGCCGAGGCTCTCGCCGGCGAGCTCGAAGGCGACCAGGACGCCCTGCGCGCCGCGGCCCGCCACTTCGACGCCGCGCTCGCCTGCGACATCCCCGACCACGACGAGCTGCTGGCGACCATGCGGGAGCGCCTCACGGTGCAGAGCGCGCTGGAGGACGATCCCGCGCTGCCCGGCGTCGCCGCGGCGTGGCGCGAGCTGATCGATCGCGGCCACCAGGCCCTGCTGCGCGCCGAGCGGGCCGGCGCCGACCAGGTGGCCATGTCCTGCGCCCTCCTCGGCCTGGCGGAGTTGGTACTCACACCGCACGGCCTCCGGCCGGCCGACTCCGCACGTATCCGCGGCCTGTTCGCCGTCGCCGCCACGGCGCGCAGCGCGAGGCCGGAGTGGGCGGCCTACGTGGACCTGGGGCTGGGCGCGCTGGAGTACCGCGAGTACCTGGCCGACCCCCATGCGGCCTCGGACGGCGGCATAGGCCGGTTGGCCCGGGCGGCGGCCGCGCACCCCGACGCCGCAAGCTCACCCATCGGCGCCGTACTGCGCCTCGTCATGGACCACCGATCGGAGTACACCGGGTTCCGCCGCCCCGGCGGGCTGCGCTTCACCGGGCCCTCCGACGCCTCGGTGGCTGCCTACCACGAGTTCGTCGAGCTGAACGCGCGCAACGACCGGGCCGGCCTGCTCGCGCTCGCCGAGCGGTACGCCCCGGCCCTCGAGGCGCAGGACGCGCCGCACCTCGGCTACACAGCCATGGCTCGGACGCTGCGGATGGTGCATCTGCTGGCCGATCCGCCGGCGGCGCCGCCGATCGAGCTGCGGCCGCTGCGCCGCGAGCCCGGCCTGGCCGGCGACATGGAGATCGCGCACGACATCACGCTCTGCGGTGCCCTGGTCGACCAGGGCACCGCAGAGCGGGACGCGGCCGTCCTGCGGCGGGCGGCCGCATACGCGGAGTCCGCGCTGGGCCTCATCGGCCCCGACGAGCCGCGGCTGGCCATCGTCACCCACCTCGTCGCCGGTGCCGCGCGGCTGCGGCTCGCCCAGTGGGGAGAGGACGTGGCTCAGGCGCGGGCCGCCGGCGAGCACTACGCGGCGGCGATGCGACTCGCCGGGGGCCGCGAGTATCCGATGTGGTCGTCCCTCGCCGTCGGGCGCGCGGAGGCGGTGCGGATCTGCGGCGACGCGGCCGCGGCGCGCTCGATCGGCATGTCCGCGCTGCAGGGCGTCGCCTGGCAGGTGGCCGTGAAGGCCGGCACGGACTACGCCATCGCCGCGGCCCGCACCGCCGCCGGCATCGCGCGGACGGTGGCGGGCTGGTGCCTGGCGGACCGGGAGCGCGAGGACGGCGTCGACGACGAGCTCATCGCGGCCCTCGACGCCGGGCGGGCGCTGGTGCTGCAGGCCGCGGCGAGCGCCCGGCAGATCGCGGACCGCCTCGAGCTCGCCGGTCAGGGCGTCCTGGCCGCGCACTGGCGCCGGACCGCCGGCGACGGGCACGACCTCGTCAGCGGTCGACCGCTGTCCGAGGCCGACGAGGACCGAGCGGTGCCGGACGAGCTGCGGCTGACGGCGCTGCGGGCGCTCGGCGACGGCGGCGCGGGGGTCGCGGGCTTCGAGCCGGTCGCCCCGGCGGCGATCCGGGCGGCCCTCGCCGGGCTGGAGGCCGACGCGCTGGTGTACCTGCGGGCCGGCGACGACGGCGAGCCCGGCGCCGCGGTGATCGTGCCCGCGCACGGACCGGCGACGGTGCGCTGGCTGCCGCGCCTGCACGTCGGCGACGACGCCCCGGTGCGCCGCTACGCCCGGCGCCGGGCGCAGGCGCGCGACGCTGGGCCGAGCCCGTCCGCCGCGGCGGCACCGGCGGGCGACGAGCTCGACGAGGTGTGCGCCTGGGCGTGGCGGGCCGCGATGGCCGACCTCCTCGACGTCGCCGCGGGCTGGTGCCTCGGCCGCCCGGCCCGCCTGGTGCTCGCGCCGCTGGGTGTCCTCGGGGTCGTGCCATGGCACGCGGCCCGCGGGTCAGGGCACGCCGTGCGCGAGGCGGTCTTCTCGTACACGCCGTCGGCGCGGCACCTGTGCGCGAGCGCGGGCGCCGCGCCGGCCGCGGGCGTCGGCGCCGCGCTCGTCGTCGGGGACCCGGGCGGCGACCTGTACTTCGCCGGCGTCGAGGCGGGGGCGATACACCGGCAGTTCTACCCGGGCGGCACGTACCTCGGGCGGGCCGAGGGCACGCCGCAGGGCGTGCTCGGCTGGATCGACGCGGCGCCGGCCGGCCCGCTGATGCTGCACTTCGCCTGCCACGGCGCGATCGACCCGGCGCGGCCGGCGCTGGCGCACCTGGTGCTCGCCGGCGGGGCGCCGCTGGCGGCGAACGACCTGCTGGACCGGGCCCGGCGGCAGGAGCTCGACATCGGGGAGGTGTTCCTGGCCGCCTGCACCACCGGGGTCACCGGCGACGACCACGACGAGGCGCTCAGCCTGGCCACGTCGTTCCTCGCGGCGGGGGCGCGCACGGTGTTCGGCTCGCTGTGGCCGGTGCTGGACGGCGACACGTCGGTGCTGATGTACATGGTGCATCACTTCCTGCGCGCCGGCGGCTGCCGGCCGGCCGACGCGCTGCACCGCGCGCAGCTGTGGATGCTCGACCCGGGCCGGGCACTGCCGGAGCGGATGCCGGCCGAGCTGCGGCGGCACTGCGCACCGGGGACGGTGTTCGGCACCGCGTCGTGGGCCGGCTTCACGCACGTGGGCCGGTGACCTCCAGGGCGGCGGGCCGGCCGCCGCGGGCGACCATGAGGCGCCACACGATGAGCTGCAGCACCGACAGGGTCAGCGCGAACGGCATCAGCGTCCAGATGCCGACGTGCTGCGCGAGCCAGCCGGCCAGCCAGGGCAGGCCGGCGCCGCCGATGACGGACACGCCGTTCATGACGCCGATGGCGGTGGCGACCAGGCGCGGCTCGACGAGGTCCGGCACGACGGCCATCGCGGTCGGGAACAGCGGCGCGAGGAAGAAGCCCAGGAGCACGAAACCCGCCGTGGCGACCGCGGCGATCGGGGCGGCCCAGATGAGCGCGGCGCCGGCCGTGACCCCGGCCAGGCACGCCGTGGCCATCGCCGCCGGGGACATCCCGGCGCGGGTCGCGGCCGGGCTGATGAGGAACCGGCCGAGGGTCAGGCCCAGCCAGTAGCCGCTGATGGTGTACCCGGCAACCAGCGACGGCTCGCCGTGCTCCTGCACGAGGAACGTGAAGCCCCAGTTGCCGACGCCGATCTCCAGCCCGACGTACACCGACAGGAACACCGAGGCGAGCACGATCACGGGCCGGCGCAGCGCCTCGCCGAGCACGCCGCTGGGCCGCGGCGTGTCCGGGTGCGCCGCCGGCGGGGTCGTCCGGGGGTACACGATGAGGAAGCCCGCCGTCAGCGGCACGGCGACGGCGCCGAGGACGAGCCAGACGGCGGTCCACGGCAGGTACTGCAGCAGGCCGGCGGCCAGCAGCGGGCCGAGCAGCGCGCCGACGCCGAAGAAGGCGTGCAGCCGGTTGAGCAGGGTGGCCGGGCGCGGCAGTTGCGTCAGGTACACGTTGAGGATCGACTCGAGGATGCCGGTGCCGTACCCGGCGAGCAGCTGCACGGCGACCAGCACCGCGAACGGCGGGCGGGCCGCCATCGCGAACGCGGCCGCGATGTACGCGACGCCGCCGATGGCGAGGGCGACGCGGATGCTGACCCGGTGCAGCAGCGCGCCGGCGGTGGCGCCGGCGACCATGAACCCGGCCGAGGACGTGAAGAACGTGATGCCGATGGTGGCCTCGTCGACCCCGTAGTCCGCGATCTGCGCCGGGATGAGGATGCCGCCGACGCCGGCGCCGAGCCCGACGAGGACGAACGCCGCGTAGGACAGCAGGACCGGCGCCGGACCGGGGCCGCGGGTCAGGTTCACCGCCCGATGGTAAGGGCCGGCACGGCCGCCGGCCCATATCCTGGGTTTTCGAAAACCGTTGTGGCATCAGGCCTTCGGCGTCGCGGCGATCATCGCGTTGGCGAATGCGACCAGATTGCCCCGCATGGCCGCGGCGTCCCACGGCTCGTTGCCGCCGGCGTTGAAGCGCACCTCGACGTAGAGGTTGTCCTGCGAGCACACCAGCTGCGCCTCGATGCGCTTGTCGCCGTAGCTCAGCCGCTTGGTGAAGAACGCCTGCGCGCCGCAGCCGCCGACCTTCTCGCCGCTGAAGCCGGTCATGTTGGGGTACAGCTTCCACGCCTGCTCGTAGCGCGCGGCGGTCTTGTCGTCGGCGGCGGCGAAGGCCTTGACCTCCTGTGCGCCGTCGTCGGCGGCGAGGAAGTAGTCGCAGCCGGTGAGCGGCAGGTCGCCCGTCTCCTGCGTCGACTCCCCCTTGCCCTCGCCGACGCGGGGGCCGAGCAGCTTCAGGTCGCCCAGCGCGCAGGGGTCGCCGGGCTGTTTGTAGGTGGAGACGGCCGCGGGTGCGGCCGCCTTCTTGCCGGTGTCGGCCTTCTTGCCGGTGTCGACGGTCAGCGCCGCGACGATCCCGCCGCCGCAGCAGAGCGCGAGCACGCCGCCGGCGATGCCGAGCACGAGGCCGAGACGGGACTTCTTCTTCGGTACCGGACTATGTGGAACGCCCTGGAAGGGCGGGTTGGGCATGGTCATGGTCGCCGAGTCTCGCCCCGCCGGGCCGCCCGCGCCGTCGCCGTGCGGATGTTCCCGCCGTCGGCGATCCGACGCGACGCGCATCGGACAGTGGGCGGTGATACCCGGCGGCGGGCGTTCAGAACATGCCGTCGGCCACGGGCTGTACCACATCCCAGTGCTCGGCGATCAGACCGGCCTCGAAGCGCCAGATGTCCACGACGGCCGTGCCGGCGCCGCCCGGCTCGGTCATGAGGTAGTGCGCGACGACGTACTCGTCGTCGGCGACCACCCGCTTGAGGTCCAGCCGGGCGCCCGCGACGGGTGCGGTGCGGATGAAGTCGACGAACGCGTCGCGGCCGGACGGGTTGCCGGGGCTGTGCTCGACGAAGTCCTCGCGCAGCACGGAGTACAGGACATCGACGTCGCCACCCGCGAAGCGGGAGAAGGCGTCCAGGAAGCGCCGCCGGTTGGCGGCGGCGCCGGTCGTCTCGGTCATACCCCGCACGATCCCCCGCCGCCGGCCCGGCTGTCGATGACCTCGCGTTTCATGGCGTGGCAGGGTTGAGGGGTGGTACACGTGAAGCGGGCATACGACCCGCCCGACGCGGACGACGGCCGGCGGGTGCTGGTCGACCGGCTGTGGCCGCGAGGGCTCAGGAAGGAGGCCGCCGCGGTCGACGAGTGGCTGCGCGCGGTCGCACCGTCGGCGCCGCTGCGCAAGTGGTACGGGCACGACCCGGACCGCTTCGCCGAGTTCGCGCAGCGCTACCGGGCCGAGCTGGGTGACGCCGAGCACGCCGAGGCGCTGCGGGAGCTGCGGGAGCAGGCCGAGGCGGGGACGCTCACCCTGCTGACCGCCACCCGCGACCTCGAGCACGCCCACACCGCGGTCCTGGCGCAGGCGCTGTCCTAGCTCCTCGTCAGGGGGCACGACCTGCCCGGACAGCCTTCCCGCCATGCTGTATGGCTTTCCGGCTGTTGTCTGTCGCGCCTGGCCACCCGAGTCCGGCGAGTCGTCGCCGTTGTTTGGGCTCGCAATGCCGGGTAACGAGAAGCCCGGCGAACAGTGATGCCCGGCGGGCTGCGTGGGGAGGGTCCTGGAGTGAGGGTCGGCAAGGTCGGGAGCGCGGTGGTCTGACGGTGGCCGGATGGATCGCGGACGCATTGGTGATCTTCGGGATCACCGGCGACCTGGCGCGGAAGATGACCTTCCCGGCGCTGTACCGGCTGGAACGGCGCGGCGCGCTGACCTGCCCGGTGGTCGGCGTCGCGGCCACGGCGCTGAGCACACAGGAGTTGCTGGTGCGGGCGCGCACGGCGATCGAGGAGTCCGGCGAACCGGTGGACGAGGCGGTGTTCGCCCGGCTGGCCCGGCGGTTGACCTACCTGGCCGGCGACGTGACCGACCCGCAGCTGTACAAGGTGTTGGCGGCGCAGCTGGCCAGGGCCCGCCGGCCGCTGTACTACCTCGAAATGCCGCCATCACTGGCTGCGCCGATCGTGGACAGGTTGGATGCGGCCGGCCTCGTCGGGGACGGGCGCGTGGCGGTGGAGAAGCCGTTCGGGCACGACCTGGCCTCGGCGCGGGAGCTCAGCGATCGCCTGCACCAGGTGCTCGACGATCGGCAGCTCCTGCTCGTGGATCACTTCCTGGGCAAGGAACCGGTGATCGAGATCGAGTATCTGCGGTTCGCGAACTTCGCCATGGCGCAGTTGTGGGACCGCGACAGCGTCGAGGTCGTGCAGATCACGATGGCGGAGAACTTCGGGGTTGAGGGTCGCGGCCCGTTCTACGACGCGGTGGGGACGCTTCGCGACGTTGTGCAGAACCATCTGCTGCAGGTGCTCGCGCTGGTCGCGATGGACCCGCCGATCGGAGCCTCGGCCGATGACCTGCGAGACAAGAAGGCCGAGGTGCTCAAGGCGATGCCACCGGCGGACGCACGGCACTGCGTCCGGGGCCAGTACGACGGCTACACACAGCTGCCCGGGGTAGACCCGGAGTCGGACACCGAGACGTTCGTCGCGCTTCGGTTGGGGATCGACAGCTGGCGGTGGGCCGGGGTGCCGATCTTCATACGGGCCGGCAAGCAGCTGCCGGTGCGGGCAACCGAGGTGCGGCTGGTGCTGCGGAACACCCCCCGCCTGCGGTTCCTGCCCAACGCGGCCAGGGTGGAGGCCAACCAGGTCGTACTGCGCATCACCCCCGAACCCGGGCTGCGGCTGCAGCTGGCGGCGCTGGACGAGCACCACGCGTGGCGCCCGGTGCGCCTGGACTCGCTGTTCGCGCAGGAGCTCGGGGTGCCGCAGGCACCCTACGAACGGCTGCTGTACGACGCGCTGACCGGCGACGACCGGCTGTTCGCCCGGCAGGACGCAGCGCGGGAGAGCTGGCGGATCTTGCAACCGCTGGTGGCCTATCCGCCCCCCGTCCACCGGTACCCGGTCGGGTCGTGGGGACCGCCCGGGGCCGATGCGTTGTTGTCCGGGCATCCGCCGTGGCAGCCGCCCTGGCTGCCGCGAGGCTAGAGCGCCTCGAAGAACGCGGCGATCGCGGCCCGCGCCTCGGGGGTGGCCCAGCCGGCGAGCACCTGCGCGTCGTCGGCGGCGCCGGCGTCCATCCGGGCGACCGCATCGCGCCGCAGCTGCCGCTTGGTCAGCGCATAGGTTGCCGCCGGTACTCGTGCCAGCCGCCCGGCCTCGCCGAGCGCCCGGTCGAGCAGCTCCCCGGCGGGCACGACGGCGTCGACGAGCCCGATGCGGGCCGCCTCCTCGGGGCCCATGGTGCGCGCCGACAGGGCGAGGTCGCTCGCGGCGGGCCCGGCGGCGAAGCGCAGGACCTCCATCGGCACGGCCGGATACGGCACGCCGACGGCGAGCTCGGTGACGCCGATCGTCCCGCCGGCCATGAACCGCCGGTCGCAGGCGAGGGCGAGGATGCAGCCGCCGGCGATGGCGTGCCCGTTGACGGCGGCGACGACCGGGCGGGGGTGCTCGAACACGGCCCGGCAGGCGCCGCCGAGCGCCGCCAGGAACGCCGCGGCATAGGCCGGGTTCTCACCCTCCTGCAGCACGCGGCGCAGGTCGACGCCGGCGCTGAAGCAGCGGCCGGCGCCGGTGAGCACGACGGGCGCGTCGCGCAGCCCGGCGAACGTGTCCCGCAGCGCCAGCAGCAGCTCCAGGTCCAGCGCGTTGACCTTGCCGTGGTGCAGCCGCACGACGCGCACGGCGCCGTGCTCATCGACCTCGATCATGCCTCGACCGTAGCGGGTCTCTCCTCAGAGCAGGTCGGCGGCGGCGAGGTACTTGCCCACCGCGGCGATCTCCGACTCGTCGAGGGGGATCTGCGGCACCGCCGTCGTCGGGTGCGCGATGACGCCGCGCAGGTACAGGGCGGCCTTGAACGCGCCGAGGGCCGAAGAGCCGTGCCCCATCCGGGACCGGCCGACGACGATGAGCTCGAACAGGCGCACCAGGCGCTCCTGCTCGGTGCGGGCGGCGGCCCAGTCGCCGTCGCGGGCGGCGCGGTAGAGCCGCGCGTAGCCGTGCGGGTCGACGTTGCCCAGCCCCGGCACGACGCCGTCGGCCCCCATCCACAGCGCCGAGTCGACGGTCAGCTCGGAGCCGGTGAGCACCGCGAAGCCGTCGAGGCCGGTGCGGTCGCGGCGGCCGAGCAGGACGTTGCGCAGCCCGGCGTCGTCGCCGCTGGAGTCCTTGAGCCCGGCCAGCACGCCGTCGGCGGCCAGGTCGAGCAGCAGGTCCGCGGGGAGCTTGCTGTGCACGGAGACGGGCAGGTCGTAGGCGTACAACGGGACACCGGTGCGGGCCGCGATGGTGCGGAAGTGCAGGTCGATCTCGGCCGGGTGGGTGCGGGCGTAGAAGGGCGCAGTCGCGACGAGGCCGTCGACGCCGGCGACGACGGCGGCGAGGGCGTGGTCGAGCACGCGCAGGGTGGTCATGTCGATGGCGCCGGCGAGGACGGGCACCTGGCCGGCGACGTGGCCGACGACGGTGTCGAGGACGACCCGGCGGTGCCCGTCGGGCAGGAACGCCGCCTCGGAGGTGGAGCCGAGGACGAACAGGCCGTCGACGCCGCCGGCCATCAGGTGGTCCACCAGCCGGACCAGGGACGCGGTGTCGACCTCGAAGTCCGGCGTGAGCGGGGTACACACCGGGGGAATGACGCCGGTCAGTGCGGTGGCGGTGGTCATGCGCGCTCCTGTGCTTGGCTGATCAGTTCTCGGTCGGTGGCGCCGTCGCGCACCGGGTGGTAACAGCGGAACAAGTGCCCGTCGCCGTCGTCCTGCGCGAGAGGCATCTCGGTGGCGCAGACGTCGTCGGCCTTCCAGCAGCGGGTGCGGAACGGGCAGCCGCTCGGCGGCCGCGTCGCGGATGGCACCGGGCCGGCGAGCGGGATCGGGTCGATGGGGTCGAGCAGGCCCGGCGTGGCCGAGAACAGCGCCCGGGTGTAGGGGTGGCGGGCGCCGGTGGGCACCGCGGCGGCGGGCGCCTGTTCGACGATCCGGCCGAGGTACATCGTGACGACCCGGTCGCTCATCCGGCGTACCGTCTGGATGTCGTGCGACACGAACACCAGGGCCAGGCCGAGCTGCGCCTTCAGGTCGAGCAGCAGGTTGAGGATCTGGGCCCGCACGGAGACGTCCAGTGCGCTGGTCGGCTCGTCGGCGATGAGCAGGTCGGGGCCGAGCGCCAGGGCGCGGGCGATCGCGACCCGCTGCCGCTGGCCGCCGGAGAGCTGGCCGGGCAGCACGTCGAGGGCGCTGGCCGGCAGGCCGACGAGGCCGAGCAGCTCGCGGACGCGGGCATCGCGTTCGTGGGCCGTGCCGCGGCGGTGGACGTCGAGGGGGTCGCGCAGGATGCGCCGCACGGGCAGGCGGCGGTTCAGGGCAGTCGACGGGTCCTGGAACACCATGCCGGTGCTGGAGCCGACCATCGCGCGGCGGCGGTTCGGCGGCAGCGTCCAGAGGTCCTCGCCGCGGAAGCGCACGGTGCCTGCGGTCGGGCGCTGCAGCCCGACGAGGACGCGGGCCAGGGTGGACTTGCCGCAGCCGGACTCGCCGACGACGCCGACGGTCTCGCCGGCCCGGACGGTCAGGTCGGCGCCGGTGAGGGCGTAGACGCGGTCGCGGCGCAGCAGCCCGCCGGTGCGGGCCTTGTGCACGACGTGGACGTCGCGCAGGTCGAGCAGGTCGAGCAGGTCGCTCATCGGGCCACCTCGGCGAGGTCGAGGGCGGGATGGTGGCAGGCGACGGCGTGCCGTTCGCCGCCCAGCTCCGGCGCGGTGCTGCGGCACAGCTCGTCGGCCATCGGGCAGCGGTCGGCGAAGCGGCAGCCGGCCGGGAAGTCGGCGGGCGAGGGCACGACGCCGCGGATCTGGGTGAGCCGCTCGGCGCCGGCCTCGAGGGACAGCACCGAGCCGAGCAGGCCGCGGGTGTAGTGGTGCGCGGGTTCGCCGATGAGGGCGGCGGTGACCCCGGACTCGACGATCTGGCCGCCGTACATCACGACGATCCGGTCGGTCACGTCGGAGACGAGCGCCAGGTCGTGCGAGACGAGGATGAGCGCGAAGCCGAGCTCGGCGCGCAGCCGCAGCAGCAGCTCGATCACCTGCGCCTGCACCGTCACGTCGAGGGCGGTGGTGGGCTCGTCGGCGACGATGAGCTTCGGGTCTCGCGACAGCGCCATGGCGATGAGGACGCGCTGGCGCTGGCCGCCGGACAGCTCGTGCGGGTACGCGGACAGGGTCCGCGCCGGGTCGAGCCCGACGAGCTCGAGCAGCTCGGCGGCGCTGCGCTTGCCGCCGCGGCGCACCAGCTGCTTGAGCTGCGCGCGGATCGTCATCGCCGGGTTGAGCGAGGACAGTGCGTCCTGGTAGATCATCGCCATGTCGTGGCCGAGCAGCCGCCGCCGCTCCTTCGCCCGCAGCTTCAGCAGGTCGCGGCCGGCGAACTCGACGGTGCCGCGGATGCGGGCGCCGCGCGGCTGCAGGCCCATGACGGTGAGCGCGGTCAGCGACTTGCCGCATCCGGACTCGCCGACGAGGCCGAGGACCTCGCCGGGCCGGACGTCGAAGGAGATGCCGTCGACGATGTCGACGTCGTCGTGGCGGCCGGGGAAGCCGATGGCCAGGCCCGCGACCCGCAGGACCGGCTCGCCGCTTGGCAGCGGCCGGGCGCGCTCGCCGATGCGGCGGGCCGCCTCGGCCAGGCCCGGCAGCTCGGTGATCTCACCCGAGCCCGGGTGGGCCTGCTCGATCCGGTCGGCCTCGGCGGTCTTCGGCGCCGGCCGTGCGGCGGGCGCCGCCCAGGCGTCGGCGACGCGCTCGGCGAGGATGTTCAGGGCGAGGACGGTGACGAGGATGAGCAGTCCGGGGAAGACCGTCGCCCACCAGCCGCCGAGCAGCACCATGTTGCGGCCGTCGGCGATGACGCTGCCCCAGGACGGGTTCGGCGGGCGGACGCCGGCGCCGATGAACGACAGCGACGCCTCGAACACGATCGCGTCGGCGACCATGACGGTACAGAAGACGAGCACCGGCGCGGCGCAGTTCACCGCGACGTGGCGCACGAGGATGAACGCGGTGCGGGCGCCGATGGTGCGCTCGGCCGCGACGTAGTCCTCCTCGTACTGCGCCAGGACGTTGGCCCGCACCACCCGGGCGACGGACGGCATGTAGAGGAAGGCGATGGCGAGCACCAGCACGAGCACGCTGCCGCCGAAGACCGCGACGAGCACCGCGGCCAGGGCGATGCCCGGGAACGCCATGACGACGTCGAGGACCCGCATGAGGGTCTCGTCGACGCCGCGGCGGGAGGTGGCCGCCACGGCGCCGATGAGCGCGCCCGCCAGCAGGGCGAGCGCGGTGGCGCCGAGCCCGATGAGCAGCGACCAGCGGGCGCCGTACATGAGCCGGCTCAGGATGTCGCGGTTGGCGCTGTCCAGGCCCATCCAGTGCGAGCCGGACGGCCCGCCGCCGGCGGCCTCCTGCACGAAGGGCGAGTGCGGCGCGACGATCGGCGCCGCCAGTGCCGCGACGATGACGACGGCCAGCACGGCGATGCAGAACCAGGCGGAGGCCCGTAGGCGGCCCATCAGGCGGCGCTCCTCAAGCGGGGGTTGACGAGCAGGTAGAGCACGTCGACGACGAGGTTCACCACGACGAAGCCGACGGCGATGGTGAGCACGACGCCCTGCACCACGGCGGGGTCGCCGTCGCGCACCGCGTTGATCATCAGCTGGCCCATGCCGGGCAGCGAGTAGATCTGTTCGATGACGACGGCGCCGCCGAGCAGGTAGCCGACCCGCAGGCCGAGAACGGTGAGCGGGTTGATGAGGGCGTTGCGCAGCACATTGCGCCCGACGACCACGACCGGCGGCAGGCCGCTGCCGATCGCGGTGCGCACGTAGTCCTTGTCGAGCTCCTCGACCATCGAGGTGCGGATGATGCGGGTGAGCTGCGCGGCGACCGGCAGCGACAGCGACAGCGCGGGCAGCGTCATCGAGCGCAGCCAGCCGGAGAACGAGTCGGCGGGGTTGATGTACCCGCCGGTGGGGAACCAGCCGCGGTCGACGGCGAGGTACTGGATCATCAGCAGCGCCAGCCAGAAGGCGGGCGCGGCCACGCCGATCAGCGAGACCAGCCGGATCAGCTGGTCGGGCCAGCGGTCCCGGAAGATCGCCGCGGTGACGCCGAACAGCAGCGCCAGCACCACCGCGATGAGCAGCCCGAGCAGCGTCAGCTGCACGGTCAGCGGCAGCGCCGTCGAGACCGAGTCGACGACCGGCGCCTTCGTCAGCACGCTCGTGCCCATGTCGCCGTGCAGCAGCTCGCCGACGAAGCGCACGTAGCGCACCGGCAGCGGGTCCAGCAGGCCGTTGTCGACCTGGAACTGGTGGATCTGCTCCGGGGTCGGGTTGGCGCCCTGGAAGTACGCGTACTCCGGCTTGTTGTCGGAGAAGCGCATGACGACGAACACGAAGGCGATGACGCCCAGCAGCAGCGGCACCAGGATCAGCAGCCGGCGGACCAGCATTCGCACGACCATGCCCACGGTGGTTCCCCCTTTTGGATCAGGTCCGCTTGGCCTGCAGCAGGTTGATGCCCGGGTAGCCCTGCGCGCGGACCCCGGTGAGCTTCTTGGCGTCCCACGCCGTCATGAGCTCGGTGTGTACCACGGGGTAGAGCACGGCCTGCTCGGCGATGATGTCGAGGTAGGCGTGGGTGAGCTCGAGCTTCTTCTTCGCGTCGGGCTCGGCGGTGGCCGCGTCCATCTTCGCGAAGAGGTCCTTGGCCGCGGGGCTGGAGTCCCACTTGGTGTACTTCATCCAGGTGCCGCCGGACGTGTAGTTGTACCGCATGATCAGGTCGGCGTCGAGGCCGAACTGGTTGGGGTTGGACGCCGCCGCCACCACCTGGTAGCCCTGCGACTGGTCCATCTTCGTGAACAGGGCGCTGGTGTCCTGCGGCTGCAGCGTCGTCTTGATGCCGATGGCCTCCCACGAGTTGGCGATCGTGGGCAGGCAGTCGGCGATCCAGCTGACGTTGACCGCCATCAGGGTGATGGTGAGCCCGGTGACGCCGGCCTGGGCGAGCAGCTGCTTGGCCTTGTCCACGTTGTACTCGTACACGGTGGCGGCCCGCTGGTAGGACGGGTTGTCCTGGTTGAGGAAGCTCGTCGAGGCGGCGCCGTGGCCCTTGAGCGCGACGTCGATCATCTTGCGGGTGTCGATGGCGTACAGCAGGGCCTGGCGCACCCGCACGTCGTCGAACGGCTTCTGGGCGGTGTTGAACATGATGAACATGTGGTTCATGCCCTTGCCGCCCTCGACCTGCAGCCCGGACTTGGTGAGCTGGTCGATGTTGGCGTAGGGCACGTTGTCGGCGATCTGCGCCTCGGCGGCGCTGCCGGAGATCTTCGCGACGCGGGCGGAGGCGTCGACGATGCTCAGCCAGTTCATCTTCTTGACCGTGGCGGGGCGGGGCCCGTTGTACCCGGCGTAGGCCTCGAGGGTCGTGTTCGACTTCGGCTGGTGCGAGGTCTGCTTGTAGGGCCCGGACCCGACGGCCTTGCCGCCCTTGGCCGCGTCCCAGCCGCCGGCGACGCCGAAGATGTGCTTCGGCATGATCTTGGCGATGGTGAGCCGCTGCACGGCGTCGGGGAACGGGAACTTGAACACCAGCTCGACGGTGCGCTCGTCGACCTTGCGCACGGTGTCGAGCCAGGAGCGGAAGAACGAGCCGATGAGCACGTTGGCCTTCGGGTCGAGCACCCGCTCGTAGGTGAAGAGCACGTCGTCGACGGTGACCGGCTGGTCGTCGTGCCACTTGGCGCCCTCGCGCAGCGTGAAGCGCCACGTGGTCGCGTTGACGTCGGCGGGCAGCGCGGTCGCCAGGGCCGGGTAGGGCTGGCGGGTGATCGGGTCGGTGTCGAGCAGACCCTCGTAGATGTGGACGTTGGCGGCCATCGAGAACGCCGAGGCCGTCATCGTCGGGTCCCAGCTCTGGTCGTTGCCGTAGCCGATGACGGCCGTGATGAGATCCTTGTCGCCACCCCCGCCCGTGGAGGAGGTGGAGGCCGGGCCGCCACAGGCGGCGAGCGTGGAGCTGATGGTCGCGGCGGCGCCGAGCGCGCCGCTGTACCGCAGGAAGTCGCGGCGGCTGAACGCGTGCCGTGTAGCCGGGGTGTGCACGGTGCCTCCAATGTCAGTGGCTGTGGGGTCGGTATCATTGGACGTCCCACATCCCATGTCCTGTCGTAGGGTGGAGGCTAGGTCCCGAGTCGCACGTCGGTCAAGGGCCTTCACAAGAGTGGGTCCTCTCGTCATAGGATGTCCCACCAACAACAACCCTGGGGAGCGGCATGACCACGGCGCGCAGTGACCGACCGGCAAACCGGCGCCGCAGCCGGGCGCACGAGGTGCAGGACGAGGTCAAGGAGCTGATCCTGCGCCGGCGGCTCGTGGCCGGCGACCCCCTGCCGACCGAGTCGGAGCTGGTCGAGGAGCTCGGCGTCGGGCGCAACGCGATCCGCGAGGCCCTGAAGGCGCTGCAGGCCGTCGGCATCGTCGACATCCGCCACGGCTTCGGCATGTTCGTCGGCCGGATGTCGCTCAACGGCCTCGTCGACGAGCTGGCCTTCCACAGCCGGATCACGATGTTCGACGAGCGCAGCCACCTCGGCTACCTCATCGAGATCCGCGAGGCCCTCGAGAGCGGCCTGGTGCAGCTGCTCATCGACGGCCCTTCGAGCCAGGGCACGGCCGCGGTCGACGAGGTGATGGCCCGGATGGAGGCCGAGGCCGCGGTCGGCATGGTGTCGCCGGAGACCGACAAGCTGTTCCACGACGTGCTGTACCACCCGCTGAACAACCCGCTCGTGGGCCAGCTGCTCGGGGCGTTCTGGGACGTGTACCACCAGCTGCGCGACGAGCTCGGCGAGCCGGACGAGGCCCCCGCCGACGTGGCGCGCAAGCACCGCGACATCCGCAACGCGGTCGTCGCCGGCGACAAGACCGCCGCGGCAACCGCGATGCGCGCCCACTTCGCCGGCGTCCGGTCCCGCCTGGCCCGCCTGCAGAGCACAGTACAATGAGTAGCGTAAAACTACGCTCCGCAAGCGGGTCCGCCGACAATTAGGTCAGGTGTGCTACCGTGATGGATAGATCGGTACCGCCGCCAGCGACACCCGTCGGAACGTGATCGTCTCATTGGCCCCGAGGTCGCCCGTCTCGTAGAGGACGCCGAGGGTCCCGCCGTCGACCTGCACGAGATCGGAGTACGCGGCCGGAAGCCCCGACAGCGCCGCCCCCGGCGTGAACGTCGCCCCGCCGTCGAAACTGACCCGCAGCGTCATCGCCGCCCGCGCGGCCGGGTCGGCCGGCCCGCAGTAGACCAGCGCCGCTCCCACCTGCAGGACACTGCCCTCGACCACCGGCCCGGCGATGGTGGCCTGCGGCCGGTAGTGCCCGCCGACGAGCGTCTCCCCGCCGTCCGCGCTGTAGGCATCGGCCCGATTCCCGGGCGCGGTACCGTTGTGCTCGCGCGCGTTGAAGTACACCCGCCCGTCGGGAAGCTCGGCCGCCGTGGACTCGTTGGAGTTCAGGTAGCCGTCATAGGTCCCGTCGACGAACCCGATGCGCCACGTCGCGCCGCCGTCGTCGCTGATGAGATCGTGCGCGCCGTAGTACTTCGCCTCGGTCCCCACGTCGGCTGACCCGGCCGGCGGCGCGGCGGAGTGGTTGGCCGGCACGACCAGCCGGTCCTTGTGCGCCCCGCGCGTGAGACGCAGCGCGTGCCCGGGCCCGGTGGCGTACCAGCGCCAGTCCGCCCGCTTCGCGTCCGCCGTGATCTCCGCCGGCGCGCTCCACGTGACGCCCGCGTCGTCGCTGTGCTGCACGAACACGCGGCGGCTCTGCTCGGCCGGCACCTCGCCGCGCATGATCTGCGCCTCCGTCGAGGTGCCCGCGTTGTACGTCGACAGCAGCACCACACGCCCCGACGCGGTCACCACCGGCGCCGGGTTGCCCGACGTGTTCGGCCCGCTGTCGTACACCACTTGCAGCGGCCCCCACGTGCACCCGCCGTCGGTCGAGCGCTTCAGCACCAGGTCGATGTCGCCGGCGTCGGACAGCCCGCCCTTGCGCCCCTCGGCGAAGGCGAGCAGCACCCCGGAGCGGGCCGCCACGACCGCCGGGATGCGGAACGCGGAGTAGCCCTCGGTGTTCGCGCGGTACGGGACGGACGATTCGCAGCCGCCGGGCCGGCCCTGCTGCGCGTCGGCGCCGGCCGGCGCGGCGCCGAGCAGGCCCAGCAGGCCCACGCCGGTCGCGGCCAGGGCGAGATTGCGGTGTTTCAAGGGGTCACCTCTTCCGTGCGGTTGACGGCAACGCCGCGCGGCGGCAGCGCAACCGTCGACAATGGACTGTCTACTTCTTGCGTGCGGATGACGGCAACGCCGCGCGGCGGCAGCACGACCGTCGACAGTGGACTGTCTGCTTCGGACAGGAGGTCGGGGCCGGGCTCGGGCAACGTCACCGTTGCCGGCTCGGCGGCGTGGTTGAGCAGGAACAGGTAGCGGCGGGCGCCGCCCCGGCGCACGACGGCCTGCACGCCACCCGGCAGGCCCTCGAGCACCGCACCCGCGCCGGCCTCGGACCGGACGCGGTCGAACAGGGCGCGCATCGCGGGCGGGTCGGGCCGGGTCGCGAGGTACCAGGCCACGCCCGCGCCGAACGCGTGCCGGGTCACGGCGGGGCGGCCGTCGAGCGCGCCGCCGCGAAACGCCGCGACGGTCTCGGCGCCCTCGAGCGACACCCACTCCGACCACACCGTGCCGCGCCCGCCGTCGAAGCCGGCCGAGCCGCCCGGCGCAAGGGGATGGAACTCCTCGACGGTGAGGCCGAGTAGGCGCCGCAGCGGCGCCGGGTACCCGCCCAGGTGCACCCGGTCGCAGTCGTCGACGATGCCGGTGAAGAACGACACGACGAGGTGGCCGCCGGCCTCCACGTAGCGGGTCAGGCGCTCGGCGGTCGCCTGCGTCATGAGGTACAGGTTCGGGACCACGACGAGCTTGTAGCGCCGCAGGTCGGCGTCCGGGGGTACCACATCCACACTCACGTGCGCGTCGAACAGCGGCGCATAGTGGGCGCGGTGCGTCTCGAGCAGGTCGAGCACCGCCGGGTGGGCGTCGGACTCCAGCGCCCACCAGCTGTCCCAGTCGTGCACGATCGCCACGTCGGCGTCCACCCGCGTGCCGGCGATCTCGCCGAGGCGGCCGAGTTCGGCGCCCAGGGCCCGCACGTCGCGGAAGCCGCGGGACTCGGGGCCGGCGTGCGGGACCATCGCCGAGTGGAACTTCTCCGCGCCGCCCGCGGACTGCCGCCACTGGAAGAACAGCGCGGCGTCGGCGCCCTGCGCGATCGCCTGCCACGTCCACAGCCGCATCACCCCCGCCGGCTTCGGCGCGTTGCGCTCCCGCCAGTTCACCGCGCCCGGCGCCTGCTCCATGAGCAGCCACGGCTGCCCGCCGCGGGCGGCGCGCACCAGGTCGTAGCCGAACGCGGCCTCGACGTGCGCGCGCGGGTCGTACGGGTCGGGGTAGCTGTCGAGGCTCACGACGTCCTGCTCGCGGGCCCAGCGGAAGGAGTCGATCGGCTTGTGCACCAGGCCGATGAAGTTCGTGGTGACCGGCACCTGCGGGGTGTGCCGGCGCACGATGTCGCGCTCCATGGCGTAGCAGGCCAGGATCGCGTCGTTGCTGAACCGGGCGAAGTCCAGCTTCTGCGCCGGGTTGGCGAACGTCGGGGCGGTGCGCGGCGGCAGGATCTCGTCCCAGTCGCCGTAGCGCTGCGACCAGAAGGTGGTCGACCAGGCGGCGTTGAGCGCGTCGAGGTCGCCGTAGCGCTCGCGCAGCCAGCGGCGGAAGTCGGCCGCGGACACGTCGCAGAAGCACTGCCGCACGTGGCAGCCGAACTCGTTGCCGATGTGCCACAGCCGCAGCGCCGGGTGCTCGGCGTAGCGCTCGGCGAGGCGCTCGACGAGCCGGGCGGCGTGGTCGCGGTACACCGGGCTCGACGGGCAGTACTGCTGCCGCCCGCCCGGCCACAGCCGCACCCCGTCGGCGCGCTGCGGCAGCGTCTCCGGGTGCCGCGCAGCCAGCCACGGCGGCGGCGAGGCGGTCATCGTGGCCAGGCTCGCGCCCACGCCGGCCGCGGCGAGGCGGTCCATGACGCGGTCGAACCAGCCGAAGTCGTACTCCCCCGGCCGCGGCTCCACCGACGCCCACGAGAAGATGCCGACCGATACGAGCGTCACGCCGGCCTCGCCCATGAGCCGCACGTCGTCGTCCCATACCGGTTCGGGCCATTGCTCAGGGTTGTAGTCGCCGCCGAACATGAGCCCGGGCATCGTCATCGTTCCCTCTTCCCATCGTAGGACGTGGGACGTCCTATGCCTTTCGGAACCGTAGGAGGGCGGCCGGAGGGCGTCAAGTGTGTCGGACACGTAAATTCGTCAGAAAGCCGGTACCAGCGTCAGTGCGGACGTGGGATGTTCGGCGGGTCAGTACCGTCAAGGGAGTTGAGCATGGCCAGGCGCGCGGGTACGACGGTGCAGGACCGCATCGTCGAGCTGATCCACGACCGTGAGCTGTTGCCGGGCGCGCCGATGCCGACCGAGCCGCAGCTGATGGACCTGCTCGGCGCCAGCCGCAACAGCGTCCGCGAGGCGATCCGGGCGCTGCAGGCGCTGGGCATCGTCGAGATCCGCCACGGCTACGGCACCTTCGTCGGCCGCGCCTCCCTCGACGTGCTCACCCCCTCCCTCACCTTCCGGGTGCGCACCGGCCCCGGCGGCGGGATCCGGGCCCTGCACGACCTCGTCGAGGTGCGCGAGCTGCTGGAGACCGGGCTCATCGGCGACGTCGTCGGCACCGTGAGCGAGGCCCGCTTCGCCGCCCTCGACGCGCTCGTCAACGGCATGGCGCACGACCCGGGCGCGGACCGGGCCTTCCACGCGCTGTTGTACGAGGGCTGCGGCAACGAGCTGGTCCTGCAGCTGATCGGGATGTTCTGGGACGTGTACCACGAGGTCGGCGGCGTCCTCGCCCCGCCCGAGGACCGCACCGCGCAGACGGTGGCCAACCATCGGCGCATCGTCGACGCGCTGCGGTCCAGGGACCGCGACACGGCCCGCGAGGCGATGCGGCTGCACTTCCGGGATGTCAAGCAGCGCATCGCCCGCGGGCTGTCCTCGTCAGTCGAACGTCAGCCGCAGCCCGAGCTCGCCGCCGATCGGTAGATTGCGCTCGCGGACCAGCGTCAGCTCGGCCGCCGACAGGGCGCGGCGGTAGACGCGCACGTCGTCGACCGTGCCCACGAACCGGTCCGCGCCGTCGACGCGCTGTCCGATGTGGATGCCGTACACGCCGAACTCCTTGCCCGCCGTGACCGACCCGGGCGGCGCCGCCGCCTCGGCGACCGTGCCGCCGTCGACCGCCAGCCGCAGCGTGCCGCCGTCGCGCTGCAGCACCACGTGGTGCCACTGCCCGTCGTTGTACGCGCTCGCCGACTGCACCGTGATGTTGAACCGGTCGACCATGATGAGCGCCCGGATGCGGTTGCTCGCGGGCTCGGCGCGCAGCCAGACCTGCGGCGTGGTGCCGGAGCCGGTGCGGTACGCCCACAGGATCGCGTGCGATCCGGTCGTGGCCGTGTAGTTGATCCAGGCCGCCATCGTGAAGTCGCCGCCGGCGACGTCGATCGAGCGGTCGAACGGCACCTCGACGCGGTCGTCGACGCCGTCGAGCGCCAGCCCTTCGCCGAACCGCCCGGGCGCGGCCTGCGCGCCGCCGCGCACGTACGCCGGGTTGTGCGCCGGCGAGCGGTCCGGCGTGAGCGGCCCCGGCGCGGGGGGCGGCGGGACGTTCGGCGGCGAGCCGTTCGGGGTCGACAGGTAGGCCTCGTTGAACCGCGCCCACCGGATCGACTCGTACGGCGAGGTCACACCGTTCTCGTACAGCAACCCGGCCTCGTCGCCCTCGAGGCGGACCAGGTCGGAGTAGCCGCTCGGGCCCCAGTTGAAGACCTTGCCCTGCTGCCACGGGCCGAAGGTGCGCGCGTCGTCGAACGAGGAGCGCACGGCCATCGCCTCGCGGGCCACCGGGTGCGCGGGTGCGGAGAAGAGGATGCGGCGGTCGGAGTACCGCAGCAGCGAACCCTCGACGTCGGGCACCTCCAGCTCCGGGATCGCCCGGAACGGCGCCGCGAAGCTCTCGCCGCCGTCGCGGCTGACGGCGAACGCGCGGTGCCCCGGGTCGGTGCCGCGCTCCCGGGCGAGCGCGTAGATCGACCCGTCGAGCCGCTCGAGCACCGTCACCTCCTGGGCGATGATCGTGCCGTCGTCGCGCGCGGTCTCGGCGCCGATGTGCCAGGTCTCGCCGGCGTCGTCGCTGTAGAGCAGGTGCGTGCCGTAGACGTGCGCGCCGACGCCGTCGTAGTGCTCGAAGTTGGCGCCGACGACCAGCCGGCCGGCGTGCGGCCCGCGCTGCAGCTGGATGCCGTGCATGGGCCCGGTGGCGTACCAGAAGTTCCAGTCGGGCCGCTTGGCGTCGGTGAGCTCGCGCGGCGCGGTCCAGGTCGCGCCGTCGTCGTCGCTGGTCACGACGTACGGGTCGCGGTCGCACCCGTTCGGGCAGGGCGCCGGCCCGTTGCGGGTGCCGACGACCACGATCCGCCCGGTGCGCCCGTCCACCACGGGCGAGGGGTTGCCGAGCGTGTCGCCGTTGCCCTCGGCGACGACCTGCAGTGGCCCCCAGGTGCGGCCGCCGTCGGCGGAGCGGCGCACGACCAGGTCGATGTCGCCGTCGTCGCCGCAGTCGGCGACGCGGCCCTCGGCGAACGCGAGGACCGTGCCGTCGACCGCGCGGACCACGGCCGGGATGCGGAAGCAGGCGTACCCGTTCGTCTGCTGCTTGAAGAGCACCTGCTCGTCGACGAACGGCACCGCGCCGGATTGCGTCGTTTGCGCGAGCGCCGTCTGCGCCTGCCCTGTTCGCGCGTTCGCTGTTTGAGCGTGCCCTGCTTGAGCCTGCGCCGCTTGAGCCTGCGCCGCTAGCGGTGGCGCCGCGGCGTGCGCTGTTTGAGCGTGCGCTGCTTGAGCCTGCGCTGATTGCGGTGCCGCCGCGGCGTGCGCTGCTTGTGGTGGCGCCGCGGCGGCTAGCGCGGCGGCCAGGAGGAGAACACCTTCGATGCGTCGTCGCATGCCGGACATCCTACGTAGAACGTGGGATGTCCTCTACCCCTTCGCAAGACGGAACATCGCAGCGCCGTGCGCGGGCAGGTGCGCGCCGACCGTCCCATCGGTGACGGCCGTGGTTCCTTCCCACAGATTGCGCATGGTGTACCTTCCGTGCCCGACGGTAGTCGAGACGTCCGCCGCGGCGTCGGTCTCGTTGAACAGCACCACGGCGACGTCACCGTTCGTGAGCGGCCGCACCAGCACGTCGAGCCCGCCATCCGCGGACAGCAGGCGGGCGGGCCGGCCGAGCGGGTCCTGGTCGACGGCGATGACGTCCCGGTTGGCGAGGTCGGCGATCGTCTGCTGACTCGCCGTGGTCAGATCGGCACCGGCGATGAGCGGTGCCGCCATCGCCGCCCACAGGCTGAGCTCCGCGCGGTCCTCGGTCTCGGTCATGCCGTTGCCGACCTCGAGCATGTCCGGGTCGTTCCATCCGCCGGGCCTGGCGTACCCGGCGAGCCCGACGTTCGCATGGAACACGGAGAGCAGGCTCGCGAACGTCGGCGCGATGTCGGGCGTGGTGCGCCACAGGTTGCCGTACCCGGCGCCCCACGCCCACACACGGTCCGCACCCCAACTGCAGATGCTGAACACGATCGGCCGCCCGGTCGCCGTCAGCGCGTCACGCATCGCAGCGTAGTGCTCACGGACGGGTGCACATGTCGTCTGCCCGCACCCTTCCCCGGCGTAGCAGGAGTCGTACTTGAGGTAGTCGACGCCCCACGCCGCGAACTGCCGCGCGTCCTGCCGCTCGTGCCCGAGACTGCCCGGCAGCCCTGCACAGGTCTTCACGCCGGCGTCTTCGTAGATGCCGAGCCGCAGCCTTCGGGCGTGCACGTAGTCGGCGAGCGCCCGGATGCCATGCGGGAACCTGTCGGGATCCGCCTGCAGGTTCCCGTTCGCGTCCCGGTCGGCGGCCATCCAGGCGTCGTCGATGTTGACGTACACGTATCCGGCGTCGCGCAGCCCAGAGCCCACGAGCCGGTCGGCCGCGTCCCGGATGACTTGCTCGTTGACCTGCAGCCCGTACGCGTTGTAGTCGTTCCACCCCATCGGCGGCGCCAGCGCAAGCCCGTTGTCGAACCGCGACTGGGGCTCCGCGGACGCCCCGAGGAGCCCCAGCGCGACCAGCACAAGCAGCAGAACCCGCATGTCTCGCGACGCTAGCGACGCACCTGTGACAAACCCTGACAGTTCGCTGCGCCACCCCTGTCAGCCCGCGCCGCCCTGTCACCCTGTCAGCGCGTCCCCGGCGACCTCCCCGCCAGCGGGCCGGCCCGCGGCAACGTGCGCGGCAACCTCCCCGCCAGCGCGGCGAGCCCGCCGCAGCGTGCACGTCAACCTCTCCCGCCAGCACGCCCGACCCGCGGCAACGTGCGCAGTAACTCCCCGTGACCGTGGTCAGCCCGCCGCGGCATAGGTCGCGAACTGGTCGACCAGCCCTTGCGGAGCGTCATCGCGGAAACACAGCTCCAGGTTGGCCGCGGCTTCGGCGGCGGCCTGCTCACTGCGCGGGAACAACGCCGCCTCGTACTCCCGCAGCGCCGCCTCGACGTCCCCCGGATGCGCGGCGATGCTCTTGCCCAACTCGCCCCCATCGAACATCGCGAGGTTGGCCCCTTCCCCCGCGAACGGCGACATGAGGTGGGCAGCGTCCCCGAGCAGCGTCACTCCTGGCACCCGCTCCCAACGCAGCCCGACGGGCAGCACGTTGATCGCGCGCGGCACGAGCCCACCATCCGCCTCGGCAATGAGCGCGCGCAGCTCGGGCGCCCACCCGCCGAAATGCTCCAACAGCGCCGACTTCTCCTCATCGGTACGCCCCGAGCCCATCTCGAGGCCGGGACGCCCCGAGCCCTTCTTGTCGCGACGCCCCGAGCCCTTCTTGTCGGGACTCCCCGAGCCGGCCGCTCCGCCTTCGGCCCACACCCCCGCCTCGGCCGCCCAGCCCTCGGCAACGCGTAGCGCAACGTACACGTGGAGGCTACCGTCGGTCTCCCGGTGCGCCAGGAACCCCTTCCCCGACCCGAGCGCGAACAGCATCCCTTCACCCACGACCCGCGCGGCTTCGGGATGCCGCCGGTCCGCGTCGTGCAGGTCGAGCTCGAAGAAGGTCACGCCCGCGTAGGCCGGCAGCGCATCGGTGAGCAGCCCTCGCACCCGCGACCAGGCCCCATCGGCCCCCACGACCAGGTCCGCGGTGGTCGTCTCCCCGTCACCCAGCGCAATCTCGTGCCGCCCGTCGCCCAGCGCACGCACCCCGGTCACCTTGCTCCCCCACCGCACGGTTCCGTCGGGCAGCGAGTCGAGCAGCATGCGCCGCAGATCCCCGCGGTCGACTTCGGGCCGCCCGCCGGCGCCGTCGTCGCGCTCCTCCATGAGCACGTTCCCGTGCCGGTCGAGCACCCGCATGCTCTCCCCACCGGGATGCACGATGCGCCGAAACTCCTCGTACAGCTCGGCATCACGCAGCGCAACCTGCCCGTTGTAGTCGTGGATGTCGAGCATCCCCCCTTGCCCACGGGCTTCACGCGACGCGTCGCCTTCGTACACAACGGCACGAATCCCATGAACATGCAGCACCCGCGCGAGCGTGAGCCCTCCGAGCCCACCCCCGACAATCGCAATCTCGGTACGTTCCTTCACGACGATCCCCTCTCCTCGCCCCTCACCGGAGGCGGCAGGTTGTGAATTCTTCTCACCTTAACGAACGTGTTCGTCACGAACGCGTTCGTCGAGGCCATACTTTGGCCGGCTCACTTACGTCAACCAGGACACCAACACCCTTCACCAGCCAGCCGGACGCTCCGAGCGGTGGCGCGTCGCAGGACCGCGGTCGAGCGGCAGCCGCTTTACGCAGCCGGTTCGACGGCCGCGACGCCCTCGATGATCGCGTCGAACGCCCATCGCATGCGCTGCTCCCCAGTCCCGGAGAACAGTTCGTCCCGCACCTGATCGATGCCCGGATAGCCCTCAGCGTCGGCTTCCCGGATCGCCATGACCTGCAACTGCGGCCCGTCGTCGAGGTCCCCCTCTTCGCTGCGGGTCCCCTGCTCGGCGGCCATGGCGGTCGCATGCTGCAGCAGCAGATCGACTCCCCAGGCGGCCCGCCGCCCGGTCACGCCGCCGACCTGGAGCAGCTGCAACACGGTCTCGATGAGCCGCAGGTAGTTCGCCCCCGAAGGCCGCAACGTCAACACGGACCGGGCAAGGCTGGGATACCTGAACAACAGCGAGGTGTAACTCTCGAGCAGCTCGATGAGCCGCTCCCGCCACTGCGCATCGGCCCCTTCGGCCGGCAACACCAGCCCGAACAGCAACTCGTCGAGCAACGCCCCATGCAGCTCAGCCGTGTTCTGCACGTACACGTAAATCGAGGCCGGCCCGGTATCAAGCTCATTGGCCAGCCGCCGCATGGTGACCTTCTCAACCCCCTCCTCCCGCATGATCGCAAACGCCACCGCAACAACACCGTCCCGACTCAACGGCGCCTTGGCAGGCCGATCACGCCGACTAACAGGAACCCGACGAGGACTCATGAACACGATCGTAACGAACGCGTTCGTTAACCCCCAACCTCCAGCACCTGCGTCCCCGATCACATTCGTAACGAACACGTTCGTCACGATCACGTTCGCAGACGGCACACCGACAACCACTTGGACACGTTCGTCACGAACACGTTCGGCAGCACCGCCCCACCCGCCGTCCGACCACATTCGTCACGAACACGTTCGCCAACCCCGCGCACCAACACCGCCCAACGCGTTCGTCACGAACACGTTCGGCAGCACCAACCCACCCGCCCTCTGACCACATTCGTCACGAACACATCCGGCAAGCCCGCGCACGAACGCCGCCCGACGCGTTCGTCGCGGACGCGTTCGGTGGGCGGATAGATGGAGGACGAGATGGGCTGTGGCTGGTGTGTTACGCGGCGGCTGCTCGGCGCAGTAGCGAGCGGGAGATGCCGTGTGCCGCTGCCACCACGGCGGGGACGAGGGCCGCCGGCTGCATGCCGTCGAAGGGGACGATCACCGACAGGGCGGCCGTCACGCGGCCCTCGACGTCGCGTACCGGGGCGGCTACCGAGACCGCGTCCATCTGGACCTGGCGGTCGCTCACCGCGTGGCCCGATCGCCGCACCTTGTCCAGAGTTGCGCGCAGGCGTAAAGGGTCGGCGATCGTCAGCGGCGTGAAAGCGACCAACGGGCGCGACAGGTACTGCTCAAGCACGTCCACCGGGCAGTGGGCCAGCAGCACCAGGCCGACGCCGGTGGTGTGGGCGGGGAGGCGGCCGCCCACGCGGCTGCGGACCAGCACGGCGCCGCGGGCCGACAGGCGCTCCACGTAGACGACGTCGACGCCATCCAAGACCGCCAGCTGGACGTGCTGGTGCGTGGCCTCGTACAGGTCCTCCAGGTAGGGCATCGCGGCCTCGCGCAGGCCCAGGCCCCGTGGGGCGAGAGCCGCGACCTCCCAGAGATGCAGGCCGATCTGGTAGCGGCCGTCGGCGTCGCGCTCCAGAGCGCCCCACGTCGCGAGCTCGCCGACCAGGCGGTGTGCGGTGGCCAGGGGCATGCCGGCGCGGCGGCTGATCTCGGAAAGTGTGAGGCGGCGGTGCTCGCCGTTGAATGCGTCGAGGACGCTCAGCACCCGGCTGGTGACGGTCCGGGCGGCGTTTCCGGTGGTCATGGCGGCGTCCCCCCGGCCCTTTCCCCAACGTTAGGCACCCCCGCCGGGTGCGTCAAGGATCTATGGATGCGCGGCGATGGGTCGACCGCGGGCGCAATCCTTCCGCCATCCGGAAAGGCAGGGCTGACGCGACGACCTACGCTGTGCGCCATGACCGCTCCCCGGCAGCCCGGCCTCGCGTGCATCGCGGGGCTTCGTGCGATCTACGAGTCGGACCTGCGCGACATCGCGGCTGCGGTGTTGTGGGTCGGGTGTGCGAAGAACTACCACCTGCATCCGTCGCTGTTGTCGGTCGACAGCGTGTACCGCCAGATTGCGCAAGGGGTTCCGGAGCTGCAGCGGATCTCGTTGCTGCAGGCCTCGCCGCACGCGGCGCCGGTGCGGGAGATCCTCTACGAGGCCGTGCAGGTGCTGGAGCACAACCGGCTCGTGCTGTGGCGGTACGCCGGCAGCGAGCACGTGCGGGAGGAGATCACGCTGACGCGGCGCGGGCGGGCGGCGCTGCTGAGTCCGGACAGCCGGACCTTCCTCACGAACTGAGGCGCCGGGGCGAACCGCCCTCAACCCCGCGGAGCGACCGCCCTTCCGGTGGAGGGCGAGATCATGCCCGGGCACAGGCCGCGCTCGCGCAGGCGGGCCACGATGTGCGGTACCGCTGCCACCGTCGACGGGTAGCCGTCGTGCATCAGCATCACCTGGCCGGCGGTCAGGGAATCGGCTGCGGCCACGATCTCGTCTGTGGTCGCGCCGGCCCAGTCGCGCGCGTCGACGTCCCACAGGACCTCGGTCAGGCCCAGGCGGCTCGCGAGGGCGTGCACCGAAGGGCTGGTGTCGCCGTACGGCGGGCGGAACAGGCGTGGCGCGGTGCCGGTGATGCGTCGCAGCATCCGGCCGGTGCGGCGCAGTTCGTCCTCGGCCTCGCCCTCCGGCAGCGTGGTCGGGCGCGGGTGGCTCCAGCTGTGGTTGCCCAGCCACATGCCGGCGGCCCGCTGTGCGAGCACCAGGCCCGGTTCGTCGCGCGCGTTGCGGCCGATGTTGAACAGCGTGGCGCGCGCGTCGCAGGAACGCAGGGCGTCGAGCAGGGCGGCCGTGCCCGACGGGACCGGGCCGTCGTCGAAGGTCAGGGCGACGTGGCCGGTGCACGCTAAGCCGGGTGTCACGACGCCGCCAGTTCGGCGCACGCCGCGGTGTCGAGGTCGCCGTCGGCGATGACGACGCCGTAGCGCAGCTGGAGCTCGTCGCCGGAGCTCAGGGTGTACACCTGCTGCGAAAAGACCGCCGGGCACACCACCGCGTAGGCCTCGCTGCGCACGAACCAGCTCGTCGGGTGGGTGGGGTTGGCGCCGTCGTCGACGAACAGCACGGTCGAGGCGCTGCCGTCCCCGTCGTGGCGGCCGACGAACGCGAGCCAGGGCGCGCGGGCGTTGTTGAGGTCGTCGGCGCCGGTGGCGTCGGGGACCCGCACGACGCCGCCGCTGAAGCTGCGCGGGCCGCGCCAGAACAGTCCACTGTAGGCGGCGCCCTCGCGGCCCTCGGTCTGCGGGCTGCCGATCTCGACCGCTTCGCCGCCGGTGTTGCGCAGGTCGGTGGCGAAGTCGAGGCGCCAGGCCGATCGGTGCGGCAGCACCGTCACCGAAAGCCCGCGCCGCTCGGTGAAGACCTCCCGGCCGTCCTGTGCCAGCCAGCGCAGCCGCTGGACGCAGCGCAGGCTGCTGTCGCCGGCGTTGAGCACCTCGAAGCGCTCGTGGCGCTGGCTGCCGTTGTTGGGCAGCTGCGCGTAGCCGCCGAGGGCCCGCAGGTACGTCGGGCCGCCCCAGAAGTTGTCGGGGCCGGCGTTGCTCAGCGCCAGCGACAGGCCCTTGTGCCAGACGTGGTCGTGCGGCCGGTAGATGGTCACCAGGCGCCCGCCGATGGTGCGGATCGGGTGCAGGTACGGCCGCGGCGACTCCACCTGCGACTCCCGCGGCCGGTAGACGTAGCGGAACAGCTCGCGGCCCCGCCACGTCACGCGCAGCGAGGAGTCCTGCTGCAGCGCGAAGTCGAGGCCGGCGGGCGCGGTCACGGTGCCGGGTGCGTTGCTCATGCCATCTCCCAGGGCGGGCCGGAGCCCTGCATGCGGTCGTAGAAAACGGATCCGGGGCCGAGGTCGGCCGGCGTGACGGGCCGGCCGGTGAACGCGGAGGCGTAGATCCCGGCGACGAGGCTCAGGGTGCGGCGCGCCTCGGCGACCTCGACGGGCGGCGGCGCGCCGCCGGCGACGGCGGCGAGGACCTCGTCGAACTGGGCGCGGTGGCCGCTGGCGACGCCGGCAGCGCCGGCCTTCCAGGCGAGGGCGACGCGCTCCTCGTGGCCGGGCGCGGGCGCGATGCGCCAGTCGTCGTCGCCGTAGCCGTACAGGTGCGTCACCTCGACCGTGGCGTGCTCGAAGTCGAAGCGCAGCCGGCTCTCCTCCCGCGGCGAGACGACGCTGTTGACGACGGTGGCCACGGCGCCGCTGTCGAAGGTGACGTGTGCCAGGGACACGTCCTCGGTGTCGACGCGGCGGGCCTGGCGGCGGGCGACCGCGCGGACCTCGGCCCAGTCGCCGAGCACCGCGAGCATCAGGTCCATCTGGTGGATGCCGTGCCCCATCGTCGGGCCGCCGCCCTCGGTGTCCCAGCGGCCGCGCCAGGGCACGTCGTAGTACTCCTGCGTGCGGTACCAGCTGGTCTCGCACACGGCGAGCAGCGGGCGGCCGAGCACGCCGGCGGCCAGCAGCGCCCGCAGCCGTCGGGCGCCTGAGCCGAAGCGGTGCTGGAACACGGTGCCGAAGGCGCCGGCCGTGGCGAGCTCGTCGAGCTCACGCAGGCTCAGCGCCGGCGGCTTCTCGACGAGCACGTGCGCGCCCGCGGCCAGGGCCTCCCGCGCCGGGTCCGCGTGCGCACCCGGCGGGGTACACACGTGGACCAGGTCCGGCGCGGTCTGCGCCATCGCGCGGCGCAGGTCGGTGCCCGCGTGCGCGATGCCGTGGCGGTTTGCGAACGACCGGGCGCGGTCTCCGTCGATGTCGACGGCCGCCACGACCAGCGCCCGGTCGTTCAGCTCACGCAGCGCCTCCAGGTGGATGCGGGCGATGCCGCCGGTGCCGACGATCGCCACACGCACCGGTGAGCGCCAGTTCCTGGTGATCTCGTCCGGATTGGACACCGTGCACTCCATCTGGTCCGGCGGTCGACCGTCGGGGAGACGTTTCGAAACATTCCGAACTCATTCGGAAATGTTTCCTGAGGCTACGATCGCCACCGAACTTCGTCAATGCCCTCCGGCGAGCCCGTCGACGCCGTTCGAGGCTCCTGGTCGCATCGACGATCTGCCTAGAATGCGCTGGTGACCGATGCGAAACCGGATGAGAAGGCAGGTCGGCGACCCCGCGGGACGGTGACCGTGGCGACCATCGCCCGCCTCGCCGGGGTCTCGTCGCCGACCGTTTCGAAAGTTCTGAACGGTCGGTCCGGGATCGCCGTCGACACCCGCGAGCGGGTCGAGGCGCTGCTGCGCGAGCACGGGTACCGCCGCACCGACAACACCAGCGCGACGCCGATCGTCGAGGTCGCGTTCTCCGGCCTGGAGAGCCACCTGGCGATCGAGATCATGCGCGGGGTCGAGGAGGTCGTGCGCGACCGCGGCCTGACCGTCGGCTTCACCGACCTGCAGGGCCGCGCGCCGCGGGCCGGGCGGCGCACCGCCGACCTGCTGCTCAGCCGCCGCCCGACCGGCGTCATCGCGGTCCACTCGGCGTACCGCGGCACGTACTACCAGCAGCTCACGGCCAGCGGCGTACCGCTCGTCGTGCTCGACCCGACCGGCGAGCCGGTGCACGACACCCCGTCGGTGGGCACCACGAACTGGAGCGGCGGGATCGCCGCCGCCCGCCACCTGCTCGACCTCGGCCACCGGCGGATCGGGGTCATCACCGGGCCGCCCGGGTTCATGTGCGTGCGGGCCCGCCTGGAGGCCGCCCGCGCCGCGCTGGAGACGGCCGGGCTCACCCTGGACCCGGCGCTCGTGCGCAGCGGCGCGTTCTCCTTCGACGACGGCCTCGAGCTCGGCCGGCAGCTGCTCGGCCTGCCGAAACGCCCGACGGCGGTGCTGTGCGGCAACGACCTGCAGGCCTTCGGCGTGTACGAGGCCGCGCGCCGGGCCGGCCTGCGCATCCCCGACGAGCTCAGCGTGGTGGGCTTCGACGACATCGAGCCGGCCCGCTGGTGCGGCCCGCCGCTGACCACGGTCCGCCAGCCGTTCGCCGGCATGGGCAACGCCGCGGCCCAGATGGTGCTCGCCCTCGCCGCCGGCCAGCCGGTCGAGCCGGCCCGGGTCGAACTGGTCACCTCGCTGGTCGTCCGGGACAGCACCGCACCCCCGCCGGCGTGAAACTTCCACGGCCGGAAATCTTGCCGGGGTCTTTCGAAACTTTTTTCGCGGTACCGTGTCGGCATTCGCGTCGGGGCGGGGGGTGGACGATGACCGATGTCGCGTCCGTCGGCTCCCGGCGCGGCGAGACCTACGGCGGGCAGTCCCGCCAGGAGCGCGCGGCCGACCGCCGCGAGCGCCTCGTCGCCGCCGCCGTCGAGCTCTTCGCCGCCCGCAGCTACGACGACGTCACCGTCGCCGACGTCTGCACCCTCGCGCGGGTCTCGAAGCGGTACTTCTACGACGACTTCGCCGACCGCGAGGCCCTGCTGCTGTCGGTGCACCGCGAGCTCAACGACTGGCTCCTCGACGGCGTCGCCGCGGCCGCGCCCCGCCGCCCGGCCAGCGCCGAGGAGGTGCTGCGCCCGATGCTCGAAACCCTGGTGCGCCTGCTCGCCGAACATCCGCAGCGCGCCCGGGTCATCTACATCAACGCGCCGCGGATGGAGCTGCGCCGCCGGGGCCTGCTGCGCAAGGACGCCGAGCTGTTCGGCCGCCTGGTGCGGCCGGTGGTGCTGGGCCCGCAGGACCCGATGCGCTACGAGCGCACGCTGCTCACCCTCGTCGCCGGCGTCACCGAGGTCGTCATCGACTGGGTGTCGCGCGGCATGACCGACCCGACGGAGCCCCTGGTGGACCACCTCACCGCGGTCGGCGTGGCGATCCTCGGCTCGCTCGGGCCTTAGCCGCGCTCCGCTGGCCGCACGATCTCGGCCTCGAAGGCGTAGCGGTCGGCGCGGTACGTCGACACCGCCCGCTCGACGGCCCGGTCGCGCTGGTCGAACGCCGTCCGCTCCACCAGCAGGGCCGGGCTGAACGCGGGCACGTCCAGCAGTGCGGCGGCGTCGCGGTCGAGCACCACGGCGCGGATGGACTGGTCGGCGCGGATCAGGCGGATGTGGTACCGCAGATACAGCGCCTCATACAGCGAACCGTCCAACGGCAGCTCCAGTAGCCCGGGCACCGCGCCCGCCGGCAGGTAGACGTCCTCGATGCACATCGGCGCCCCGTCCGCGGTGCGCACCCGCGCCACGTGGTACACCTCGTCGCCCGGCCTCAACCCCAGCGCCACCCCGACCTCGGCACCCGCCGCGACCGCCTCGGCCGCCCGCAGCAGCGACCCCGGCCGCAGCCCGCGCCGGCGCATGTCCTCACTGAACGAGGTGAGCTCGATCCCCTTGGTGATCGGCGGCCGGGCCACGAACGTGCCGGCGCCGCGCACCCGGTACACCCGCCGCTCCCGCTCGAGCCGGTCGAGCGCCTGCCGCACCGTCATCCGGCTCACGCCGAACTGCAGCGCGAGGTCCCGCTCCGCTGGCAGCCTCTCGTCCGGCCCGAGCTCGGCGTCGATGAGCCCTTCGAGATGCGCGCGCAGCACCTCGTGCTTGGTCTCGGTCATGCCACCTCGGTCCTTCTTTGGTCTCTTTCTTTGGTCTCTTTGGTCTAGACCACTTGGATGCTACGGTGGTCTAGACCAATCGTAAACGTGGAGGCGGCATGGGATCGGTGCTGGAGGCAACGGCCGGCGGCCTGGTGGTGTCGTGCCAGGCCCCCGAGGGGCACCCGTTGCGCTCACCGGACGCCATCGCGCGGCTCGCCGAGTGCGCGGCCCTGGGCGGCGCGGTCGCGGTGCGGGTGAACTCCCCCGAGGACGTGCGCGCGGCTCGTTCGGCGGTCGACCTGCCGGTGATCGGCCTGCACAAGGTCCGCGCCGCCGACCGCTACCTCATCACGCCCGCCTGGGACCTCGCCGCCGCCCTGGCCGACGCCGGCGCCGACGTCATCGCCGCCGAGGCCACCGGCCGCGGCGACCTCCCGATCGCCGAGCTCGCCGCTCGCGTGCACGACGAGCTCGGCCTGCCGCTCATGGCCGACGTCGCCACCTTCGAGCAGGGGACGGCCGCCTGGTCGGCGGGCGCGGACCTGGTGGCGACGACGCTTTCCGGGTACACGATGGACAGTCCACAATCGACCGAGCCCGACCTGGATCTGGTGGCCCGGCTGGCTCTTGCCGGGGTGCGCACGGTCGCCGAGGGGCGCCTGGCCACCGACTCGCACGTGCGGGCCGCGTTCGCGGCCGGCGCGCACGCGGTCGTGGTCGGCACCGCCATCACCGACCCGCTCGCCCTGACCCGCCGCCTTTACGCCGCCACCCCGGCGTCCGCGCGATGACGCTCGTCGTCCTCGCCCCTGGGCCGGCCGTCGCTTCCGTCGCGGCGTCCGCGCGATGAACGCCGTCGTCCTCGCCCCAGGGCCGGCCGTCGCCGGTCGCGCGATGACCGCCGTCGGGGTCACCCCTCGGCCGGCCGTCGCTTCCGTTGTGGCGGTCGTGCGATGAGCGTCCTCGGGGTCGCCTCTGATCCGGCCGTCGCTGCCGTCGCGGCGGTCGCGCGATGAGCGTCGTCGGGGTCGACATCGGCGGGACGAAGATCGCGGCGGCGCTCGTCGCGGCGGACGGCGCCCTTGCCGGGCCGGTGCTGCGCTGCCCGACGCCGGCCGCCGAGGGCCCGGCCGCGGTCCTGCAGGCCGCGGCCGACCTCGCCCGCCGCGCGGCCTCGTCTTCCCCCGGCGCCACGCCGGTCGCCTGCGGTGTCGGCACAGCAGGCGCGGTCGACGCCGACGGCCGTGTCACACATGCCACGGGTTCGCTGCCCGGCTGGCGGGGCACCGACGTCCGCGCGGCGCTCGAGGCCGCCCTCTTCATGCCGGTCACCGTCCACAACGACGTCCACGCGATGGCGGTCGCCGAGACCCGGCACGGCGCCGCCGCCGGCGCCCGCGACGCGCTGGTCGTCGCCGCCGGCACCGGCATCGGCGGGGCCGTAGTCGCGTCCGGCGCCCTCGTCCGCGGCCGCCACGGCCTGGCCGGCAGCGTCGGCCACCTGCCCGCAGCGGCCGCCCTCGGCCGTCCCTGCGGCTGCGGCGCCGTCGACCACGTCGAGTCCTACGCCGCGGGCCCCGCGATCGCGGCGCTGTATGCGCGGGCGGCGGGCCTGGGCGAAGTACCGACGCTGGAGGCAACGGCAACCGCGGCCCGCAGCGGCGACGCGGCCGCGCGGGAGGCAATCGCCCTCGCCGCCCGGGTCCTGGGCGCGTGCCTCGCCGCGGCCGCGACGTTGCTGGACCCCGACGTCGTCGTGCTCGGCGGCGGCGTACTCGGCCTGGGCGAGCCGTTCGTCGCCTCGGTCACCGCGGCCATGCGAGCCGCCTCTCTGCCCGGCGCGCCCGACGTCCCACTGCACACCACCGCTTTCGGCCAGGCCGCGGTCCTGACCGGCGCCGCCCTGCTCGCCGCTTGACGGCCGGCACCATCGCTTTCGACCAAGCCCCGCCCTCACCAGCGCCGCCCCCGGCACGCACTGCCGAACACGTTCGTCACGAACACGGCCCAACAACAGACCCGCCCGCGCTGCCGAACACGTTCGCTACGAACACGGCCGGACAGGCGACGCGAGCGCGCTAGCGAACACGTTCGTCACGAACACGACCCGACGGATGACGCCGCCGCGCTGCCGAACACGTTCGTCACGAACACGGCCGGACGCACGACACGAGCGCGCTAGCGAACACGTTCGTCACGAACACGACCCGACGGACGACGCCACCGCACTGCCGAACACGTTCGTCACGAACACGGCCGGACGAGCGATCCCGGGCGCTAGCGAACATGTTCGTTACGAACGCGGCCGGGCGAGCGCCCCCCAGGGCGCTAGCGAACACGTTCGCGACGAACGCGGCCGGGCGGTGGAGGCGATGACGCTGGCGAACATGTTCGTTACGAACGCGGCTGGACGGGCCGCGCGGGCGAGCTGGCGAACATGTTCGTCGCGAACGCGGACCGACGGGCGAGCGGCGTGCGGCGGGCCTCGCGTAAGGGAAGGTCCGCGCTGGGGGATGTGGCTGAGGTGGCGGGGGTGGGTGGTGCGGGTTCAGGGGCGGGCCAACTGGTCGCGGCGACGAGTCAGGTATGCCGTCTCGGCGGTGTTGCCGGCCAGCGCGATGGCCCGGTCGTACGCCGCCCGCGACTCCTCGCTGCGGCCCAACCGGCGCAACAGGTCGGCGTGGGTGGCGTGGAAGGCGTGGTAGCCCTCCAGCGGGAGGCGCTCGACCTCCGCCAGCGCGACCTCCGGCCCGTCGATCTCGGCGACCGCGATCGCCCGGTTGAGGCGCACGATCGGCGACGGGTCGAGGCGGAGCAGCTGGTTGTACAGCGCAAGGACCTGCGACCAGTCGGTGTCGCGGATGTCGCGGGCGTCGGTGTGCACGGCGTTGATCGCGGCCAGGATCTGGTAGCGGCCCGGAGCCTGGCCGGAGGCGAGGCGCGCGCGGACCAAGGCGTGGCCCTCGGCGATCAGTTCGCGGTTCCAGGCGCCGCGGTCCTGCTCGTCGAGGGCGACGAGCTCACCGCTCGCCGACACCCGGGCGGCGCGGCGGGCCTCCGTCAGGAGCATCAGCGCCAGGAGTCCGGCGACCTCGCCGTCCGCCGGCATCAAGGCGCGGACCAGGCGGGTCAGCCGGATCGCCTCGGCGGTCAGGTCGCTGCGGAGCGCCTCCTTCTCGGGGTCCGAGGGCAGGTAGCCCTCGTTGAAGATCAGGTAGAGGACGGCGAGCACGCCGGTGACGCGGGCGGGGAGGTCCTCGCGTGACGGCACGCGATAGGGGATCTTCGCCGCCTTGATCTTGCCCTTCGCGCGGGTGATGCGCTGGCCCATCGCGGTCTCCTGCACCAGGAACGCGCGGGCGATCTCGGGCACGGTGAGGCCGCCGACCATCCGCAGGGTCAGCGCGATGCGCGCCTCCATGGCCAGGGCTGGGTGGCAGCAGGTGAAGACGAGGCGGAGCCGGTCGTCGTCGATGGCGCCGAGCGGCTCCGGGGGGTCGGACAGCATCAGCGCCTCCTTGTGCTTCTTCTCGCGCCTGGCCTCGCGCCGGTGGCGGTCGATGGCCTTGCGGTACGCGGTGGTGGTGAGCCACGCGCCGGGGTTGGGAGGCACGCCGTCGGCCGGCCAGCGCTCGACGGCGGTCGCGAACGCCTCGGCGGTCATCTCCTCGGCGATGTCGAGGTCGCCGACGCGCCTGGCCAGGGTGGCGACCACCTGGGCCCACTCCTCGCGGTGGGCCCGGGTGATCGCTTCGCCGGCGTCGGTCATTCGCTCAGGAACGGCCGGAGCTCGATCTTGCGGTTGCAGGCCTTCGAACCCTGGGCGGCGAGCCGGAGCGCCACGTCGAGGTCGGGGGCCTCGATGATCCAGAGGCCGCCGGCGAACTCCTTCGACTCCACGTAGGGCCCGTCGGTGAACACCGCCTCACCGTCCCGGCCGTCCACGACGGTGGCGGTGCTGGGCGCCCCGAGGCCGCCGGCGAAGACCCACTGGCCGTCGGCCTGCATCTGCTCGTTGAAGGCGTCGATCGCGGCCATCTCCTCCGCGGTGGCGGAGTAGGGCGCGGTGTCGAAGAGCACGGACATCAGGTACTGCGCCATCGGAATCATCTCCAGTCGTCGTGTGGCCGGCCCCTCGGGCCGCCGTTCACCCCTCCTACGAGCGACCCTGCCTCGATCCGACACGCTCTGCCGAGATTTTCGAGGAATTTCGTAAGCATGATCCGCAGCGTCGATGTTATCGGCCAGGCGCGACCGGGGCGACCTCAAGGAAGCCAGGGTGCCGTCCAGCCTGGGCGGGCGGCGCGGGTCAGGGCCTCGAGGTAGAAGTAGTCGCCCCACAGGTTGCCCTCGTCCACGCCGACGCCCTTCGGCTTGTCGTAGACGCCGTGCAGCAGCAGGGCGTTGGAGCCGGGCTCGCGGGCCGTCCTCGACCGGTGCCTGTCCACCGGCACCACGGCGATGCTCGTGCACGCCGACGCCGAGGCGATCGCGCTGGTGCAGCGGTGCGAGGAGCGCGGCCTGGCGGTGCCGGGCGACCTGTCGGTGGTCGCCTACGACGACGAGGTGGCGGGCCTGTTCAGCCCGGCGCTGACCGCGGTGCGCCCGCCCCGGCGCTCCATCGGCCGGGCCGCCGTGCGCCTCGTCGCCGACCGGCTCGCCGACCCCGACCGGCCCGCGCACCGGGTCGTCATCAGCCCGGCCCTGCGGGTGCGCGGCTCGTCGGCGCCGCCGCGCTGACGAGCGGCGCACCCGGTTGACGACCCATCGTCACCCGCCTATGTTTACGGACACGAAACATCGGTGTGATCGGAAATGCCCATGACGCGGCGCATGTTCGGCGTGCAGCGGCACGAGCGCGTGCTGAGCGAGCTGCGCCGCAGCGGCGCCGTGCGGGTCAGCGATCTGGCCCGCGAGCTCGGCGTGAGCGAGCTGACGATCCGCCGCGACATCGCCGCGCTCGCCGAGCGCAACCTCGTCACCCGCGTGCACGGCGGCGCCACGCTGCCCAGCCAGGGCGGTCCGGCCGCGGCGCCGCGACGCGCCGCACCCGCCCGGCCGGCCGGCGCCGGGCGGTTCACGATCGGCATCGTCGTGCCGTCGCTGGACTTCTACTGGCCGCCGATCGTGGCCGGCGCGCGGGCCGCCGCCGCGGCGCTCGGGGTGACGCTGCAGCTGCGCGGCTCCTCCTACGACCCCGACGAGGACCGCCGCCAGATCGGCCGGCTCGTGGAGGCCAACCAGGTCCAGGGGCTGCTGCTCGCGCCGAGCCTCGACGGGGAGCGCGGCGCCGAGATGATCGACTGGATCGGCCGGCTGCCGGTGCCGACGATCCTCGTCGAGCGCCAGCCGCCGCGGTGGACCGCGGCGCCGCGGCCGATCGAGTGCGTGCGCAGCGACCACGCGCTGGGCTGCGAGATCGCCGTACACCACCTGCACCAGCAGGGCCACCGCCGCATCGGGCTGGTGCTGTCGCGCGGCAGCCCGACCTCGGCCCACCTGCTGCAGGGCTGGCGCGGCGCCTGCGCGGAGCTGGGCATCTCCGACGCGACGGTGGTGCGCGAGTCCGTCGCGCTGGCGCCGCGCGGGCACCGGCGGATCATCCGCGACGTCCTGGCCGAGTGCCGCCGCTCGGGGGTCACCGCGCTGATCGTGCACAGCGACCCCGACGCCATGTCGGTCGCGCAGTACTGCGCCGAGCACGGCGTGGCCGTGCCCGACGACCTGGCGCTGGTCTCCTACGACGACGAGGTCGCGCACCTGGCCGAGCCCGCGCTGACCGCGGTGCGCCCGCCGAAGCACCACGTCGGCCGGCTCGCGGTCGAGCTCATGGTCTCCCGCCTGATCGACGGCGAGCGCCGCCCGTCCCAGCGAGTGCTCGTCGCGCCCGAGCTGGTGGTCCGCCGCTCGTCGATGTCCCTGGTGCGCCGACCGGGAATGTTCGACTCCGTTCGCCGCCTGGTGGACTCTTGACATCGTCGATGTGAGCGATAACATCGCCAACACCCGCTCATCTCTCCGGCAGCATTATCTCCGCCAAAGCTCGCCGCTCAGCCTCACAGGGATCGGCAGCGACCCCGCGGGACGGCTATGTGAGCGATAACACGCCTGAGGTGACCTCTTGAAGCGTCGCACTCTCCTGTCCGCTGTCGGCGCGGCCGGCATCGGCGCAGCGCTCGTCCGGCCCGGCACCGCCGCCGCGGCCACCTACAACGGCTACGCCATGGCGTACTTCACCGAGTCCCCGACGATGGCCGCCGCCAACTACGGCCTGCACCTGGCGGTGAGCGCCGACGGGCTCAACTGGACCCCGCTCAACCAGAACAATGCCGTCGCCACGCCCACGCTGGGCAGCAAGGGCCTGCGCGACCCGTTCATCCTGCGCAAGCAGGCCGGCGGCTTCGTCGTGCTCGCCACCGACCTCAACGGCACCGACTGGTCGTACCAGAGCCAGTACATCCACGTGTGGGACTCCGCCGACCTGCGCACCTTCACCGGCTACCGGCTGCTCAAGGTGCACTCCCTCGCGACGCACGCGTGGGCGCCGGAGGCCTACTGGGACGCCTCACGCGGGCAGTACGCGGTCGTCTACTCGGCCGTCACCGGCGGCCACAACGTGCTGATGGTCAACTACACCAGCGACTTCGTGACCGCCTCGGCGCCGCAGACGTTCTTCGACCCCGGATACGACGCCATCGACGGCGACTTCGTCAGCGTCAACGGCGTCAACTACCTGTACTTCAAGAACAACACCAACAGCACGCTGCTCGGCACCCGGTCGAGCTCGCTCAACCCGGGCAGCTTCTCGATCTACACCGGCGCGATCGGCCCCGGCCGCGGCGTCGAGGCGCCGCAGATCGTCAAGTCCAACACCGCGAACACGTGGTACATGTGGGGCGACACCTGGAGCCCCAACGGCCGCTTCTTCTGCTGGCAGACCTCGGACGTGGCCGGCGGCTCGTGGAGCCTGCTGGGCGACCGCGCCTACACGCAGCCGCTCAACTCCAAGCACCCGGGCATCACGCCGATCACCTCGGCGGAGATGTCGGCGATGACGTCGAAGTGGGGCGCGCCGGCCTGGAACCGGATCAAGTCGTACAACTTCCCGGACCGCTACGTGCGGCACTCCAACAACGTCGGGCGCATCGACGCCTACCCGTTCGACCCGTACCAGGACCAGCTGTGGACCGTGGTGCCGGGCCTGGCCGACGCCGCGGGCGTGTCGCTGCGCTCGGTCAACTACCCCGACCGCTACCTGCGCCACTCCAACTACGCGCTGGTCCTCAACGCCAACGACGAAACGAGCACGTTCGCCGCCGACGCCACGTTCTACAAGGCGGCGGGCTTCGCCGACTCGGCATGGACCTCGCTGCGGTCGTACAACTACCCGACCCGCTACGTCCGCCACTCCAACTACGTCCTGCGCATCGACCCGATCTCGTCGAGCTCCTCGGCGACCGACAAGCAGGACGCCACCTTCCGCATCGGTTATTGACTCCAGATCTCGCGGACCGCGGCGGCGAGGGCCTCGCCCTGGCGCAGGCCGGCGTCGGCCGCCGCGGCCCGCCGCGACGGGTCCAGCACGTTGGGCCCGATCGCCTCCACCGCGCCGTCGTCGGGCTCGATCACCAGGCTGCGCGCGGCGCCCACGGTGGCGATCTCGCGCTCGATCACCGGGCGCAGCAGCGCGCCCATCGGGGCGATCACCACGATCGCCTCGGCGCCCGCGGCCAGGTCGGCGTTGGTGCCGGAGCGCACGCCGCCGTCCATGAACCGCCGTCCGTCGATGGTCACCGGCGGGAAGACGCACGGCACCGCGCAACTCGCCGCAACAGCCAGCGCCAGCGGTACACCCGAAGCCCGGTCGAACACCGCCGGCTCGCCGCCGGCCGTGTCCACGGCGGTGATGCGCAGGTCGCGCTCCGGCCACTCGGCCACCGGCAGCTGGGCGCCCAGCCGCCGTACGTGCTCGTCCTCCTCGCCGGTCTCGGCGTCCAGGGCCATCCGCCCGACCCGGGCCATCGCCTCGGCGCGGGTGATCGAGCGGTCGGCCAGCAGCGCGAACGCCGCCAGGGCCGGGGTGATGTCGACGGCCGGCGCGGCGCCGAGCGAGCCGACCGTGCGCTGGTAGGCGATCGCCTCGGCGAGGTCGAGGCCGGCGGCGACCACTGAGCCGACCACCGAGCCGGCCGAGGTCCCCACGATCGTGTCGGCGTCGCCGACGGTGACGCCGGCCCGGGCCAGGCCGCCGAGGATCCCGAACTCCCAGGCGATGCCGGTCATGCCGCCACCGCCGAGCACCAGCGCTCTCGTCATTACCGGACGGTAGCTTATGCGGTACCGCGGCGACCACCCTCCCCCGGCGGATCATCCGGCGGCCGCCGCAGCGGCGGGCACCATGGAGGCATGCGGGCCCGTCGGCGCGTCGGCGCGATCGCCCTGATCGCGGCCGCCCTGGTCGCCGGGGCGTTGATGCTGGGCCGCGGCCGGGGCGGCGAGGACCACGGCCGCCGCTGCCCCGACGCCAAGGCCGCCTCCCGCGCGGCCGACCTGGGCGGGCGCACCGTCACCGCGATCGACCTCGACGGCCGGCCGATGCGCTGCGTCAACCTCGAACGCTCCACAGTGGACGGCCCGGTCGGCTCGGCCAACCTCAGCGGCGCCAACCTGCACCGGGCGACGCTGCGCGACTCGGCCATGACCGACGTGGACCTCAGCGGCGCCGACCTCACCCTGGCCGTCGCCCACGACGCCGAGTTCACCGGCGTGAAGCTGGTCCGCGCCGACCTCGCCGGCGCCGACCTGCGCGGGAGCACCCTCACCGACGTCGGGCTGGAACAGGCCCGGCTGCACAAGGCCAACCTGCACGCCGTGTCGTTCGTGCGCGCGGACCTGCACGGCGCCGACGTCCGCGGCGCCGACCTGTCCTCGGCCACCCTGACCGACTCCAACCTGCGCGGCGCGCGCTTCTCCGACGCCGACCTGTCCGACACGACCTGGGTGAACGTCGTCTGCCCCGACGGCGTCAAGTCCACCGGCGGCTCCTGCGACGGGCACTTGTCCCCCACCGGATGACCCAAGTGTCAGGTCCGTCTTGAATACTTACGCCCTGCCCGAGTAGCGTCACAGCCCGTGAGCGTTGTCGAACGCAACAACGTCCGGCTGCTCGGCCCCGAATCCGCCCCCGCCATGGTCTTCTCGCACGGCTTCGGCTGCGACCAGAACATGTGGCGGTTCGTGGCGCCGCGGTTCGCCGGCGACCACCGCATCGTGCTGTTCGACCACGTCGGCCACGGCGGGTCCGACCTGTCCGCCTACGACCCGCGCCGCTACGCCTCGCTGGGCGGATACGCCGAGGACCTGCTGCAGATCCTCGCCGAACTCGACCTGCGCGACGTCGTGTTCGTCGGGCACTCGGTCTCGGCGATGATCGGGATGCTGGCCGCGATCGACGAGCCGGGGCGCTTCCGGCGGCTGGTCCTCGTCGGGCCGTCGCCGCGGTACCTCGACGACGACGGCTACCGCGGCGGCTTCAGCCGGTCCGAGATCGACGAGCTGCTCGACTCGCTGGACAGCAACTACCTGGGCTGGTCCAGCGCGATGGCCCCGGTCGTCATGGGCAACGCCGGGCGGACGGAGCTCGCCGAGGAGCTGACCAACAGCTTCTGCCGCACCGACCCGGCCATCGCCCGGCAGTTCGCCGAGGTGACGTTCCGCTCGGACAACCGGGCCGACCTGCCCCGCGTCGGCGTGCCGGCGCTGATCCTGCAGTGCTCCGAGGACGTCATCGCGCCGGTCGAGGTCGGCGAGTACGTCCGCGACAACCTCCCCGGCAGCTCGCTCGTCGTGCTGCAGGCGACCGGCCACTGCCCCAACCTGAGCGCGCCCGACGAGACCTACGAGGCGATCCGCGCCTTCCTGCGGGACGGCTGACCGTGCCGGCGGAGCCGCCCGAGGACAGCGCCGAGGATCTCTACGACAGCGCACCGTGCGGGTACCTGTCGCTGCGGCCCGACGGCACCATCGTGCGGGTCAACCGCACGTTCCTGGACTGGACGGGGTACTCGCGCGAGCAGCTCGCCGGGCGGCGGGTGCAGGAGATCTACGCCGCCGGCAGCCGGATCTTCCACGAGACCCACGTCGCGCCGCTGCTGCACATCCAGGGCGAGGTCCGCGAAATCGCCGCCGAGTTCCGCCGCGCCGACGGCACCCGGCTCGACGCGCTCGTCAACGCGCTGCTGCGCGACGGGCCGGCGGGCACGCCGGCGACGGTGCGCATGACCGTGTTCGACGCGACGACCCGGCGCACCTACGAACGGGAGCTGCTGGCCGAGCGGCGCCGCGCCGAGCGCAACGCCACCCGGGTCCGGCTGCTGCAGGAGCTGGTCGTGAGCTGCGCGGCGATCGAGCACGCCGAGCAGATCGCGGGCCCGATCGTGCAGATCGGCGGTGAGGCGTTCGCGGCCGCGCGGACCGGGGTCTGGCTGCTGGACCCGGCCGAGGCCGCGCTGCGCCCGCTGCACCCGGACGGCGACCTGGTCTCGCTCGACGACCCCGGCCCGGAGGCGCGCGCCGCCGCGCGGCTGGAGGTCGTGCGGCACACGGGCGAGGACGGCGCGCGGATCGTCGCGCCGCTGCTGGCGGACCTGCGGGTGCTGGGGGTCGTGTCGTTCATGTTCACCGCCGATCAGTCCTTCGACGACGGCGAGATCGAGCTGATGCGCACCATCGGGCGGCAGGCCGGGCAGGCCCTCGACCGCATCCGGCTGCTGGAGGAGACGACCCGGCGGGCCTGGCAGTCCGGGTTCCTGGCCCGGCTGAGCCGCAACCTCGACGAGACCGTCGGGTGCAACGGCCGGGCGCGCCGGCTCGTCGAGCTGCTCGTGCCCGACGTCGCCGACTACGCCCAGATCGACCTCGCACCCGCCGGCGAGCCGGCCTGGCGTGCGGCCGCGCCCACCGACGGCCGGGACGCCGCCGGCTGGACGATCCCGCACGACGTGCGCGCCACCGTCCACGCCGCCGGCCGTGCCGGGCCGGTGACCGCGGTGCCGCTGATCTCCACCGATGGGCGCCGGGCCATGGTGCTGCCGCTGCGGGCGCGCAACACCGTCCTCGGCACGCTGCTGCTCGTTGCCGGCGACGTCGCCGCCGCCGGCAACATCGGCCCCGAGTTCCTCGCCGACCTCGCCTACCGGGCCGGGCTGTCGCTGGACAACGCCCGGCTCGCCGAGCGCGACCGGGAGGTGGCGCACACCCTGCAGCGCAGCCTCCTGGCCGGGCAGTGGCCGAAGGACCCGCGCTACCGGGTGGTGACCGCCTACCGCCCGGCCGTGCACTCGCTGGAGGTCGGCGGCGACTGGTACGACGTCTTCGCCACGTCGGCCGAGAGCGTCGGCATCGTCGTCGGCGACGTCGTGGGCCGCGGCCTGCACGCCGCCAGCGCCATGGGCCAGCTGCGCAGCGCCGTGCGGGCGCTCGCCACCGCGCGCGACGGGCCCGCCGAGGTGCTGCGGCACATGGACGACTTCGTCGCCTCGTTCGCCGCCGGGCAGATGACGACGCTGGCGTACGCCGAGCTGGCCCTCGACACCGGCGAGCTGCGCTACGCGTGCGCCGGGCACCCGCCGCCGCTGCTGGTCCAGCCCGGCGGGGTGCCGAGCTTCCTGTGGGGGGCGCGCTCCGGCCCGCTCGGCGCGACCGCGGCCGGCCGGGGTCGCCGCGAGGCGGCGCTCACGGTGCCGCGCGGGTCGCGGCTGCTGATGTACACCGACGGCCTCGTCGAGCGCCGCGGCGAGCGGCTGCACCAGCGCCTCGACCGCCTCGCCGCGCTCGCCGCCGAACACTGGCAGACGCCCCTGGCGTCGCTGGCCGGCACGCTCAGCGACGGCATGCTGCCCGGCGAGGGCGGGCACGACGACATGTGCCTGCTGGCGCTGGACTACGCCGACGCGCCGCCGTTCCGCGCCGACGTGCCGGCCCGCATGTCGGAGCTGGCCGGGCTGCGCGCCGCGCTGGACCGCTGGCTCGGCGCGCAGGGCATCGGCGACTACGACCGGTTCGGCATCGTACTGGCCACCGCCGAGGCGGTCGCCAACTCGATCGAGCACGGCTACGGCCTCGACGAAAGCCGCACGGTGAACGTGCTGGCCCAGGTCGACGACGACGTCGTGGCCGTGCGGGTCGCCGACGCCGGGCAATGGCGCCCGCCGCGCTCGGCCCTGCAGCGCGGCCGCGGCCTGGCGCTGATCGGGCGCCTCATGGACGACCTGGTGATCGACCGGGGTTCGGGGACCACGGTCCTGATGCGCCGCAGGTTCGGCGACCAGGCCAGGAGGCGGTGAGATGAACGGCGAGCGTCAGGTCCGGGTGTACACCTCCGGCGGCTGCGAGGTCGTGCAGCTGCTCGGCGAGATCGACCACGCCACCGCGCCCCTCGTCGAGCAGGACGTGCTCGTCAGCGTGCGGGCGAACACCGGCGTCGTGCTGGACCTCACCGAGACGACGTTCCTGGACAGCGCGGGCCTGCTGTGCCTCGACCGGGTGGTGACCGCGTTCAGCGACCGCGGCGCGCCCGTGCGGGTGGCGGCGCCGGCCGAGGGCATGGTCCGCTTCACCCTCGACCTCATCGGCTTCCTGCCCGACCTGCTGGCCGAGGACGTCGACTCGGCGGTGGCCGCGATGGCGTTCTAGGCTCAGCCCAGGGCGTCGCCGACCGGGCCGTAGGCCGAGTTCTCCACGACCAGGCGGCGGTTGGCGAACTCGGTGATGCCGGCGTGCGCCAGCTCCCGGCCGTAGCCGGAGCGCTTGACGCCGCCGAAGGGCAGGTTGGGCTCCGACGTCGTCGGGTGGTTGATCCACACCATGCCGGTCTCCAGCCGGTCGGCGACCGCGTGCGCGCGCAGGACGTCGCCGGCGAAGACGGCGCCGCCGAGGCCGTAGGGCGAGTCGTTGGCCAGCGCGACCGCCGCCTCCTCGTCGGCGACCGGGAACACGACCGCCACCGGGCCGGCGAGCTCCTCGTGGTAGGCGCGCATGTCCGGGCGGACCCCGGTGAGCACGGTCGGCTCGACGAAGGCGCCGCGCCGGTCGATGCGGTGGCCGCCCGTCACCGCCGTCGCGCCGCGCTCGCACGCGTCGTCGAGCTGGTCCATCAGGCGCGCGGCCGCGGCCTCCGAGCACAGCGGGGCGAGGGTCGTCGAGGCGTCGGCCGGGTCGCCGGGGCGCAGGGCGTGAAAACGCTCGGCCAGCAGGGCCACGAACTCGGCGTACACCTTCCGCACGACGATCATGCGGCGCGCGCTGATGCCGCCCTGGCCCATGTTGTGCAGCCGGCTCGCGACGGCGGCCTCCACGGTGCGCTCGAGATGCTCGCCGTCCAGGACGATGAAGGGGTCCCGGCCGCCGAGGTCCAGCACGGTCTTCTTGGCCCGCCGACCGGCGCGCTCGGCGAGCCCGGCGCCACCCGCGTCGCCGCCCGCCTCGGCGCCGATGAGCGACGCGGCGCAGACCTGCTCGTGCTCGACGACGGCGCCGACGTCGCGGTCCTCGACCAGCAGCACCTCGAAGCACCCCTCGCCGGCGCCGGCCTCCGCGAGCACCTCGGCGAGCGCGAGGGCCGTCTGCGGGCAGCCGGCGGCGGGCCGCACGAGCACGGTGTTGCCCAGCACCAGGTTCGGCGCGGCGAAGCGCACGGCGTGAAAGAACGGGAAGTGCCCCGGCTGCACGCCGAGGACCGGCCCGAGCGGATCGTTGCGCAGCACGGCGGTGCCGCGCTCGACCTTCAGCGGCTCGTCGGCGATCAGGGCCGGCCCCTCGTCGGCGTAGTACCGCAGGGTCCGCACGGCCAGGTCGACCTCGGCGCGGCTGTGCCGGATCAGCTTGCCGGTCTCGAGGGTGATGAGCGCCTCGAGCTCCTCGGCCCGGTCGGCGGCCATCCGGGCGGCGCGGTGCAGCACCTCGGCCCGATCCGTCGCCGGCGTCGAACGCCATCCGGTGAACGCCCGGGCGGCCCGGCGCACGGCCGCGTCGACGGCACCGGCACCCATCGGCTCGAACTCGCGGACCGTCTCGGCGGTGTACGGGTTGACGGTGGCGATCGGTGACATGGCCGCCTCCTTCGCTCGGGCCCGCCATCTCTACCCGCTCCCGGCCCTGGTGAACGCGTGGCCGCGGCCCACCGCCCGCGCAAGGATGCGAACCAGCAGGTGGACGCACGCCCGGATGCATGCCGGCCAGCGGCCGAGCCTCAGCCGACCCGCCAGGAGACACCGTTGCGCATCTCGTGCGTCGAGTAGTAGATCTCGCCGCTGTGCGCGTCCCGCCCGAAGAACACGGTGCCGTGCACCTTGCCCCCCGCCGTGAGGGTGCGGTGCGGCAGGTCGCTGCCGCAGTCGGCGCCGAGCGGCCCGACGGCGAGGCTCATGCTGTGCGACGAGCCGTCGTAGGGCGCGAAGTACATGAAGTCGTCGGCGGCGACCGGCCACGCCCCCATGACCGCCTCGATCGTCACGTCGGCGACGAGGTACACCTTCGCCGCCGACGGCCGCACCTGATCGCACCCGGTCCGCCGGGCCACGGCCGAGTGCATGGTCACGCGCGCCTCCCCGGCGTCCGTGCGCAGCAGGGCGGTCGTCCCCAGCGCGAGCGGCGCATCGGCCGGCGCCACGTCCCGGTGGGCCACCGCGTAGGCCCCGGCCCCGCCGAGCAACACCACGACGGCCGTCAAAACGATCACGATGAGGCGCCGGCGCATCGGCGCAGTCTACAAGTTCACTGCGCTCAAAGTGGGGCAGCTAAAATCCATCCAAAACCCCACAAATACGGCAGCGCGCCCGGCATGGTTTCGGGCCGCAAGAAAGCCGCGAACCATGAAACGAACACCACCCTTGCCGCTCACGGTCTGGACCACCGACTGATGACCCGCACGGACCCGGCGGCGGCAGACGGCCTGGAGGAATGACCGTAGGGCAGGTCTGGCCTGGAACCACTGTGCCCCGTTGATAAGGGCAGGCCGAAGGCGCCCGCCACCATCGGCCGAGCGTCGTTGCTCAGCCCCTCGTCCAGGTGCATCTGCGCTCGTGCGACGACGGCCCGGACTCTGGCGCTCCCCTGTTCCGCTCGCCATCCGCGCGGCCGTGGCGGGCCGTCGTGGCAAGACCGCTGGTTCACTTGGACGAGGGGCTGACAAACGACGCTCGGCCGATGGTGGAGGGCGCCTTCGGCCTGCCCTTATCAATGGGGCACAGTGGTCCAGGTCCGCCGCTGCCCAAGGTGATTCCTCCAGACCGTCTGCCGCCGGCGGATCCGTACGGGTCATCAGTCGGTGGTCCAGACCGTAACGCGGCAAGGTTGATATACGTCTCGAGGTCTGGGGCTTCCGTGCGGCTCGAATGGACGTCCGAGAAATTGGCGTCGGTGGGCCGTGCGGACGGTATTCGATGAATTGCACGATTCCAATTTCCGGCGCTCGCGGATTCCGGCGGCCGACGAATCTGCGCCGCACAACACGTCTGGCCAGGCCCCAGGTCCGTTGCCGCGCGTGTTCCCGGCGGAACTCCTCGCCCGCGGGAGAATACCGCCGCGATTTGGTTCGGTCGCGCATGGCAGCCAATTCTTTCGTGGTGAACAATTGTAGCTGCCGCATACGAAAATTATCTCAAAGCCCGGCCGAAATCGCTGCCCCGACCGGTCGCGGATCATTTCAGATAGCGCATCCGGGCGGCAAGAGCTTGTCATTACCCCTCGGACCTGACCGACGACCAGTGGTTCCTGGTCGAGCCTCTGCTGCCCCGCCGAACACCGGCGGCCGTCCGGAGAAGCATCCCCGCCGGGCCGTACGATCGTGATGGTGCTGCACGACCTGAACCTCGCCGCCCGCTACGCCGACCACGTCGTGGCGATGCGCGACGGCCGGATCGTCGCGCAGGGCCGGCCCGCCGAGGGGTTCACCGTGGAGGTGCTCGAGTCGGTGTTCGGCCTGTCCGCCCTGGTCGTGCCGGACCCGGCGACGGGCACGCCGCTGGTCGTACCGCTGCCTCGTGCTCCCCGCCCCGCGCTGGAGGAAGTTTGAACCGCACCGCCCGCTTCCACGCCGCCGGCGACGTCCGCCTGGCCGACGAGCCCATGCCGACGGTGGCCGACGGCGAGAGCCTGGTCGAGGTGACCGCGGTCGGCCTGTGCGGATCCGACCTGCACTGGTGGGCCGAGGGAGGCATCGGCGACGCCCGCATCGCCCACCCGATCGTCGGTGGCCACGAGATGGCCGGCATCGTCCGCGGCGGACGTCTCGACGGCGTGCGCGTGGCGATCGACCCCGCCATCCCGTGCCGCCACTGCGACCTGTGCCGGGCCGGCCACCCGAACCTGTGCCGCGACATCGTCTTCGCCGGCCACGGCCTGCGCGACGGCGGCCTGCAGCGCTACCTGCCCTGGCCGACGGACCGCCTGTTCCCGCTCCCCGGCACGATGACCGACGCCGACGGCGCCATGCTCGAGCCCTTGGGCGTGGCGATCCACGCCGTCGACCTCGGCCACGTCCCGCTGGGCGCCGACGTCGCGGTCATCGGCGCCGGCCCGATCGGCCTGCTGCTCATCCAGGTCGCCCGGGCGGCCGGCGCCGCGCGCGTGCTCTCCGCGGACCCGCTCCCCCACCGCCGCGAGGCCGCCGCCCGCTACGGCGCCGACGCCGTGCTCGACCCCGCCGCGCCCGGCTACGAGTCGGCGCTGGCCGCCTTCACCGACGGCCGCGGCGTGGACGTGGCCTTCGAGATCGCCGGCACCGACGCCGCGATCGAGGCCGCGATCATCGCCGCCCGCCCCGGCGCCCGGGTCGTGCTCGGCGGCATCCCGAGCACCGAGACGTCCGCGTTCCCCGCCGCGACGGCCCGCCGCAAGGGCCTGACCTTCGCGATGGTGCGCCGGATGAAGGAGGTGTACCCGAGGGCCGCCGCCCTGGTCTCCTCGGGCCGCGCCGACGTCCGCTCCCTGGTGAGCCACTCCTACCCGCTGGAGCAGGTGGCCACGGCCTTCGAGACCGGCAACGCCCGCACCGGCCTCAAGGTCGTCGTGACCCCCGTGCCCTAGCCTTCGGTCACGAAGCGGCGCTCGTGGTAGATCAGGCGACCGCCCGGCGGGCCGACCTCCGCCGCGACGACCTCGGCGACGACCACCATCGAGGCGCCGACCGGGAGGCGGTGCAGTGTCACGCAGCGCAGGGCGGCCTGTGCGCCGGGGAGGATCGGCTCGCCGGTCGGCAGGATCGTCCAGCCCTGCTCGGGGGTGAAGCGCGGCGCGCCCGGGCGCGAGAAGTCGCGGGCCAGGTCGGCGTGCTCGGCGCCGAGGATGTTCACCACGAGGCGGTCGGCCGCCGCGATCAGGCGCGCTGACGGGGAGTCCATCACCGAGAACGACAGCGCGGGCGGTGCGAGCGACACCGAGGCGACGCTGGAGGCCGTCAGCCCGGCCGGGCCGTCCGGGCCGGCCACGGTGATGACGGCCACACCCGTCGGGTATCCCCGGAAGGCGGCCTTGAACTGCTCCACCACGCCGGTGCCGATGTCCACGCTCACGCGCACGACGGTAGAACCTCAACCCGGGTTCAGGTCAACCCCGGGCATAGGATTCCGTGATGTCCGAACCCATTTTGGCCGGCTTCCACCCGGACCCGTCGATCTGCCGGGTCGGCGACGAGTATTACCTGGTCAACTCGTCGTTCGAGTACCTGCCGGGCGTGCCGGTCTCGGTGAGCCGCGACCTCGTGCGCTGGCGGCACATCGGGCACGTGCTGGACCGCGACGAACAGATCACACTGCCCTCGGGGGCGGGCAGCGGCGGGATCTTCGCGCCGACGCTGCGGTACCACGGCAGGCGCTTCTGGATGGTCACCACGAACGTCGCGCGGTTTGCGGACGGGCACCTGATCGTGTGGAGCGAGGACCCGGCCGGGCCGTGGAGCGCGCCGGTCTACACCGCCGGCGCGGTCGGCGTCGACCCTGACCTCGCGTGGGACGACGACGGCACGTGCTACCTCACGTGGGCGGTGCCCGGCGCGCCCGACCCGATCCGGCAGGCGCGTGTCGACCCGCTGACCGGCGCGCTGCGCGACGAACCCGTCACGCTGTGGTCCGGCACCGGGCTCGCCTATCCGGAGGGGCCGCACCTGTACCGGCGCGGCGAATGGTGGTACCTCCTGCTCGCCGAGGGCGGCACGGAGCGCGGCCACGCCGTCACGCTCGCGCGCTCCCGGCGGCCGTCCGGGCCGTTCGAGCCGCACCCGGGCAACCCGCCGGTCGGACCGCTGACGCAGGTGCTCGCGCGGGCACCGCTCGCGGACGGTCGCGTAAGTCTCGCGATCCGAACGGTGCCGCACCCGGTGACCGACGGTCCGGCCGCCGGTCCGGACCTAGTGCAGCTGGGCCACTTGGCCGGCGGCGAGTTCGTCGCGATGGCCGAGCTGGACGGCCGCTACCTGTCGACAGAGGTCGCCGCGGGCTTCACCGGCCGGGTCGTCGGCGTCGAGCAGGTCGACGGGCCGAGCACTATCGAGCGCTTCACGTACGCGCCTGAAAATTACAACGTCAGTCCGAGGTGAAGAGGCCCTGGAGGCCGACGAGGATCGCGACGACGCCGAAGACGGCCAGCAGCAGGGCCGCGCCGGTGGGGGCGTCCGGGCCCGTTGTGGTGGGCGTCTTGCGGCCGGTGAGCCGCTCCCACAGCAGCGCCAGGCCGACGCCGATGCCGACGATCTCGAAGTGGTACACCCTGCCGCCCGACAGCAGATGCATGAGCAGATAGGCGCCGCCGCAGGCGAGGGCGACGATGCCCACCACCCATCCGAAGGGCGCGGCCCGCTCGGCGAACTTCCCGAGGTCGTCGCCGACCCTCGGTAGCCGCCGCAGCAGGGCGATGGCGAGCAGGAACCCGCCGGCGATGTTGGCCAGGTCGAGCAGCAGCGCCAGGATCACGGTCGGCAATGGTAGCGGAGCCGCGCCCGGTCAGTCCTCTTCGCGGGGCAGTGCGCCGACGGTGCCGATGCGCCAGTAGCCGCGGACCGATGCTTGCTCGCGCGGTCGGGCGCGCTCGTCGCGCAGGTGGCGGCGCAGGTCGCGCATGACGCCCGCCTCGCCGGCGGCCCGCGAAGGTCTCCGCGCTCACGGGGATCGCGGCGACGACGTCGAGCAGGGGCCGGCGGGCAGCCAGCGCACGACGACCCGCGCCACGCGGGCGGCCGAGGGTCTGCCCGAGCTGGAGTCGTGGGTGCGGGCCGTCGACCACGAGTCCCTGGCGGTGGCCCTGCCGGCCCCGCGGGGACTGGTTAAGCGGACGCGCGCGCTATGCTGAGGGCGACCTCGTCGTCGTCGATGGCCCGCGTGCGCCGAGAAGCACGCCCCTCATGATTCTCGAACGCCGGAGCGCGAGCGCTCCCCTGCGGTGACCCCCGCCATCCGGGTGCGGACCCGCAGCGAGCTTCGCACGTCCCGCCGCCCACGCCGCCACCGGTGCTGGGGCCACCTCATCGCCGCGCCGCTGTGGCCCATGCACGGCGCCAACCTCGGCACGCTGCTGCGCACCTGCGACGCCGTCGGCGCGTGCCTCGCGGCGCCGCCGTTCCCGTGGGTCGACGAAGCCCTCGCGCGCGGCAACACACTGTGGCAGCCGACGTGCGTACACCGCGTGAGCGACCCGGCCCGCTGGCTCGGGGCCGAGCGCGCCGGCGGCGCCCGGATCGTCGGCGTCGAGCTGGCCGACGAGGCGGTGCGCCTCGCCGACCTCCCCGCCGCCCGCGGCCGCACGGTGATCGTCCTCGGCCACGAGCGGACCGGCATCCCGCCCGAGGCCCTCGACCTGCTCGACGGGGCGGTCGAGATCCCGATGGTCGGCACCGGGATGAGCCTCAACGTGGCGGTCGCCGGCTCGCTCGTGCTGTACAAGCTGGCCGGTCTCCTATGAGTCCCAGCGGCTGATCTCGCCGGCCGGGTAGGCGGCGAACGCGCCGCTCTCCGCGCCGGTCTTGAGGCTGGTCAGGTACGCGCCCCAGTTGGTGCTGCAGCCGCCCATGAACTCGCTGGGCTCGGCCCAGCCGGCATGGGTGAACAGCAGCGTCGTCCCGCCACCCGCGGCAGGGCGCAGCGCGAACGTGATCCGGGTGCCCAGCCACGGGCCTGGGCCGTCGGTCACGCGCCAGATGATCTCGTCCGGCGCGTCGGCCACCACCTCCATGACGGCGGCGGGCTTCTCGGCGTCGCCGAAGTACACGCCGAATCGGGCGCCGACGGCGTGCTCACCGTCGGCCGGCCGGCCGGTCCACCAGCGGCCGATGCCGTCGGCGCTCGCGACGAGGTCGTGCACACGCTCCCGGGGCGCGTCGACGCTGATGCGGTGCAGGATGTCGGGCATGAGGCTGTCCCCTCGTTCGGTAAGGACGGTTCAGGGCAGCAACGAACGGCCACGCCCCCGACGGACACCTGCGAGCCGGAAAACTCGGTGTCCGTCGGTGCGCGCGCCGTTCGTCTGATACTCGAACCCGCACCGACCACCACCGGAGGCAACCGATGCAGTACGCGCTGTTGATCTACGACGCCGAGGAGTCGCCCGCCGAGCGGGCCGCGCAGACCGTGCCGGCCGACGTCGCCGAGATGCTCGGGCGGCCCTGCGTCGCCGGCTGGGCCCGCCTGCACGCCGCGGGCTCGGCCACGACGCTGCACCACGGGGAGGGTGCGCCGCTGCTGACCGACGGGCCCTTCGTCGAGAGCAAGGAGTACATCGCCGGCCTCATCGTCATCGACGCCGACGACCTCGACGGGGCGCTGGCCATCGCCGAGGCGTTCCAGGCGACCCGCAGCAATGGCGCGATCGAGGTGCGGCCCGTCATCGAGGGCCGGTTCCATGGCGCTTGATGCCGTCTTCCGCGAGCAGTGGGGCCGCGTCCTGGCCACGCTGATCGGGATCCTCGGCGACTTCGAGCTGGCGGAGGAGGCGACCGCCGAGGCGTTCGCCATCGCCGCCGAGCGGTGGCCGCGTGACGGCGAGCCGGCCAGCCCCGTCGGCTGGCTGGTCACCACCGCACGTAACCGCGCCGTCGACCAGTTGCGCCGCCGTAAGGTCCTGGCCGAGAAGACGAAGCTGCTCGCCCGGGACCTCGAATCCGGGCCGGAGGAACCGGAGGCCGACCCGGACGACGCCGCGACGATCCCCGACGAACGGCTCGAGCTGATCTTCACCTGCTGCCACCCGTCGCTCGCCCTGGACGCGCAGGTGGCGCTCACCCTGCGGGCGCTGGGCGGCCTGTCGACCGAGGAGATAGCCCTGGCGTTCCTCGTGCCGTTCGAGACGATGAGCAAGCGGCTGGTCCGGGCCAAGCACAAGATTCGCGACGCCGGCATCCCGTTCGCGGTGCCGCCCGAGGACCGGCTGCCGCAGCGGCTGGGCGCGGTGCTCGCGGTGGTGTACCTCATCTTCAACGAGGGCTGGGGCGGCGGCCGCGTCGACCTCGCCGCCGAGGCGATCGGGCTCGGCCGGGCCCTTGCCGGACTCATGCCCGACGAGAGCGAGGCGCTCGCGCTGCTCGCGCTGATGCTGCTGCACGATGCGCGGCGGGCGGCGCGGCTGCGCGACGGACGGGTTGTGCCGCTCGACGAGCAGGACCGGTCGCGGTGGGACGAGGCGCAGATCGGCGAGGGCCGGGCGCTGCTGCGCCGGGCGATGGACCGGCGGCGCACCGGGCCCTACCTCGTCCAGGCGGCAATCGCCGACCTGCACCTGAACCAGCCGCGCGACTGGCGCCAGATCGCCGCGCTCTACGAGCGGCTCGTGCGCCTGACCGGCTCACCGATCGTCGAGCTGAACCTGGCCGTCGCCGTGGCCGAGATCGACGGGCCGGAGGCCGGGCTGGCCATCCTCGACCGGCTCGACCTCGGCCACTACCGCTACTTCCACTCCACCCGCGCCGACCTGCTGCGCCGGGCCGGCCGGCACGGCGAGGCCCACCGCGCCTACCGGCGCGCGCTGGACCTCGCGCAGACCGAGCACGAGCAGCGGTACCTTCGCGACCGCCTCGGCGAAACCGGGACCCACTAGTCGCAGACGAGCCTGCCGTTCACGACGCGGCACGTTGCCTGGTAACCGTGGGTGTACAGGTTGTGGCCGAGCCAGTCGTAGCCGACGGTGGACGGGCGCCGCGGCGTGTACGACACGAAGTTCGCCGCGTCGTCGATGCTGCCGGTGCCGTCGTAGCGGGCGACCGCCGGGTAGGGGAAGACCGGACGGGTGCGGGTGACGGCGCCGTTCTCCACCCGCGACACGACGAGCCGGCTGGGCGCGGTGTCCCGTTCGACCCACGCCATGAGCGGGCTCATGACGTCGAAGCGGTCCGGGCCGAGGCCGCCGGCGCAATGCGCCATGCCCGGGAACAGGTACAGCCGCGCGAACCCGTCCACCGTGCGCCCGCCCATGGTGCGGCGCATCGCGTCGTAGTACTCCAGTGTCGACTGCGGCGTAATGTGCTGGTCCGACCAGCCGTGCCACAGCACCAGCTTCCCGCCGCGGCGGGCGAAGCGGGACAGGTCCGGGTCGGTGGCGGCGAGGTAGTCCGACGTCCGCACCGTGCGCCGGAACGACTCGACGGTGAACTGCAGGTCCGACAGCTGGTACGCCGGGTCGGCGACGTTGCGGTAGGCGAGGTACCGCAGGAACGACAGCGCGATGTTCTCGCTGAACGTCGTCTGCCCGGGCGCGGCCGGCACGAACAGCGTCCAGTCCAGCTCCGAGCCCCACTCGTGCGCGATCTCCTGTTCGAGGCGCACGCCGTCGGCGGTCGTCGCGCCGTCGTGCAGCCGGCGCACCACGCCGGCCTCGGCCGTGCTGAGGCAGGTGGCGGGGTCCTGTGCGGGCCGGCAGGCCAGGCGGCCCGGGTCGAAACGGCAGTCCCGCGGGTCGTCGAGCTGGCCGTCGACCAGGCCGTCGATGCCGTCGCAGGCGGCCATGACCGCGCTGTGGATCAGCGGCAGCTTGCCGGCGAGCAGGATCGGGTTGCCGGCGGCGTCGCGGTTGGCCAGCACGTTCCACGCGTGGTGGAAGGTGTTCTGCACGACGAGGTCGTTGGCGGGCGCGCCGGCGGCGATGCCGTCGAAGTCGCCGGGGTAGCGCTGGGCCTCCATGAGCGCCTCGCGGCCGCCGTCGGAGCAGCCGTCGAAGTAGCTGTACGCCGGTGACCGGCCGTAGAAGCGCTGGATGACCGCCTTGGCCACCTGGGCGGTGACGTGCACGCCGCGGTACGCGAAGTCGATGAGCGCCTGCGGGTTGCCGGCCGCCCACGAGCCGTCCGGGCGTCCCTGGTGGCCCATGTCGGTGGTGGCGGAGGCGATGGTGCCGTCGGTGATCGGCGCGCAGCCGTCGGCCTGCGTGTAGTTGATGTTCGAGCTGCCGCACAGGCCGCCGCAGCCCGTCTGCAGGTACCGCTGGGTCCAGCCCTGCACCGGCAGCCGCATGACGAACGTGTTCGCCGGCGCGATGGTGCCCTGCACGGCGCAGTAGGGCGCGGGCGCCCCGGCGGTGGACACGACCGCGGAGGTGATGGTGACCGGCGCGTCGGTGACGCCGGTGAGGTCGAGCCCGGTGACGGCGGCGCAGTCCATGACGGGCGCGATGGCGCCCAGCGGGCCGCGACCGTGCGCCGCCGCGGGCGAGCCCGCGGCCGGTGAGAGGGTGGCGGACAGGATCGCGACGGCGCAGGCGAGCGCCGTTGTCCAACGTTTGGCACGCATGGTGATCTCCCTTGATGACCAGTCGACGCGAGTGGCGGCCCGGGCGTGCCGGCCCACCGTACGACTGAGGACATCGGCGAAACAAGATGTGCGCCAATATTGTTGACAATTGACCACCAGCACCCTAGGCGGCATGCCGTGACGTCCACGAGATTGTTGACAATATTGCTGGGCAGCCTAGGCTGGGCGCATGATGAGGACCGTGGTCGTGACCGGGCCGCCGCGGGCGGACGTCGCCGCGGCCGAGCGGCTCGGCGCGTTCGGCGTGGCGACCGTGCACGAGGCCATCGGCCGCTCGGGCTACCTCGGGCCGGAGTTCCGCCCGGCGTGGGCGGGCGCGCGGGTCGGCGGCACCGCCGTCACCGTGCTGTGCTGGCCGGGCGACAACCTGATGATCCACGTCGCCGTCGAGCAGTGCCGGCCGGGCGACGTGCTCGTGGTGGCCACCGCCGCGCCGTCCACCGACGGGCTCTTCGGCGAGCTGTTCGCCGTCTCGCTGCGCGCCCGCGGCGTGCGCGGCGTGGTGCTCGCCACCGGCGTCCGCGACGTCGGCGCGCTGCGCGACATGCGCTTCCCGGCCTGGTCGCGGGCCGTCAGCGCGCAGGGCACCGTCAAGGCGACGGCCGGCTCGGTGAACCTGCCGGTCGTGCTCGGCGGGCAGACGGTCCACCCCGGCGACGTGATCCTCGGCGACGACGACGGCGTCATGGTCGTGCCCCGCGCCGACGTCGACCGGGCCCTCGTCGCCGCGCAGGCCCGCGTCGACAAGGAGGACGCCAGCCGCGCCGCGTTCGCCGCCGGGGAGCTGGGCCTGGACCGCTACGGGCTGCGCGCCATGCTGCCGGGCCTGGGCATCGAGTACGTGGCCTACGACGACTTCCACGCCCGTGACTGACTACGACGAGACGGGTGTGCGCTGCACCATGCTGCGCGCCGGGACCTCCCGCGGGCTGTACTTCGAGCCCGCCGACCTGCCCGCCGACCCCGCCGAGCGCGACGAGCTGCTGCTGCGGCTGATGGGCACCCCCGACCCGCGCCAGATCGACGGCCTCGGCGGCGCCACGTCGCTGACCAGCAAGGTCGCGATCGTCGGGCCGTCGGCGAGCCCCGACGCCGACATCGACTACCTCTTCCTGCAGCTCGGCGTGGCGGACGCGACCGTGAGTGACCGGCAGAACTGCGGCAACATCCTCGCCGGGGTCGGTCCGTTCGCCGTCGAGCGCGGGCTCGTGCCGGCCGGCACCGCCGAGACGAGCGTGCGCATCCGCATGGTGAACTCCGGCGGCCTCGCCGTCGCGACGTTCCCGACGCCGGGCGGGCGGGTCGAGTACCGCGGCGAAGTCGCCATCTCCGGCGTGCCCGGCACCGCCGCGCCGGTGACGCTCGCGTTCACCGGCACCGAGGGCTCCGCGACCGGCCGCCTTCTGCCCACCGGCAGCGTCCGCGACGTGCTCGACGGCACCCCGATCACCTGCGTCGACAACGGCATGCCGGTCGTCGTCGCGGCCGCGGAGGCGTTCGGGCTCACCGGCGCCGAAACCCACGCCGAGCTCGCCGCCGACGCCGCGCTGCTGGAGCGCGTCGACGCGTTCCGCCGCAAGGCCGGCGCGCTGATGGGCCTCGGCGACGCCGGTGATTCGTCGGTACCGAAGACCGTCCTCGTCTCCCCGCCCCGCGACGGCGGCCAGGTGGGCACCCGCTCCTTCATCCCCGTCCAGCCGCACACGTCGATCGGCGTGCTCGCCGCGGTCAGCGTCGTCACCGGCCTGCTCCTGCCCGGCTCGGTCGGCCACGAGCTCACCGCCGGCTGGCCGCCCGGCTCGCGGGTCGACGTCGAGCACCCCAGCGGCCACGTGCTCGTCGACGTCGTCGTGGACGTCGCCGCCGACCCGCCCCGCGCCCTACGCTCCGGCGTGGTGCGCACCGCCCGCAAGCTCTTCGACGGCGTCGCCTTCCCCCGCGCGTGAACCCCCGGAGACCGCCCATGCCGCCCCTGCACCACGTCGCCCACCTCGCACACATCGAACTGCGCACCCCGGTGTTCGACGAGAGCCTCGAGTTCTTCGTCCGGTACCTCGGCCTGTCCGTCAACGGCGAGGCCGGCGACTCCGTCTTCCTGCGCGCCTGGGACGACTACAGCAACGCCACGATCAAGCTCACGCGGCACTCGACATCCGGCGTCGGGCGGACCAACCTGCGCGCGGCGAGCCCGGAGTTCCTGCGGCGGCGGGTGGCCGCGATCGAGGCGACCGGCCGCGGCCTCGGCTGGCGCGACGGCGACCCCGGCTTCGGGCCCACCTACGTGTTCACCGACCCCGACGGCCACGAGTTCGGCCTGTTCTACGAATGCGAGTGGTACCGCCCGCCGGCCGAGCTGGCCCCGGCGCTGAAGAACCAGGCGAGCGCCTACCCGGGCCGCGGCGTGAGCGTGCGCCGCCTCGACCACGTCAACTACCTCGGCGTCGACGTCGAGGGCAACCGCGACTTCCACCGCGACACGCTCGGCGCCCTCGTCACCGAGCAGATCGTGCTGAACGACGGCGGCGTCGCCGGCAGCTGGACCACCTACACCAGCAAGGGCTACGACGTCGTCTACACCCGCGACCGCACCGGCACCGCCGGGCGGCTGCACCACGTCGCGTTCGCCACCGACACCCGCGAGGACATCCTGCGCGCCGCGGACATCGCCCTGGAGCAGGGCGTGTTCATCGAGACCGGCCCGCACAAGCACGCGATCCAGCAGACCTTCTTCCTGTACGTGTACGAGCCCGGCGGCAACCGCATCGAGCTGTGCAACGCCGGCGCCCGCCTGGTGCTCGCCCCCGACTGGCGCCCGGTCGACTGGACCGAGGCCGAGCGCGCCAAGGGCCAGGCGTGGGGCCTGCAGACGATCGCGTCGTTCCACACGCACGGCACCCCGCCCGTGGACCATTCATGATCATCGACTGCCACGGCCACTACACGACGGCCCCCGAGGCGCACACCGCGTGGCGCACCGCCCAGCTCGCCGCGTTCGAGCGGGGCGAGCCGGCCCCGCCCTACCCGGACATCACCGATGACGAGATCCGCGCGACGATCGAGGACAGCCAGCTGCGGCTCATGGACGAGCGCGGCGTCGACCTGACCCTGTTCTCGCCGCGCGCCTCGGCGATGGGCCACCACGCCGGCGACGAGGCCACCAGCCTGGCCTGGGCGCGGGCCTGCAACGACCTCGTCGCGCGGGTCGTGGCGCTGTTCCCGGGCCGCTTCGCCGGCGTCTGCCAGCTGCCCCAGTCCCCCGGCGCGCCGATCGGCAACGCGGTCGCGGAGCTGCGCCGCTGCGTCGAGGAGCTCGGGTTCGTCGGCTGCAACCTCAACCCCGACCCGAGCGGCGGGCACTGGACGTCGGCGCCGCTGACCGACCGGTCGTGGTACCCGATGTACGAGGCCCTCGCCGAGCTCGACGTCCCGGCGATGGTGCACGTCTCGGCGGTCACCAACCGAAACTTCCACGCCACCGGCTCGCACTACCTCAACGCGGACACGACCGCGTTCATGCAGCTGCTGCAGGCCGACCTGTTCCGCGACCTGCCCGGGCTGCGCCTGGTGATCCCGCACGGCGGCGGCGCCGTGCCCTACCACTGGGGCCGGTTCCGCGGCCTCGCCGACATGCTCGGCCGCCCGCCGGTGGAGGAGGCGCTGATGGGCAACGTCTTCTTCGACACCTGCGTCTACCACCAGCCGGGCATCGACCTGCTCTTCGCCGTCGCCGAGCCCGACAACATCCTCTTCGGCTCGGAGATGGTGGGTGCGGTCCGCGGGATCGACCCGCGGACCGGCCACCACTTCGACGACACGCGCCGCTACGTCGACGCCGTCGGCCTGGACGACGAGGCGCGCGCGAAGGTCTACGAGTTCAACGCCCGCCGGGTGTACCCCCGGCTGGCGTGACGCGTCAGGCCGTCGGCGGCTGGAACGGCGCCTGCGGCGGCGGCGCGTAGCCCTGCTGCTGCGGCTGCGGCTGCGGCTGCGGCTGCGCGTAACCCTGCTGCGGCACCGGGTAACCAGCCTGCTGCGGGACCGGGTAACCAGCCTGCTGCGGCACGGGCGGCGCGTAGCCCTGCTGCACCGGCGGCCCGTAACCGGGCTGCGGGGCCGGCTGCTGCGGGTAGCCCTGCTGCACCGGGGGCGGCCCGTAACCGGGCTGCGGCGCGGGGTAAGCACCCTGCGGCTGCTGCGGAGGCGGCGGGAACGCGCCCGGCTGGCCGGGAGCCGCCGCCTGGAACTGCGGCTGGGTGGACTCCTTGCCCTTCTTGATCCAGTCACGGACGCCGCGAACGACGAGCAGCACCGGCGCGATGAGGATCTTGAGGCTGATGAGGATCCAGCCGCCGAAGAGCAGGACATATCCGGCCCAGACCACAAAGATCAGGCCGGCGACGATGCTGAAGATCCGCCAGCCCTTCGAGCTACCGGGCAACAGGCCACTGACAATCGTGGCCAGACCGCCTACTATGTAGAATAGGAGCAGTACATCGCCGCCCGTACCACTGATATCCACGTCGTTTCCTCCCCATGGGTGTCCTGCGACGTGACAGGGTACGCGGTCCGGCAACTTCAGGCTGCCCCGAATCGGGCCGGATTCGCACGAGCGCCCGGCGCCGGGAACCTGGCGCCGGGCGCGTCGCCTGTGATCAGGACAGTCGGAAGTAGTCCAGGTTGAACCCGCCCGTCTCGCAGTACACCGTGACGAGCTGGTCGCCGGCCGGCAGGGTCACCGTGGCGTGGACGGACTGATAGGAGCCCCAGCCGCCTGTGTCCGGCACCGACGCGGTGGTGAGGACCTGGCCGGAGGCGTCGTGCAGCGAGATCGCGTTCGCCGCGACCGCGCCCGTGCCGTTGGCCACCCGCAGCTCCAGGTCGTAGGTGCCGGCCTGGGTCACGTCGAGGCGGTACTGCAGCCAGTTGCCCGCCGCCGTCCAGCCGACGTTCTTGCCGCCGCTGGCCGCCGGGTTGTTCTCGACGAAGTTCGCGCCGCCGTCGGTCCAGCCGTGCTCGGCGACGTACGCCTCCGCCTCGACCTTCTCGCCGACCGGCGCACCGTGCGGGCTGACGGTCACGTGCACGGCCACCTCGTCGCTCGCCGCGCCGTCGGTCACCCGGAACTTGAGGTCCAGGGAGCCGGCCGTCGTCGGGTGCAGGCTGACCTCGCCGGTCGCCGCGTCGACGGTGACGCCCTCGGGCAGGTCCACGGCGTAGTACGCGAGGGCGTCGCGGTCGCGGTCGGTGGCCCGCAGCCGGAACGTGGTCGTCGTGTACTGGTCCGCGGTCACGTCCGGCACCGGCGCCAGCGAAGGCGCGTGGTTGCCGTGCGAGCTCGGCACGTCGGCGTGCCAGCGGAACGTCGCGTAGGCGCCGGCGGGGACGGTCTCGACGAACTGCTGGCCGCCCAGCACGACCCGCACCTTCCGAGCTTCCGCGTTGGCGTTGCCGACGACGGCCACGAAGTCGTCGCCGTCGCGGTACACGACGTTGCCGACCCCGCCCGACGTCGCGCTGGACTCGACCCGGGTGTGCCGCGGCGTGAGGTACTTCGCGAACTGCCCCATGGAGTAGAGCTCGTCGCGCACCGAGTACGTGCGGGCGTTCGTGTCGACCTTCACGAGCCGGTCGGGCCACTTGGTGGTGGCCGCGATCTGGTCCCAGTCGACGTTGTTGTCCCGCAGCGGCGTCCAGTGCAGGGTGCCGCCGTCCTGGTCGGTGGCCTGCGCCCACATCACGTACGAGGACGCGTCGAGCCGGAAGTAGCTCAGGATCGTGGCCGGCGACAGGTCGCTGGTCTCGGTCATGTGCACGGGCTTGCCGTACTGCTCGTAGGCGTCGCGCATGACCGTCGGGTCGCCCCAGTACGGGTGGAACGCGATCGCGTCGGCCGCCCGGGCCGCCGCCGGGTCGTTCATGATGCGGTAGTAGTTCTTCGTCGCGGTGCTGTTCGGGTCGCGCCAGTCCCAGAAGTTGAAGTCGTGGACGTACACCTCGACGTCCCTGGGCAGGTAGCGCTGCATCGCCACGGCGAGCTTCTGCTGCTGCTCGACGCTGATGTCCATGGCCGGGTAGACCACGTCCATGCCGGGCTCGTTGAGCAGCGTCAGCGCGTCGATGGGGATGCCCTTGCGGGCGTAGGCCTCGACGTACTTCGCGTAGTAGCGGGCGAAGACGTCGATGCAGTCGTCGCGCAGCTTGCCGACCTGGTAGTAGTCGGTGCTGCTGCCCGGCTTGAGCGCGACCTCGCCGAGGAACTTGTTGTTGGTCTTCATCCACGCCGGCGCGCTCCAGGCGGAGGCGAAGAACGTGGCGTGCGGGTTGTACTTCTGGATCAGCTTGATGGTGTCGACGATGTGCAGGTCGACGTCGCGCTGGATGGAGAAGTACTTCAGGCCGAAGTCGTCGGCGACGCCGGCCGGCAGGTCGTCCTCGGACCAGAACGGCAGGTGCTCGATGAGGTCGGGGCTGCCGATGGTGAGCCGGAAGCGGCTGAGCCCGGCCCCGGTGCGCGGGTCGACGAGCAGCCGGATGGCGTCCTCGCGCTGCTGCGGCGTGAGCTTCCACAGGTTCGACACGCTCGTCTCGTCCAGCGAGAAGCCGATCCCGGAGTACCGCTGCCGGATCTGGCTCGGGTCGACGACGACGGTGGCGTCGGCCGCGGCGGCCGGGTTGTCACCGACCCGGACCGCCGGCAGCGGCTGCCAGGCCGCCGCCGCGCCGGTCGAGTAGGTGCCCGTGACGACCGCGCCCCGGTGATGCTCCGGCGCGGCGGTGGCCGGCGCCGCTGCGACCACAATGGACAGTGCCGCGGTCGATGCGATGGTCATGATGCGTCGCATGTTCCCTCCCCCGGTCACGGGCCGCTGACCAGGTACTCGACCTGGTGGCCGCTGTTGACGGCCGCGCCCGTGTTGTTGATGACGTGCGAGATGGTTCCGGTGCCGCCGAGCGAGACGGTCACCATGTCGTGGAACTTCACGCCCGGCTTCACCGGCACCTCGAACGCGTGCGCGTTGACGACCGACGAGTTGACGTTGAAGTAGCAGTAGCTGCCCAGGCCCCACGCCTCGTGGGTGGTCACCGAGTCGGCGACCTTGTAGGCGGCCCAGCCCTGCGTGGAGCCGTTCATGTAGGCGGCCTGGTTCGGCGGGTCGTACGGCATCTCGTTCTGGTAGAAGTACGTGCGGCCGTTGTTGCCGTTCCAGATGGTCTGGTACTGCTGGAAATGCTCGACGAACAGCCCGTAGAACGTCACGTTGTTCCCGTTGACGATCAGGCCGTTCTGCGCGGTGTTCGAGGTCCAGCCGACGCCGGAGCCGTGGTCGGCGCGCCAGATCCACGAGTGGTCGCCGATGACGTCGTTGCTGTTGATCCGCAGGCTCACCGTGGCCTTGCCGACGCCGGCGCCGCCGATGCGGAAGAACACGTCCGACAGCGACGTCGGGTTGCCCGCGTGGCTCGCGGTCGAGCCCGACGGGCCGATCTCGGCGAGCACCGCGGAGTTTGTGGTGCCGGCGTCGAAGAGCAGGCCGGCGATCTTGATGCCGTCGACGTCGGCGGTGCTCAGCGCGGTGATGCCGCCGTCGGGCACCAGGGTGGCCAGGCCCAGGCCGAGCACCACGGTGTCGGCGCGGTTCACGTTCAGCGTCTGGTTCAGGTGGTACACGCCGGGCGTGATCAGCAGGTTCTTGCCCGCGGCCAGCGCGGCGTTCATCGTCGCGGCGGTGTCGCCGGGCCGGATGACCTGGAACTGGCTGATCGGCAGGCTCGTGCCGGCGGGCGAGCCGCTCGCCCAGCTGGTGCCGGAGGTGTCGGTGCGCAGCGCCGGCACGAAGACCTGGTAGGCGCCGGCCGAGTCGACGTAGAGGAACGGCTTCTCCCGCACGACCGGGGTGGTGCCGACGGTCGTGTAGGGCGGGTTGGGGAAGCTGTTGCCCGGTGCGCCGGTGTCGCCGACGAAGACCTGGTTCCAGTTCGAGCCGGTCCAGCTGCCCATGGCCGAGTTGCGGGTCAGCCACTGCTGCTGCGTGCCCGACTGGATCTGCCCGTCGATCTTGCTGTCGGCGATGAAGCCGCCGGAGGACCAGCCGCCGTCGGACAGCGCGAGGTTGCCGCGCACGTGCATGCGCCGGTACGGCGCCGCCTGCGACACCGCCCAGCGGTCCAGCCCGCCGGTCGGGGTGACGGACAGGTTCTCCGCCGAGCGCCAGAAGTTCTGCGTCGCGTTCTGCGTGCCGTCCGGCCACCAGTCGGCCTCGGCGTGCACGGCGCCGTTGATGACGACCGCGTCCGGGGTCAGCCCGAGGCCCGCGACCTGCGTGTAGAAGCCGACGTTCGCGTCGACGTTGTACGTGCCGGGATTGAACAGCAGGGCGTAGCGCTGGCTGCCGAACTGGTTGCTGACCTGGCCGTTGAAGACCGAGGTGAGCTTGCTCTGGATGGTGGCCTGCGACATCGACGGGTCGAAGACCGTCACGTTCGGGCCGAGGTCGGGGTTGTTCGGGTTGTTCGGCACACCGGTCGCCGTCGCGGTCGGCTGGCTGGTGGCGCCGCTGAAGTTCCACTTCTGGTTGGCGGTGCCCGCGCACGCCCAGATCTGCAGCTTGGCGCCGTCGGCCAGGTTGTTGTCCTTGATGTCCAGGCACTTGCCCGAGTTGGTGTTCACCAGGTCGTGGCTCGCGTTGAGCGTCCACTTCTGGCTGGCGACCGAGTCGTAGCACGTCCACATGTGCACGACGGCGCCGTTGGTGGTGGCACCGTTGGCCACGTCGAGGCACTTGCCGAGGGCCTGCACGGAGCCGTTGTCGGCGAGCGTCCAGGTCTGGTTCTGGCTTCCGGCGTAGCAGGTCCACATCTGCGGCTGGTTGCCGTCGGCGGTCGAGCCGTCGGTGACGTCGAGGCACTTGTTGTTGGCGGAGCTGGAGATGGCGCCGCTGCTCGCGGCGGAGGCGGTGGTCATCGCCACGGCGCCGACCGTGCCCACGACGGCGGCCGTGACCGCGATCGAGAGCAGGGCGAAGCGCCGGACGCGTCGTCCGGTTCGGGGCATTGGGGGTCCTGTCCGGTTCCACTGGCGGGGTGGTGGGGTACCGCCAGAAAACACGCCCCGGACCGGGCATGTCAATGAATCGCTGTAACTTTCTTCGACTCTTGGCGGAAGTGTTTATGAAACACGCGTCAACACGGGCCCCGTCGATCCGCGGACGACCAGCTCGGTGGCCAGTTCGATGTGCAGCGCGTCCAGCTCGTGCCCGGTGAGCATCCGCGACAGCAGGCTCACCGCCATGCGCCCCATCTCCCCCAGCGGCTGGCGCACGGTCGTCAGCTGCGGCTGGGTGGCCCGGCTGACGTCGATGTCGTCGAAGCCGGCCACCGACAGGTCCTCCGGCACCCGCAGCCCGCGCTCGGCCGCGGCCTGCAGCGCGCCGACGGCCATCTTGTCGTTGAACGCGACCAGCGCGGTGGGCCGCTCGGCCAGGTCGAGCAGCTCGCCGGCGGTGGCCCGGCCGGCCTCCACGGTCGGGTCGGTGACGGTGCGCAGCAGCTCCGGCGCCGGGTACACCCCGACCCCGACCAGCGGCGCCGTGTACCCGGCCATGCGGTCGCTCATCGCGGTCCAGTCCATCGGCCCGCCGAGCACCCCGACGCGGCGGTGCCCGAGCTCGACCAGGTGCGCCATGAGCCGCCGGGCACCGGCGAAGTTGGCCGCCGACACGGCCGCGATGTTGCGCGGCGGCGCCGTGCGCGGGTCGACCACGACGAACGGGAACCCCTGGTCACGCAGCCGCTCCAGGTCCCGCTCGGGCTCCGGCGGCAGGATCAGGATCGCGCCGGTGACCTGCGGCCAGCCGGTCAGCGTCGGCAGCACGTCGGTGCGCCGCCAGGCCGACTCGCCGGCGTCGACGACCGCGTGCATGCCGTGCACGTCGAGGGCCTCGGTGATCGCCGAGACGATGAGCCCGAAGTAGTCGGTGAGCACGTAGGGGCAGCGCACGTACACCCCGTTGTCCGCCTTCGGCACCCCGGCGCCGCGCCGGCGCGGCGCCCGCCGCCCGAGCCCGCCCATCGCCTCGAGGACCCGGTCGCGGGTCTGCGGCGCGACGTTGGCCCGCCCGTTGAGCACCCGCGACACCGTCGCGATCGACAGCCCGGTCTGCGCCGCCACATCCCGGATCGTGACGCGCGCGTCCTGCTCTGTTTCATCGCTCTGTTTCATCGCCTGACAGCGTAACCCGCGCGCCGCGTTGAACCGTTCCGCCGTTTTGGCAGTACATAGGGGTGTGACCGCAGCACACGCCGAGGCCGTCCGGCGCTACTACGACCGCAACACCGCCGCGTTCGACCGGCTGGGCCAGGGCGGCGCGTCGATCCACCGGGCCGTGTGGGCACCGGGCGTGACGACCCGCGCCGAGTCGTTCCACCACGTCGACGAGCTGATCCTGGCCGCGCTGCCCAGCGGCGTGCCGGACCCCACGGTCGTCGACCTGGGCTGCGGGCTGGGTGCGAGCCTGATGTACCTGGCCGGGCGCGCGCCGATCCGGGGCGAGGGCCTGACGATCAGCCCCCGCCAGGCCGAGGGCGCCACCCGCCTGCTCGACGGCGCGGGCCTGGCGGACCGGGTGCGCTGCCGGGAGGGCAACTACCTGGCCGTCCCCGACGACCTGGCCGGCACCGCCGACGTCGTCTTCTCCATCGAGGCGTTCCTGCACAGCCCCGACGCCGAGGGCTACTTCCGCGAGGCCGCGCGCACGCTGCGCCCCGGCGGCCGGCTGATCGTCTGCGACGACTTCCTCACCCCGGCCGCCGCGGCGCCCGGCCTGCCCGCGCGCAAGGCCCGCCGCCTGGCCGAGTTCCGCGACGGCTGGCGGGTCGGCTCCCTGCTGCCGGTCGAGCGGGTCGCCGCGGCCGCCGCCGGGCACGGCCTGACCCTCGATGACGACCTGGACCTGACGCCCTACTTGGAGCTGCGCCGCCCGCGGGACCGGTTCATCGCGGCCATGGTGGTCACCGGCCGGCCCCTGCCGCTGCGCGGCGAGTACTGGCGCATGCTCTCCGGCGGCGACGCCCTGCAGTGGTGCCTGCTGAACGGCCTGCTGGAGTACCGGGTGCTGCGGTTCAGTAAGCGATCGTGATCTCGACGCCGACGAGCCGGCCCGCGGCGTCCCACTCGGCGTGCACCGGGAAGTAGCCGTCGCCGACCGTGGTCATCGCGAACATCACGTCGGCGCCGCCGACCCGGATCACGCCGGCCTGGTGCTCGGCGGGCCGCACCAGGGCCATCACCTGGAAGTGGTGCGAGTGCGGGCGGAAGTCGAAGTTGAACATCGGCCGCTGCATGCGCTCGCGTCGCTCCTCGAGGTTGAGCGCCCGCTGGTAGGCCACGAAGGCGGGCAGGTCGCGCCAGCCGAACTCGCCGTCGCCGATGCTCGGCACGCGGAGCTCGGCGGCCAGCTGCGCCGCCTCGCGGCCCCAGAAGACGAGGTCGGCCAGCCCGTCGATGGGCTCGTCGTGCCGCCACTCGTCGAGCGCGCCCGCGTCGGCGAAGACGAACCGCGCGTTGTCGACGCCGAGGTGGGCCATCTCCAGGCGCCGCGCGACCGGGCCGCCGCCGGCGTCGATGCGGATCGACAGCCAGCAGCCCTCCTCGTCCGGCTCCGCGGTGACGCGCAGCGGGCGGTCGGCGGGCACGCCGCCGAGCGGCACCACCGGCACCCCGCTGACGATGAAGCCCGGCTCGCCGCCGGCGATCGCCCGGCGCACCCGCTCGCGGTGGGGCACCTGCCGCTCGAGCCGGCGCAGGTGCGCGTCGTGCCCGTGCTCCCGGCAGTGCGCGTCGAAGCCGGCCGCGAACGTCTCGGCGGCGTGCTCCGGGATGTCGTACAGCGTCCGCCCGTGCTGCCGGTCGAAGGAGCGTGCCGCCGCGTCGGCGTCGGGCCCGTCGATCTCGAAGTCGACGCCGGGCGGGATGTCGCCGGGCCGGCCGTCCTCGGGCGGCCGGGAGCCCGACCACAGCCGCAGGTACCCGCCGTCCATCAGGACCAGCTCGCCCGAGGGGCAGGTGATCTCGCCCAGCGTCACGCGTTCGCTCACGCCCGGGAGCGTACGCGGGCGAACTCGGCGAAGGTGTCCGCCACCCAGTCGGCGATGTAGGCGCTCACGTGCGGCAGATGGTCCAGGCCGATGTGCTCGGTGGCGCCCTCCTCGGCGGTGAAGACCCGCAGCTCCCGCTTCGGGCTGTTGACCGCCTGGTCGTAGGAGCGGTGGGCGTACTCGAGCGGGATCTGCCGGTCGCCGGCGCCGTGCGCGATGAGGAACGGCACGGTGATGCGCTCGACCACGCCGTCGAGGTTGACGGCGCCGGCGAAGTCGATGAACGCCGGCAGGTCGTCGTGGCCCCACACCCACAGCACGTGCTCCCAGTAGTGCGGCACCGGCCGCTCGCCCTCGCGCTCCAGCCGGCGGCGCTGCACCGCGCCCCAGTCGTGGTTGGCGCCCCAGGCCACGCACAGCGCGAAGCGCGGCTCGAAGGCGGCGGCGCGCGGTGCGTAGTAGCCGCCGAGGGACCAGCCGGCAATGCCGATGCGCGCGGCGTCGACGTCGTCGCGGGCCTCCAGCCAGTCCACCGCGGCGCCCGCCCACGCCTCGGCGTCGATGCGCGCGGTCAGGCCCTGCAGGCGCAGCGCCTCGCCGGTGCCGGGCTGGTCGAGCATGAGGCACGAGATGCCGCGCGCGGCCAGCTCCTGCCAGTGCGACGAGGTGTACATGTGCTCCTTGGTCGAGTCCAGGCCGTTGACCAGCACGATCACCGGTGCGCGGCCGCCGCCGGGCGCGGCGCTGAAGTACGCCGGCAGCGTTGCGCCCTCGTAGGGGATCTCGACGCGCGACACCGACGGGTCGCGCAGCGCGAAGGAGCGGGCGGCCAGTTCCAGGACGCGGCGGTACGCCGGGATGCGGTCCGGATCGGAGCGCGACAGCATCCGCTCGGCCTGGCACAGGTAGTTCGTGGCCCGGAAGTACAGCTGCCCGGCGGTGCGGGCGTGCCCGGCCTTCTCCTGCGCCGCGGCCTGCTCGGTCAGGCGGTCGGTCAGCGCCGTCCACGCGCGCAGGAAGTCGCCCGTGCCGGCGTCCTCGCCGCGGGTCGCGGCCTCGCGGATCGGCCGGCAGGCGCGGTCGACCTCGTCGATGAGCCCGCCGGAGTTCAGCGTCGCCACGACGCCGAGGTTCCATACGTAGTTGCCGGGAAAGTACTCGAACACTGCGCTTCCTTTCAGTGCGGGCGCCGGCGGGCCGGGCGGACCGGCGGGAGATCAGTGCCGGCCACGACGCGGTTGCGGATCGTGCCGATGCCCTCGACGGTCATCTCCACGACGTCGCCCGGGCGCAGCGGCGGCGGGGCCTGGGCGCCGTGGCGGCCCCACAGCTCGGCCAGGCAGCCGCCGTTGCCGCAGGTGCCGGAGCCGAGCACGTCGCCGGCCACGACCCGGGTACCGCGGGAGGCGTAGGCGACGAGCTCCTCGAACGGCCAGCCCATGTTGGACAGCAGGTCGCGGCCGACCTCGGCGCCGTTGACCAGGACCCGCAGGTCCAGCGCCAGGAACCCGTCGGCGTCGCGGAAGGGCTCCAGCTCGTCGGCGGTCACCAGCCAGGGGCCCAGCGTCGTTGCGGAGTCCTTGCCCTTCGCGGGGCCCAGGTTGACCTTCATTTCCCTGAACTGCAGGTCGCGGGCCGACCAGTCGTTGAAGATCGTGTAGCCGAAGATGTGCTCGCGGGCCTGTTCGGGGGTCAGCGAGGCCCCGTCCCGGCCGACGACGACGGCCACCTCCAGCTCGAAATCGAACCGCCGGCACCCCGGGGGCACCGGCACGTCGTCGTGGGCGCCGACGAGCGCGTGCGGATTGGTGAAGTAGAACGTCGGCGCCTCGTACCACTCGGGCACGACGGCGCCGGCGATGCCCGCCACGTGTTCCTCGAACGTGACGAAGTCGCGGACCGTCGGCGGCTGCAGCGGGGGCAGCAGGCGTACCGAATCCAGTGCAACGGCCGGGGCGGACAGCGCCTCGGCGCCGAGGCCGAGGGCGGCGGGCAGGCCGGCGCGGACGGCGTCGAGGACGGTGGCGCCGCCGGGCAGCTCGTGCAGGCCCGCGCCGGACACCACGCCGGCGCGCACGCCGCCGCCGGCCTCCCAAGTGGCGAAGCGCATCAGAGGAACCCCATCAGACAGGTGGCGCCGCGAACAGGCCGCGGTCGGGGTCGTTGAACGAGCGCTGCGCGACGAACTCGTTCATGGCGTTGGCGGTGCCCCACTGGTCGGCGACCTCGGGGCGGGTGAAGTCGTAGAGGTGCGGGTGCCAGGTGTCCTCGTCGACCTGCTCCAGCTCGGTGGTGTACTCCATCGTGTTGCCGCTGGGGTCGAGGAAGTAGCTGAAGGTGTTGTTCCCGGCGAGGTGGCGCCCGGGGCCCCAGATCTTCTCCACGCCGGCCCGCAGGACCCGCCCGGTGCCGCGCATGTACTCGTCCAGCCCGCGCAGCTCGAACGAGGCGTGGTGCAGCGACGGGTGCGGGCACCGGGCGATCGCCAGGCTGTGGTGCCAGGCGTTGACCCGCATGAACCACATCATCTGGCCCATGCGCGGATGCGTGAGCGTGTCCGACAGCGCGAAGCCGAGGTGCCGCTCGTAGAAGGCGCGGGTGCCCTCGGGGTCGGCGGAGTTGACGACCACGTGCGACAGGCGCACCGGGATCGACTCGCCCTCCTCGACCGGGCGGTGCCGGCGCACGGCGACGCTCGCGCTGATCTCGACGGTGCGGCCCTCGTTGTCGAAGAAGCGGAAGCCGTACCCGCCGCCGGGGGTCTGCAGGTCGCCGGGCTCGCTGACCAGGCGCACGCCGTCGCGCGCCAGCCGCGCGGCCAGGGCGTCGACGTCGGCGTCCGAGGCGGCGCCGAAGGCGATGAGGTCGATGCGCTTGTCCGCGTCCCGGCGCAGGCGCACCACGTACTGCTCGGGTGAGCCCTCGGCGGCGAGGAAGGTCAGGCCGGTGTCGGTGTGCTCGGCCCGGAGCCCCCAGGTGCCGGTGTAGAAGGCGAGCTGCTTGTCGTAGTCGGGCACGGCGAGGTCGACGTGGCGCAGGTGGGTGATCAGGCGTTCGGTCATGGCGTTCCTCAGGCGGGTCGGCTGACGAGGGCGGCGATCGAGCGCATGAGGCCGGGCACGTCCCCGCGCTCGTGCTCGATGAGCCACCGGCAGAGCTGGTTGGAGGCGTCGACGACGGCACGGGCGCGCTCGTAGCGGCGGGCGTGGAAGGCGTCCCACAGGTCCTGGTCGACGGCGTCGCGCCCGACGAGCAGCTCGCCGAGGACGGCGGCGTCCTCGAGGGCCTGCGCGCCGCCCTGCGCGAGGGTCGGCGGGCAGGTGTGCGCGGCGTCGCCGATGAGCACGACCCGGCCGCGGTTCCACGGCGCCGGCAGCACGTGGGTCTCGAACCACGTGTAGTTGACCCGGCCCGGGTCGGTGAGGGCGTCGCGGATCTCGTCCCACGGGCCGTGGTACGCCCCGGCGAGCTCCCGCATGACGGCCAGCTGGGCGGCGGGATCGAGGCCGCTGCGGTCCTGCGCCTCCTCGACGATGTAGGCGTACAGCGAGTCCTTGCCCGTCGGGCAGTAGCCGGCGATATAGGAGGGGCCGCCGTAGTACAGGTCGGTGCGGGTCACGCTCGCCGGGCGCGGGCCGAACGCGCGCCAGATGCCCATCCCGACCGCGCGGGTCTCGAGGTTGACGCCGAGGGCCCGGCGGGTCCAGGAGCGCACCCCGTCGGCGCCGACGACGAGGTCGTACCGCCAGGCGGACCCGTCGGAGCAGGTGACCGCGACGCCGTCGCCGTGCTGTTCCAGCTCGGTGAACGTGGTGCCGGTGCGGATCTTCACGCCGAGGTCGGCGGCCCGCTCGAGCAGGATGCGCGCCAGGTCGGGCCGCGGCATGCCCATCGCGGCCGGCAGGTCCGGCCCGCCGGTGCGCGCGTCGGGGATCTCGGCGACGAGGGAGCCGTGCGGGTCGGGCGCGCGGATGCCGGTGACGTCGAACGGGTAGCCGTGCTCGAGGGCCCGCTCCCACACGCCGAGCGCGCGCAGCTCCCGCAGCGCGTTGCCCTGCAAGGTGATGCCGGAGCCGATGGCGGCGCCGCCGGGCTTGATCTCGACGAGGTCGACGGCGACGCCGGCGGCGGCGAGGCGGATCGCGGCGGCGGTGCCGGCCAGGCCGCTGCCGACGACGAGGACGGTGTTCACGGCGGGCATGTCAGGCCCTCCTCACTTCACTGCGATGGGGTTGACGGGCGCGCCGACCGCGCCGGTGACGGGCAGCGGCGCGGCGGTGAGCCAGAAGTCGTAGCGGCCGTCGGCGGCGCAGTCGGCGGCGAGCGCGTCGAGGTCCCACATCTCGCCGATGTACAGCCCGATGTGCGGTATCGCGACCTGGTGCAGTGGCTGGAAGGCGTCGTCGAACTCGTTGGGCCGTACCTCGAAGCCCCACGTGTCGGTGGCCAGCCCCGCGATCTCGGTGCCGTGCAGCCACCCGGCGGTGGTGAACGACAGGCCCGGCGAGGCGCCGCCGGCGTAGTCGCCCCAGCCCTCCCGGCGCGCCCGGGCGAGCCGGCCGGTGCGCACGCACACCAGGTCGCCGCGGCCGACCCGGGCGCTGCCGCCCTGCGCCGCGATCGTGGCGGCGAGGTGCCCGGCCGTGACGGCGAACCCGTCGGGCAGCTCCCCGTCCGCGCCGAGCGCGCGCCCGACGTCGAGCAGGACGCCGCGGCCGGCAATGCGCGCGGCAGCGGTCTCGATGCCGGTCACCCGGTCCCCGTCGCTGGTCACCACGTCGCCGGCCCGGCGGCCGTTCCAGGCCCGGCCGTGGTCGAAGATGTGGCCGAGGCCGTCCCACTGGGTCGAGGCCTGCAGCGGCATGAAGACGACGTCGTCGGCGCCGCCGATGCCGTGCGGGAAGCCCTGTGTGCCGCGCTCGGCGTCCACGCCCGTGTCGAGCATCGTGTGCACCGGGTTGGTGCGCCGCCGCCAGCCCCGCTGCGGCCCGTTCATGTCGAACGACTGGGCCAGGGAGAAGGCGGCGCCGCGGCGCACCAGGGCGGCGCCCTCGCGGCGCTTGGCGTCGTCGAGGAAGTTCAGCGTCCCGAGCACGTCGTCGGCGCCCCAGCGGCCCCAGTTGGAGCAGCGCTTCGCGGCCTCGGCGACGGCGCCCTCGGGGTCGCGGCGGTCCAGTTCCGGCATGCCACCACGGTCCGCCGGGCGTGACCGGTTCGGGAAGACGAGATTTCCGATGTGTGTCATCAGCGCGGTGGATACCCGCCGTAGGCTGGCCCGGTGAACCTCGCGAGCCTGGACCTCAACCTGCTCGTGGCCCTCGACGCGCTGCTGCAGCAGCGCAGCGTCACCCGGGCCGCGGCGCAGATGGGGCTCAGCCAGCCGGCGCTGTCGGCGTCCCTGGCCCGGCTGCGCCGGCACTTCGACGACGAGCTGCTCACCCGGGTCGGCAACGCCTACCAGCTCACCCCGCTCGCGGCGCAGCTGCGCGAACGGGCGCGGGCTGCCCTCGCCGGCGTCGAGCGGGTGTTCGCGGCGCAGCCCGAGTTCGACCCGGCGTCCTCGACCCGCGAGTTCTCGATGTTCGTCAGCGACTACATGGTCGCGGTGCTCGGCGACACGATCGCGCAGCTGCTGGCCCGGGAGGCGCCGCGGTGCCGGCTGCGGTACTCGGCCAACACCCCGGAGCGCGTCGACCGGGCCGCGCAGGCGCTGCTCGGCACCGACCTGCTCGTCATGCCGCACGGGTTCGTCACCGACCTGTCGCACCGGGACCTGTACCGCGACGAGTGGGTGTGCGTGGTCTCCGCCGACAACGCCGCCGTCGGGCCGGCGCTGACGGTGGAGCACCTGCGCAACCTGCCGTGGGTGGTGACCTACCACGGCCCGACGGCCTCGACGCCGGCCGGGCGGCAGATGCGCATGCTCGGCATCGAGCCGCACGTCCAGGTCGTCACCGAGAGCTTCCTGACCGTGCCCGGCCTGGTCGCCGGCAGCGAGCGGATCGGGCTCATGCAGCGGCGCCTGGTCGACCTGCTGCCGCTCAACACCGGCATCCGGGCACTGGCGCCGCCGTTCGAGGCCGGGCCGCTCGTCGAGGCGATGTGGTGGCACCCGATGTACGACGACGATCCCGAGCATCGATACCTGCGCGACCTGGTCACGCGGGCCATCGATCTGGTGGATACCCCGCCTCAGGAGAAGTGATTTCCGCGCCCGGTAGCGGCCCGCACACACTCCTGGCTGTGACCCCCGTGCAAGAGGGCGCGCTCGGCGGGCTGGACGTTGCGCTGCTCGTCGTCGGCGCCGTCGCCCTCGCGGCCGCACCGGCGGTCCGGGCCGTCCGGGCGGCCCGGGCCGGTTGACCGATCGGGTGCCCCCCGATCGAGCGATGGGTAGGCGTACGGGCACCGTGCGTGTCGTCTCGGCCGATACCACACCGGTTCCGCTGGGATTACCGTGCGTTAGACCGCCGACCAGGGAGAGCCGCGATGCGTCCGCTCAACGCGACCGACCGGCCGTACATCGCCAACTACCGCCTGCTGCGCCGCCTCGCACCCGGCGGCATGGGCGACGTGTTCCTCGCGCAGGCCGAGGACGGCTCGATCCTCGTGGTCAAGGTGGTCCCCGCCGGCCCCGCCTTCGGCCTCCACGCGGGGGCCGCCGAGCGGTTCCGGCGCGAGATGGAGGCGACGAGCCGGGTCCGCGGCCGGTATGTGGCGCACATCCGCGGCATGGACCCGCACGGCTCCCCGCCGTGGCTGGCCACCGACTACTACCCGGGGCCGTCGCTGCTGCACGCCGTCGGCAGCGCCGGCGCCCTGCCGCCGGCCACGGTCCTCGCCCTGGCCGCCGGCCTGTGCCACGCCCTCGTCGCCATACACCGGGCCGGCGTCGTGCACGGCGACCTCACCCCGGCCAACGTGCTGCTGCTCGCCGACGGGCCCCGGGTGATCGACTTCGGCATCTCGGGCGTGCTGGAGGCGAGCCGGCCGCTGGACGGCCCGCGGTACGGCACCGCCGGCTACGTGCCGCCCGAGTACTACGGCGCGCCGGCCGACCCGCCCACCCCGGCCGGCGACGTGTACGCGCTCGGCGCCGTGCTCAGCTTCGCGCTCACCGGGGCGACGCCCGGCACGCCGATCGACGCGGCCGCCCTCGCGCACGTGCCCGAGCCGCTGCGCGGGGTGGTGCTCGCCTGCACCGGCCCCGACCCGGAGCGCCGGCCGACGCCGGACGGGCTGCTCGAGGTACTGCTGCCGCACGGCCGCCCGGTCGAGAGCGTCTTCGGCCCGGCGTGGCTGCCCGCCGACGTGATGGCCGGGATCGCCTACGGCGAGGGCGAGCTGGCGCGGCTGGCCGCCGACCCGACGCCGCACGTCATGCTCGAGCCGGCGCCGCCGCCCGCCCCGGTACCGGCGACCCGGATCCCGTCGCTCGGCCGAGCCGCCCGGGCGGCCCTGATCGTGTCCGTCATCGCCGCGGTCGTGGCGGCCGGCGCCGTCGCCGCCCTCGGCGACACGTTCTCGTCCCGGCCACACGCGACCGCCACCGCGACCGTCGGACCCGAGCGGCCGCTCACGGTCAAGACGACCAGGACCCCGCCGCCGCAGCAGACCCCGGCCGCGGTCGACACCGGCCCCGGCGACGGCATCCAGGAGACCGCGGGTGCCGCCGACCGGGACCAGGCTCCCTGCGTGTGGGAGAGCCGGCCCGCCAACAAGCGGGCGCTGTCGTACCGCTGCCCGCTGCTGTGGGACTCCTCGCGCACCTCGGGCGCGATGACCCGCATCCCGGTGTTCGCGACCTTCACCTCGCAGGGGCTGGGGCCGGAGGCGGCGGTGAACCAGCTGTACCGCTCGGCCGGCGCGCAGTACTTCAAGTGCCACGTCAGCGGCGCCTCCTACGACTTCCCGCCGCAGTACGGCTGGCCGCACGCCCACCACGTGTGGTGGGCACTCACGCAGGGCGACGAGCACCCCGGCCGTTGGGGTTTCGTGCCCGAGGTCTACTTCCTCGGCGGCCCCGACGACGTGCCGGACCCGGGCCTCACGGTCTGCGGCGACGCGGACCTGGCACTCGTGTCATAGCCATTCGAGGATGATCTCGTCGTCGTCAGAACGTGTAGCGGTTCTGTGAGTACGGGTCCTTGCCGAACGCGAACACGACCCGCGGCGCGACCCGGTACACGTCGGCGGCCCCGCCGTCGGCGTGGTGGAACGCACCGTCGCGCACCTCGAACCGCCACGTCTCCCCGTACTTGGCCGCCCACGCCTCGGCAGCAACCCGCAGCGCCTCCTCGTCGCGCAGCACCACGGCGTCGCCTTCGACGACGACGTCGATCCCGCGATCGAGCGCGTCCGTCCCGGTGGTCAGCGCCACCGCCGGGTTCCCGGCCAGGTTGCGCGCCTTCTGCTCCTGCCCGCCGGTGCAGAACAACATCGCGTCGCCGAGCCAGACCCCGATCAACGGCGTGATGTGCGGCCGCCCGCTGTCACGCACGGTCGTGATCCAGTAGACCCCGGCCCTCTCGAGCCGCTCCGCGACGACCCCCCATGGCACCGCTTCGGCGGACGGATCGCTGTACCGTGTGTCGAGCATGCTTTTCGGCACGTGAGTCCTCCTATGCTCGCAAAAAGGTGGTGTACGCCCGATGCTCGCACGGTCCCCGCGAATCCTCTCGATAGCGTGGGGCAGGATCGAGGTGGAATCCCTGGGCGAGGCCAAGGACGCGAAGTGCTGGCCGGGCGGCGCCCGCGAGTGGGACTGGGACGAGACCGGCACCCGCCACTACCCCGGCATCCAGCCCGCCGACGTCGAGGAGCTCCTGGAGGCCGGCGCCACGACGCTGGTCCTCTCCCGCGGCATGCAGGAGCGCCTGGGCGTGCCCGAGGAGACCCTGACCCTGCTGCGCTCCCGCGGCATCGAGGTCCACACCGCCGAGACGAAGCAGGCCGTCGAGATCTACAACGGCCTGGTCGCCACCACGGCGGTAGGCGGCCTGTTCCACTCCACCTGCTAGTCAGGCGGAGGCGCGCACGACCAGCTCGGGGTTGAAGATGACCGAGCGCGGGGAGCGGCCGGGCTCGCGGATGCGGGTGAGCAGCAGCTGGGCCATCTCGCCGGCCATCTCCTCGACCGGCTGGCGGACCGTGGACAGCGGCGGGTGGCACTCCAGGGCGGCGGTGCTGTCGTCGAAGCCGATGACCGCGATGTCCTCCGGGACCCGGCGGCCGGCCTCCTGCAGCACGCGCAGCGCGCCGTCGGCCATGAGGTCGTTCGCGACGAAGACGCCGTCGACGTCGGGGAGCTCGGTGAGCAGGCGAGCCGCGGCGCGCTCGCCGCCGTTGCGGGTGAAGTCGCCCTCGACGTGCGAAGGGGTCAGGCCGTGTGCGGCCGCGGCCTCCTCGAAGGCGGCCAGGCGGTCCTGTGCGGCCGGCATGTCGAGCGGGCCGGTGATCGTGGCGATGCTGCGGCGGCCGAGGGCCGCCAGGCGGTCGACGGCCAGGCGGACGCCGGCTCGCTGGTCGACGTCGACATAGCTGATGGTCACCGGGTGGCCGGGGCGGCAGGACAGGACGACCGGCACGCCGAGCTCCACGAGCTGGGCGGGCAGCGGGTCGTCGACGTGGCTGGAGATCAGCAGGGCGCCGTCGACGTGGCCCTGCCTGAGGTACCGCAGCAGATGCGGCCGCGCGGGCGGGTCGGCCAGGAAGATGACCAGGTGGATGCCGAGCGGGCGCAGCACCTCCTGCGCGCCGGCGGTCACGCGGCCCAGGAACGGGTCGGTGAACATGCGGGTCAGGAACGGGGTCGAGTAGCCGCGGTTCTCCGGCTCCGAGACCACGAGCGCGATCGAGTCGGTACGCCGGGTGACCAGGGACCGGGCGGCCAGGTTCGGCACGTACCCGGTCGCGGCGATGGCCCGCTCCACCGTGCGGCGAAGTTCGGGGTCAACGGTCTGCACGCCGTTGATGACCCGGGAGACCGTGGCCCGGGACACCCCGGCGTAGTTGGCGACCTGCTCGAGGGTGGGCGGTCGCGAGTCGCTGCCCGTCATGGATGCCACGGTAGATCGTGCCCCGATGCGATGAGGAGCCGCGGGTGGACGGATTCGGCGCGTCACGTCCACCCGCGGCTGGTTCGGAGGGTTTCCTGGGGACTTACTTGTAGACCCGGACGTAGTCGACGTACATCCGCGACGGGAACGGCGTGGTGGCGTCGATCGGGCCGGGGAAGTCACCGCCGACGGCCAGGTTGAGGATGATGTAGAACTGGTGGTCGTAGACCCACGGGCCCCGGGTCGTCTCGACGGTGTCCTTGTTGGCCACGAGGATCACCTGGTTGTCGACGCGGAACGTCATGTGCTTGCTGTCCCACTCGACCGAGTACACGTGGTAGTCCAGCGACAGGTCGACGGTCGTGAGCTTCTGGCCGTATCCGCCGCCGCCGTTGTAGGCGGGGGCGTGCAGCGTGGAGTACACGTCCACGGTGCTCTTGCCCAGGATCTCCATGATGTCGATCTCGCCGTTGTACGGCCAGGGGCGGCCGGTCAGGAAGTCGGTGCCCATCATCCAGAACGCGGGCCACAGGCCGTTGCCCTTCGGCACCTTGATCCGGGCCTCGACGCGGCCGTACTGGGTCGAGAACTTGTTGCTGGTGTTGATGCGGCCCGAGGTGTAGTCGCGGCCGCCGGCGGTCTCCTTGCGGGCCTCGATGACCAGCGAACCGCCCTGGATGCTCGTGTTGGCCAGGTTGCTGTAGTACTGGATCTCACCGTTCTGGCCGGTGCCCGCGTCGATCGTCCACTTGGAGGTGTCGACGTTGGTGCCGGTGTTGAACTCGTCGCTCCAGACCAGGTTGGTGGCCGGGAAGATCGGGTCGGCCGGCGGGGCCGGGGGCTGGGTCGGCGCGCCGCCGGTGCCGTACACCTTGAACTCCCACAGCGAGTAGCCGTAGCCGTTGGAACGCTGGGTGCCGTACATCCGCACGTAACGGCCGTTGCCGTCGACGGTCAGGGTCTCCCTGAAGCCCTTGCCCGTCGTGGTGGTGTAGATGTTCGTCCAGTTGGCGGCGTCGTTGGAGGTCTGGATCTGGTACGACACGGCGTAGGCCGGGTCCCACTGCAGGACGACCTGCGTGATGTGGGCCTGCGCGCCGAGGTCGACGTAGATCCAGCCCGGGTCGACCCACCCGTTGGTCGGGCTGGTCGCCCAGCGGCTGGCCGGGTCGTTGTCGAACGCCTTGTCGGCGGTGCACGGGTTGCAGTTGGCGTCGTTCTGGAAGGTCGAGGCGACGGCCGGCTTGTTGTACGACAGCAGCACCGCGTTGCCGGGGTTGGACGGCGACTGGCTCGGGCTGCTGGGGGTGTCGTTGGTGGTCGACGGCACGCCGGTGACCCGCACCTGGAACTCCCACAGCGAGTAGCCCCACTGCGTGGCCCGGGCGGTACCGTTCATCCGCACGTAGCGCCCCGTGCCGGTGACGTTGAGGTTCTGCACGCCGCCGGTGCCGGTGGTCGTGGTGTACGCCGTCGCCCAGTTGGTGCCGTCGGTCGACGTCTGGATCGAGAACGCGGTCGCGTACGCCGCCTCCCAGTTCAGCGTCACGCCGCAGATCTGCTGCACCGACTGCAGGTCGACCTGCAGCCACTGCGGGTCGGCGGCCGCGCTGGACCAGCGGGTGCCGGTGTTGCCGTCGAACGCGGACGCGGCCGGGGTGCCGGCGTTCTCGGTCGAGGAGGCGCTGGCCGGCTTGCCCTGCGCGGCGTTGGCGCTGCCGCAGCTGCCGGGCGTGGTCGGGGTGCCGCCGAAGACCTGGAACTCCCACAGCGACACGCCGTACTGCGTGGCCTTCGCCGTGGCGTTGAGCCGCACGTAGCGCCCGGTGCCCGTGACGGGCAGGCTCACGTTGCCGCCGGCGCCCGTCGTGGTGGAGTAGATGTTCGTCCAGTTGGCGGCGTCGTTGGACGTCTGGATGGTGAACGCGGTCGCGTACGCCGCCTCCCAGTTCAGCGCGACCCGGGTGATCTGCTGCTGGGAGCCGAGGTCGACCTGCAGCCACTGCGGCACCGTGAAGGCGCTGGACCAGCGGGTGCCGGCGTCGCCGTCGGTGGCGCTCGAGGCGGGGGTGGCCGCGTTCTCGGCCGACGAGGCGGTCGTCGGCTTGCCCTGCGACAACAGGGTCTCGGCGGCATTGGCGCGGGTCACGACCGCGACGATGTACGCGCACAGCATGGCGGCCACCGCGAGCGCGATGATGCCGTAACGGAGCGTGCGCCTGCTCGCCAGCGATCTGCCGGATCGATGGCCGGGGGCGGAGACCGACCAGTCCATTGGATGACTCCTTCGTGGCGGGGGTGTTACAGCGGTGTGAGAGAGCGCTCTCTCAGGAAGCCACAATGAAGCCTCGGTCAAGACCTGTCAATGGCTTGGAATAAATCGGAGAGCGCTCTCCATGATCGGGGAGCGCTCTCCGTAACCGGTTACGAACAGGTGAGCGACGGCACCGGGTTCGATCCGGAGTACGTCGCCTGGAAACCGAACGTCGTCGATCCGCCCGGCGGGATGGTGCCGTTGTACGGCATGTTCTTCGCGGTGACGCCGCTGCCCGACTGGGTCACGTTGGCGTTCCACGAGTTGGTGATGTGCTGGTTGCCGGAGAAGGTCCAGCCGACCGTCCAGGCGCTCAGCGCCGACGAGCCGGTGTTGGTGACCTTGACGTCAGCGGTGAACCCGCTGCCCCAGTCGTTCTTCGTGTACGTCACCGAGCACTTGCCGACGCCCCCGCCACCGGGAGTCGACGGGGAAGTGGACACGGGCGGCGTCGAGACCGGCGGCGTGGAGACCGGCGGCTGCCCGTTCGTGGTGACGCTGAAGGTGTTCACGGCCAGGCCCTGACCGCCGGTCCACGGCTCGAAGCCGGCCTGGATGCTGGTGAGGTACCAACTCGTCTGCGCGTAACCGCGGGAGACCGCGTCGTTGAAGAACGCGGACGGCGCGAAGCTCACCGAGTTCGTGCCCGGGTTGCGCACGTACGAGATGACGTTCCAGCCGATGTTGCCCTCCCACACGTCCCAGGTCCCGCCGGCGATGTTCGCCGTGCCGACCCTGGAACCGACCGGCTGCGGAGCCCCGGCGTGGTTGACCCACACCATGATCTCGGCGCCGGTGTTCTGCCCGTCGGTGCGCGCCGTCGGGTCGAACCAGATGTCGTACGCCGCGTCCCACTGCCCCGACCCCGGGAAGCTCATGCCCACCGAGGTCTGGATGCCGGCGAACCGCGAGTCGCTGACCCGTAGCGGCAGGATGCTGCCCGAGCTGCAGTTGGCGTAGTGGCAGCCGTAGTAGACCGCCGGGTACGAGGCCGGCGCGCCGTTCGTCGGCACGTTGTGGTTGGCCTGCGAGATGCTGAACCCGGTGCTGGTGACGTTGATGCACTGCGGCTGGTCGGTGCCCCAGACGTTGTTCATCACGACGTACCGTCCACCTTGGATGGTCGTCGAGCCGTACTTCTCGCAGATCGTGGTGTCGGCCTGCGCCGCACCGGTGGTGAGCACGATGGCGGCGCCCGTCGCCACCAGCAGCCCCGCCGCGGCCAACGCGGCCCTGACTCTTCCTCGCATAGGTGTCTCCCTTCCATCGAGCACCATGAGTGCTGAACGAAGGGAGGGCGTTTTCGACGGGCGTTTTGGCGGATTTTGTACCTCAAGAGCCCGGAAACTTACAGGCGAAGATGCCCCGGGCCGTGGCAGACTGCGCGGCATGCCCGACGATGAGCGCGTCGCCGCCGCCTGGGCGCGGATCGAGACCGCGCTGGCCCGGGCGCTGCCGGAGTCGCTCGAGTTCCTGCCCGCACCGGCCGCCGCGGCCGACGTGGACGCGGCCGAGGCGGCGCTCGGGGTGCGGCTGCCGGCCGACTTCCGCGCCAGCCTGCTCGTGCACAACGGCACCACCTGGGGCAAGCCGAGCCCGGTGCCGCTGGACCAGATCTACGACGCGGCGGAGCTGGTCGAGTGGACCGGGCACTGGCGCGACAACGCCTCCGACGACCCGGTCTTCGACACGCCGGGCGTCTGGGCGTACCGGATCGACCGGTCCGACCTGCACGTCAACGGCCCGGTCCGCCCCCTCGTCGGCGCGCCGGGCCAGGTCCCGGTCGGCACCATGAACGGCGACGTCCACTGGTATCTCGACCTCGACCCGCCGCCGGGCGGCGCCCCCGGCCAGGTGGTCCGGGTGGACGTCGAGTGCTCGATGTGGGACGTCCTGGCCCCGTCGTGGGCCGGCCTGCTGCTCGCCTACGCCGAGGACCTCGAGCGCTACCTCGAGGACCCGGCCGGCTCGGCGCTGGACATCGGCCAGGGCGCCGGCCCGGCCTGCGAGTGGGGCACGGGCCCGAACTTCACCGGCGAGCGCCCGGCCTGGCTGCGCGGCGTCCAGGCCGTCGACCCGTACGCCTAACTCTGCTGGTAGTTCACCGCGGCGAACCCGCACGGCTCGTGCACGTGCAGGTAGTAGGCGCCCTCGCCGTACTCGTCGAGGTCGGAGCCGCCGATCAGCCCGACGTAGGCCATCGCCAGCCCGCAGCCCGGGCAGTCGGGGTGCGTGGCGTCCTGGATCCACTCGGGTTGCCCGCCCAGCGTCGAGCCGCCGTCCTCCCAGGCGCTGGCCTGGAACGGGGTCGGCCGGGCCGGGCCCACCACCGGCAGTAGCGCCGGCGGCTCCTCCGGCTCGTCGGTCTTGCCGATGTAGCCGGGCCGGACATTGCCGTCCCACCAGGCGGCGCCGCCGTCCGGGGTGACGCGGCTGAAGAGCGTCGTGTAGCAGGAGCAGAAGTGGCAGGTCTCCAGCGTGAGCCGCCCGCTCCACCCGGTGTGCGCCAGCGCGGCGGCGACGTCCGCGTCGGCGGTGTCGAGCTCGGCCGCGGTCCACAGCGGCGACGCGCACCACGGGCAGGTGCCCCGGTCCGCTCGCACGGGCGCCTGGCGCAGCAGCCACTCGTAGGCGACGTCACCGCACAATGCCCGCCGCCGGCCGTCCGGGTCGACGGTCCAGCCGCCCTCGCGCGCGTAGGACAGCGCGCCGACGAACAGCTCCTCCCACCCGGGCGCCGGCGCCTCCGCCCACCGCCGCAACGCCTCCTCGGCGAGCGGGTGGCCGCTGTGCGCCAGCGCGACGAGCAGGTGGTTGAGCCGACCGCCCGGCTGCCCGCCGTCGACCTGCTCGACGATGCGCCGCACGACGTCGTCGCCGGCCTTGCGGTACAACTTCGGCGGATAGATGACGTCCAGCTCCAGCATCCGCAGGTGGTGCGGCGCGAGCCGCTCGGGCTCGGCATCGGCGATCGCGACCAGCTCGTCGATCGCTTCCTCGTCGTCTTCCCCGGCCCGCCGGACCAGCTCATCGATCACGCGGGCGATGATAGTCGACCTCAGGCGGCGGGCTGCTGCAGCTTGCGCAGGACCTGTTCGGTGGCGCCGCGCAGGGCCCGCTTGCCGGCGACCAGCAGCAGCAGCGCGACGACCCGGCCGCGCAGGTTGGCCGGGCGGCGGTCGACGGCGACCTTGATGTGGCTGCCGGTGCCGGCCGGCGCGACCACGTAGAGCCACGAGCTGCCCGGCAGCCACGTGTTCGACTCGCTCGTCTCGACGCGGACCGTGCCGGGCGTCGACCAGTCGTACCGGTTGCGCTCCCACACCCCGCCGGCGAGCGAGGACCCCTCGGTGACGTCGGCCCACGTGGGGCCGACCTCGTGGACCTTCAGGTGCTCCTCGTCGACGTTGGGCCAGGTCTCGGCGCGCGCCGGGGAGAAGTCCGTCAGGGCCGCGATGAAGCGGGCCGGCGCGACGGTGGTGGTGAGCTCGAACTCGATCCGCGGCATGGGCGCCCCAATCGGCTGTTGATGCCCCGATCGTGCGCCAGAATGAAGATCGGGACAACCGGATGCATGAAACAGGAGACGTTCGTGAGCGACTGGAACGACAAGATCATCGAGGAGTTTCGCGCCAACGAGGGCAAGGTCGGCGGCCCGTTCGCCGGTGCGCCGCTGCTCTTGCTGCACACGGTGGGCGCCAGGAGCGGCGCCGAGCGCGTGAGCCCGGTGATGTACCAGAAGGTGGACGGGGGCTACGCCGTGTTCGCGTCCAAGGGCGGCGCGCCGACCAACCCCGACTGGTACCACAACCTGCTGGCCAACCCGCAGGTCACGGCCGAGATCGGCACCGGCACCGTCGACCTGGTCGCCCGGGTCGCCGAGGGCGACGAGCGCGAGCGGATCTGGACCGCCCAGAAGACCGCGTACACGGGCTTCGCCGACTACGAGGCCAAGACGACCCGCCAGATCCCGGTCGTCATCCTCGAGCCGGCGCGGTAGCAGAGGCGCACGGCCGCCCGCGCCATGCGACCTGCCGGTCCAGGTGACCGGTGCCGAACGGTGGTTGATCGGTTCCTCCGGTCAACCACCGTTGTCGTGTCCCCGCCGGCCTCCGACCAACGTCCGGCTCAGGTGTCGTGGACTACGCGGGATTTGACGGGGCGCCGCAGGTTGGGCAATGGGCCGCCTCGGCGGGCAGCGGCCGGCGACCTGCTGAGCGTCGACCACTTGCGGCGAGGGCCAGGAGCAGCAGTGCCGGTCCCACCGCGGCGACCAGTGTCGCAGCGGCGGCCATGGATGACCACGCCGGGACGAGGGGCCGGCCGGGGCCGGCGTCGTCGAGCATCGCGCCGAGCGGGTTCAGTGCGAGCATGCCGATCGGCGTGAGCAGGATCAGCAGCGCCCAGACACCGCGGTAGTCGTGCCGGGCGGCCAGGCCGAGCGCGAGCAGCGTCGCGCCGATCAGCAGCGCCACCCCGGCGGCCGGCGATGCTGTTACGGCGGGCAGATAGTAGTCGCCGTAGAAGTTCAGGCGCAGTTCCGCGGCAACGGTGACCGGCATGGTCAATGCTGCGGCGGCGAGCGGCGTCAGCCGAACCCACCGGCGGTGCCGTGTGGCGGCGCCCACCGCGACGATACCGAGGACGAGCTGGGGCAGCAGCACGATCAGCGGTGGGCGGGGTATTCCGGTCAGCATCGCGGCCGGCACGACACCGGCGGTGACCAGCACGGCGAGGACCGCCAGGCGACGAAACCACCGGCCGGGAGCGACGACGTACACGACGGCCGTCAGCAACCAGACCGCCCACGCCGCTACCCCGAGGGACATGAAAGGCCCGGTATACCTAGACCGGAACACTATGGGTGCCAGCGCCTCGAAGATCGCCCACCCGCTCGCGAACGCGCTCGTGGTCGTCAGTGCGAGCAGGCCGGCGAGCCGGAAGCCGGGGCCGAGGCCGGGTGCGGTCCGTAGGTGCCGGCGCAGCCCACCGGCCGCGAGGTCCGCGATGTCGGCCGGCGAGGGTCTCCTGCGGTCGGGCGCGGCCAGGGACAGGTAGGTGTCCACCAGCTCCGAGCCACGCCTCCGCCGATCGTCGGCCGGATAGAACAGCGCCGTCCAGCGCGCATAGCGCCGTTCGAGATCGGTCATCGCAGGGCCTTCTCGGCCATGCCCTTCCGGGCGGTCCGGACGGCTTTCCGGCGGGCTCATGCGAGTCCTCGACTCAGGCGGGGCGCGGCCTTGGCGGCGCGCAGCCGGGTGGTTGCCGCCTTGACGTTGCGGCGCATGCGTTCGGTCTCGGCGGCCAGCACCTCGCCGCCCGGCTCGGTGAGCCGGTAGTAGCGGCGTAGCCGGCCGGCGACGATCTCCTCGTGATCGACGCCCACCAGGCCCGCGTCGACCAGCCGGTCCAGCGCGCCATACAGCGTGCCGGGCCGCAGCGAGATGCGGCCGTCGGACAGCCGGGCCACCTCGGCGATCAGGCCGTAGCCGTGCATCGGCTCGCCGGCGAGGGCGGTGAGGATCAGGAATGTGGGTTCACGCAGTGGGGTTTCCACGCGGCACAATATATCGGCTGCGAAGGCATGGCGGAACATCGCCACCGCCTGCGACCGGACAATCCTGCCCGACGCCCTCGACATGCTGTGGCCGGCACTGGTCCCCAACCGCGGCACCACCGACAGGTAGATCGACCTCAAGATCAATGAGCGAGAGGGCACGGCGGGCGTTCCAGTCCGCGGCGTTACCCCCAGGCGCGCTCCAGGGCGAGCGCGAGGCGCCAGCGCCACTGCTCCGCCGTACCGTCGGCCCAGGGGTATTCGTCCGTGAAGTTCGGCCAGTCGACGGTCAGCGCCAGCACGCTCTCGGCGCAGAACGTGTCGGCCTCGGCGCCCAGCTCGGGGCGCAGCAGGTCGCGGACGAAGTGCAGTTCGGGTGCTGCGAGTTCGGCCAGCAGCGCCGCGTCGTAGAGGTCCTTGCCCTGGGGGTAGGTGTCGGTGGCCAGCCACAGCAGCTTCCACGCCAGGGCGAGTTCGGGCGGCGCGGCCGGCACCGGCCGTTCGATGCCGGGCAGCGTGATCGGCTCGGGCGGCAGCGGCAGCGGCTCGCCGAAGACCACGTCGATCTGGATGCTGCCTCCGGGGCCGCGGTCGCCGGTGGTGAACGGTACGGCGAGGCGGCGGCCGTCGGCGCGTTCGTAGGTCCAGATCTCCGCGTGGACGACGAGGTCGGGCCGCAGGCCGGCGCCGGGGTCTGCAGCGAGCGCGTCGGTGATGCCGTCGAGCAGCTCCCGCGCCTGGTCGCTGCCGCTGGCGATGGTGTGCGGGGTGACGACGAAGTCGAGGTCGCCGGGGTCGCGCGCGGCGTCGCCGACCCACGCGGCCATCGTGACGCTGCCGCGCAGCACGAGGTGACCGGCCCAGCGGCTGCGGGCGATCGCGCCGAGGGCGTGCTCGAGGGCGGCGCGGCGGGCCTGCCGCCACCGCCGGCCGGTGCCCTCGTCGGCGAAGGCGGGCTCACCGGCCCGGTATGCGTTCTGGTACTGCCGCATGGCCGGATCGAACGCCGCCGTCTGCCGCACCGGCCCGACGGCCGGCACCGGCAGGTAGGTGGGCGGGTAGCGCGGGGAGCCGCCCGGCGCGGAGCGCATCGTGGCCTCGCGGGCGTCGTCGCGCCAGGACTCGGTCTCGCGGGTCATCCAGCCGCGGTCGTGGCCGAGGTTGGAGTCTTCGACGACGTACTCCTGCTCGACCTTGACCACGTCGAGGCCCGCGTCGCGGAGCGCGGTGGTGAGCCGCTGGAGCCGCTGGGTCGCGGTGTCCAGCCCGACGTGGTGGCAGCGCTGGGTGAGGAACCGCTCCTGCCCGCCGCCGTCGTGGCGGCGCCGCGCGTTGCGCGACAGGCGGGCGTCGTGAGCCGCGCCGATTTCGGCGGCCGCTTGCATGGCGGCGACCGGGGCAGCCGGCAGGGCAAGCTTCACGTGATGCTCGAAGTAGCGCCCCGCCGGCTCCCCGGCCGCCTCGTCGTCGGTCTGCGGCAGCCCGTCGCACCACGGCGCCGCCTCGATCTTCAGCCGGGCCGGGGCGAGCCCGCGCTTGAGCAGCCGCTCCCGCCATTCGGCGGCCGTCTTCCGCGCCTGGGCGAGGGTGCCGTGCGCGGGCAGGGTGAGCATCGGCTGGGACGGAAACCGGCCGCGGTCCAGGACGATGTGCAGGAACTTGACATCGTGCTCCCCGGCGAACCGGGCGAGGTCCGTGCCGTGGCGCGCCTCGACGGTCACATGGATCTCGAACGTCCCGGTGATCTCGGCCACCGGGCCAGCGTAGCCGCCGACAGTCGTCGCCCAGTGGGGCCTAGGCTGCCCGTTCGGATCAGGCGGGAATGTGCGCTCGGGACTTGCATCCATTGCGGCGACCTAGCCCTTGAGGACCTCGGCGACCGTTGTGGACGATGGCCGCCACTGGGCGTGACGGCCATCGTTCTGCATCTCCTGCCGATACGTCGAGCCGGTCCGATGAGCACAGCGAACCCGCTCGCCTCCCGGCGCGCCGCTGCGGGTTTGAGGGGGTGTGGGTAGAGCGAAGCTCCCCCACCGCGAGCGCAGCGAGCCTAGGAGCAGCGCCCCACCGCGAGCGCAGCGAGCTTAAAGCAGCCCGCCCATCGCGGGGTCGCTGATCGAGGGCTCGCCGTTCTCGAGGTGGCCGGCGTACTCCACGGCGAAGTGGTCGTCGCCCGGCAGGGTCAGCGTCACGCCGTACCAACCGCGGCTTTTGGAAAGGCCGAAGTCGACGCTGCGCGTCTCGCCCGGGCGCAGCGCCACGCGCGAGTGGTCGCCCGTGTACCGGTCCTCGACGGCGAGCTCGACCCGCTTGGCGCCGCGGTTGGTCAGCTCCAGCGTCAGCGTCAGGTGCCGGGCGTCGTACTGGGCGCGCGCCACCACGCCCGGGTGCGCCGCGCCGGTGGCGAAGCGGCGGAAGAAGCCGTTCGGGCCGTGCACGGACAGGTCCGCGCCCTTGTCGGCCGGCCACACGTCGGTGACCTGCTTGGCCGGCTCGACGGTGTAGGAGCGCGGGTCCTGCGCCGGGTCGGCCGAGCGGACCTGGAACACGCCGGTCGCCGCGCCGCTGTTGCGCAACTCCAGCGCGAACGCGCCGGCCGAGGGGCGGGCGTCGGCGTGCAGCGTGTACGGCAGGGCCCGGGCCGGGCGCACGCCGCGCTCCTGCGCCGGCAGCTTGCCGTCGGCGGGCGGGACCGGGACCTGGTCGGGCTGGCGGGTCAGGTCCGCCGGCTTGAGGTCGCCGGTGCCGGGCAGGTCGACGCGGCGCGAGGCGTTCGGGGTCTTGAAGTCGAACGCCGAGGTCAGGTCGCCGGTGACGGCCCGCCGCCACGGGGTGATGTTCGACTCGACCAGGTCGGCGCGGCCGCGGGCGAAGCGGCGCTCCAGGAAGCGGATCAGCGAGGTGTGGTCGAACAGCTCCGAGTTGACCCAGCCGCCGCGGGTCCACGGCGACACGATGATCATCGGGACGCGGACGCCGAGGCCGTACGGGCCGGCGGGGTGGTCGGGCGAGCCGGGGAAGATCTCGTTCGTCACCGCAACGGTGGACAGGCCCTCGGCCCGGGTCGCCGGCGGGGTCGGCGGCACGAGGTGGTCGAAGAAGCCGCCCTCCTCGTCGTAGGTGATGAACAGCGCCATCTTGCTCCACACCTCGGGGTGCGCCGCCAGGGTGTTGATGACCTGGGAGACGTACCAGGTGCCGTAGTCGGGCTCCCAGTTCGGGTGCTCGGTGTAGGCCTCGGGCGCGACGATCCACGACACCTGCGGCAGCTTGCCGGCGCGCACGTCGGCGCGGAAGTCGGCCAGCAGGGCGTCGGGGCTGCGGCCCAGCTTGTTCACCTCGGTGCCGAGCTTGGCCTTCGCCAGGGGCGAGCCGGGGGCGGCGTTCTGGTACTGGTGGAAGTACAGCAGCGAGTTGTCGCCGTAGTTGCCGATAAACGGGTCCTCGGTCCAGCCCCAGTAGCCCTCGGCGGTCAGGCCGACGCCGACGTCCTGGTACACCTTCCAGGAGATCCCGGCCCGCTCGAGCCGCTCGGGGTAGGTCGACCAGTCGTAGCCGGCCTCGGCGTTGGTGATCACCGGGCCGCCCGCCTTGCCGTCGTTGCCGACCCATCCGGTCCACATGTGGTACCGGTTGGGGTCCGTCGGCCCGAGCAGCGAACAGTGGTAGTTGTCGCAGACCGTGAACGCGTCGGCGAGCGCGTGCTGGTAGGGCAGGTCCTGGCGGGTGTGGTGGGTCATCGTCGTGACGCCCTTGTTCGGCACCCAGCCGTCGTAGCGCCCGCCGTTCCAGGCCGCGTGGGTGTCGTTCCAGCCGTGCGGCGGGTCGGGCAGGAACGTCTTGCCCATGTCGCGCACCTCGGGGCGGAACGGCAGCACCTCGCCGGAGCCGTCCGGCTGGTGGAACACGCTCTTGCCCGAGGGCAACCGCACCGGGTGCGGGTCGGCGTAGCCGCGCACGCCGCGCATGGTGCCGAAGTAGTGGTCGAACGAGCGGTTCTCCTGCATCAGGAAGATGACGTGCTCGACGTCCTCGATCGAACCGTGCTTGTCGTGCGCCGGGATCGACAGCGCCTGCTCGAAGGGCAGCGGGACGGCGGCGGCCGCCGCCATCTGCAGAAACGTACGACGATCGACGTTGGCCATGACCCGGCACGCTAGGGCCGGCAGGTGTACAAAGGGCGCCCTTTCGGGGCGCCCTTGTCATGCGATGCGGAAACTGTGGGTTTGGCTCATCTGCTGACGGATCGCCGGCCCCAGTAGCCTGCGACGGCCCACACGCCGACCGCCGCGAGCACGACCTGGATGGCGAGCTGGATCCAGCTGAAGCCCGAGGTGCTGACGCCGATCGCGCGCGCGATCGCGGTGCCGATCAGCGCGGCGATGATGCCGACGACCATCGTGAGCCAGATAGGGATGTGCTGCTTGCCGGGCACGACGAGCCGTCCGAGCACGCCGACGATGAGCCCGACCACGATCGCGGAAAGAATGCCGCCGACAGTCACCTGGTGCCTCCTGCGGTGCGAAACGTGGGGACGACCTGCACCTGCCCAGGTCTGCGCCGTCAAAACCGGTTACGCCAGCCCTGTGACTCCGCGTCGAGGAACGTCTCCACGGCGATGCGCCACTCGTCGTCCGGCTCCAGGTCCTCCGCGTCCTGCCACAGCAGCTCGACGGTGTCGTCGTCGAGCGCCAGCCGGTCGAGGTACTGCTCGATGTCGCCGGCGACCTCGTGCATCGCGTCCTGCGGCGAGCGCCCGGTCCACGCCGGCAGCCCGTGCACGAAGGCGACCACCCGGCCGTCCGGCGCGAGGAACAGCAGCGAGCCGCCGCCGTCGGCCGCGATCGGCATCAGGTCCGCGCCCGGCGGGCGGCGCGGCACCTCCCGGCGCAGGGCCGCCGCCGAGAACAGCTCGAAGCCGAGCGGCTCGCCGCCGATGTCGATCGTGTAGTGGGCGGTGCCGCCGTTGACCGCCTCCAGCAGCGCCCGGTAGCCGGGCGGGAGCGGGCCGCCGAGGTCCGCCTCGACCGCCGCGAGATCGGCGGGGTCGACCGGCTCGAACGGGCCGAAGAACGTGCGGCCGCGGTACCGGCGGGTGGGGTACACGCGGCGCAGTCTGCCATAGGTGGATCGTCACCTGGATGACGCCACGCGGCCACCGCGGGGCGGCAGGCTGCGAACATGGATCGTCGTCAACTGCTCATCAGCACCGCGAAGGTGGGCGCCGCGGCCGGTGTCGCCGGCGGCGCGGTCGTCCTCGACCCCGTCGCGTTCCCCGCGGCCGCCGCCACCAGCCAGTCGCGAACGATCACCGGCCACATCGCGTACGGGGCGCCCGACTGGGTGTACGTCCCGATCGAGGTGCCGGCCGGGGTCAACCGGCTCACCGTCGAGTACTCCTACGACCGCCCGCCCGCGCCGCCCGGCCAGAACGGCAACGCCCTGGACATCGGGCTGTTCGACGAGCACGGCATCGACCTGGGCGACGACCGCGGCTTCCGCGGCTGGTCCGGCGGCTTCCGCACCGGGTTCACCGTCTCGGCCTCCGACGCCACGCCCGGCTACCTGCCCGGCCCGGTGCGCAAGGGCACCTGGCACATCATCTTCGGCCCGTACACCGTGCACCCGCAGGGCCTGAACTGGACCGCCACGATCACGCTCGAGTACGGCCCCGACGGCCCCGCGTTCCGGCCCAACCCGGCGCCGTCGCGCGCGACCGGCCGGGGTGCCGCCTGGTACCGCGGCGACATGCACCTGCACACCGTGCACTCCGACGGGCGGCGCCAGCCCGCCGAGCTCGCCGCCGCCGCGCGCGCCGCGAAGCTCGACTTCATCGTCTCCACCGAGCACAACACGTCCAGCGCCGCCGGCGTCTGGGGCGAGTTCGCCGGCCCGGACCTGCTCATCATCGACGGCGAGGAGATCACCACCCGCAACGGCCACTTCACCGCGCTGGGCCTGCCGCCCGGCACGTGGATCGACTGGCGCTACCGCGCGGTCGACGGCGCCCTGGCCCGCTTCGTGCAGCAGATCCACCGCGCCGGCGGCCTCGCCGTCGCCGCGCACCCGCTGGCCACCTGCGTCGCCTGCGGCTGGAAGTTCGGCTACGCGGGGCTGGACGCCGTCGAGGTGTGGAACGGCCCGTGGACCCTCGACGACGAGGCGGTGCTGGCCGGCTGGGACAACCTGCTGGTCGCGTCGGTGCGGGAGCGGCGCGAGGACTGGCTGCCGGCGGTGGGCGACAGCGACGCGCACAGCGAGCCGCAGGTCGTCGGGCTGCCGCACAACGTGGTCAACGCCTCGGGCCTGGACCGCCGCGCGATCCTCGACGGCGTCCGCGCGGGCCGGCTGTGGATCGCCGAGTCCGCCGCCGTCGACCTGTCGTTCACGGCGACGGCCGCGGGCCGCGGCGCCGGCATCGGCGAGCGGCTGCGGGTCGCCGACGACGCCCCGGTGACGGTGACCCTGCAGGTGTCCGGCGCGCCCGGCTGCGCCGCGCGGATCGTCACCGACCAGGGCCAGCGCTTCGCCACCGTGCTGCCGGCCGAGGGCACGGCGGCGGTGACGTGGACGACGGTGGCGCGCAACTCGCGCTACGTGCGCGCCGAGGTCCGCCGCCAGACACCCACCCCGACCACCGCCGACACGATGGTGGCCCTGACCAACCCCATCTTCCTGGGCAACTGACCGAAGCCGGCCGGGGACTTTACCGGTAAGGTAGAGTCCCCGGCCGTGATGCTCCGAGCGTTCGAGTCGCTGCGCGATCCGCGGTACCGCTGGTGGTTCCTCGCCCAGATCCTGTCGGCGTCCGGGACGATGACCTCGGCGGTGGCGCAGTCCTGGCTGGTGCTGAACATGACCGGCCGCGCGGTCGACATCGCCCTCATCACGGCGCTGATGTTCCTGCCGACCCTGATCGCGGGCCCGTGGGCGGGCGCTCTCGTGGACCGGGTCGACGTGCGCCGGCTGCTGCTGGCCACCAACGTCGCGTTCGCCGCGCTCGCCGCCGCGCAGGCGGGCCTGATCGCCGGCGGCGGCATCCGGCTCTGGATGCTCTACGCGTTCGCCGCGCTCAACGGCGCCGTGTTCGCCCTCGACCAGCCGGCGCGGCAGGTGTACGTCTTCGAGCTGGTCGGCCCGGCCCGCCTGACCAGCGCCGTGGGCCTGTACGAGGTGGTGCTCAACGCCTCACGTGCGCTCGGCCCGGCGGTCGGCGGGGTGCTGCTGGCCACCACCGGGATCGCCTCGTGCCTGGCGTTCAACGCCGCCACCTACCTGCCGACGGCCGCACTGCTGCTGTGGCTGCGCCCGGCCGCCGCGCCGCCGCCGCGGACCGCGCCCGCGCGGGAGCCGCGGCGCATCGGCGCCGGGCTGGCCCTCGTGCGCCGCGACCCGGTGCTGCTGTCCTGCATCGTGCTGGCCGCCGTGAGCGGCATGGTGTTCAACCTGGCCGTGACCACGCCGCTGTTCGCCACGCGGGCGCTGCACCTCGGCGGCGGCGGGTACGGCGCGTTCACCGCCTGCTTCGGCCTGGGCGCCCTGCCCGGCGCGTTCATGGCCGCGAGCACGAACGGCGCGCCCGCACCGCGGCTGGTGCGCAACCTGGCCCTGGCCACCTCGCTGTCGGTGCTGGCGACGTGCCTGACGCCGGTGGCCGCGGGCGCGTTCGCCGGCATGGTCGTCGTCGGCTTCTTCTCCATCTGGCTGATCGCGACGGCCAACACCCTGGTGCAGCTTGCGGCGCCTGCGGGCATGCGCGGGCTCATCATGGGGATCTGGGCGATGGCGCTGCCGGGCTGCAACCCGCTCACCGGCCTGCTCGCCGGCGCGGCCGCCCAGGTGTCGGCGCGGGCCGGGCTGGGCCTGGGCGGCGGGCTGATGCTGCTGCTGCTCGCCGCGACCTGGCCCGCGCTCAGCCGGCGACCAGCCGCAGCGGCTGCCGTGGCGGGGCCGTGAGCTCGGCGAGGGCGGCCTCGGTGGCGGCGTCGGCCGGGAGGTACACCATCAGGCGCTGATCGTCGTCGGCCGGCAGCTCGAGGGTCTCGTAGGCCAGGCGCAGCGCCCCCGCTTCCGGGTGCGCCAGGCGCAGCACGCCCGAGGCGCGGGGCAGCCCCGGCACCGTTTCCAGGCGCCCGGTGAACGCCGGCCCCGCGACCACGGTCAGCTCGTCGGCCAGCGCCGCGACCTGTGGGTCGGCGCGGAACGGCCCGTGCTTGAGCGCCGCGACCTGCTCGTCGGCGACGTGCTCCCAGTCGGGGAACGCCTCGCGGGCGCGGGCGTCGGCGAGCACGAACCGGGCCAGGTTCGGCGCCGGGGCGTCCAGCAGCCCCAGCGGCGCGACCAGCCGCTCGAACGCGTCGGTGTGCGCGACGACGTCGCCGAGCCGGTTGAGCACCGCGGCCGGCGTCGGGCCCAGGCGGTCCAGCAGCGCGCGGACGGTCGGGCGGACCGTGCGCGGCGCCTCGGCGCCCTTCCCGCGGCAGGAGAAGCCCGGGTCGGCCCCCTTGGCCAGGCGGTACAGGTGCAGCCGCTGCGACGTCGTCATGCGCAGCGCGTCGGCGAGGGCGGAGAGGACCTGCGCCGACGGGTGACGGTCGCGGCCCTGCTCGAGGCGGGTCACGTACTCGATGCTCACCCCGGACAGCCCCGCCAGCTCCGAACGGCGCAGCCCCGGCGTGCGCCGGCGCGGTCCCGCCGGCAAGCCCGCCTCGGCGGGGGTGACCGCCTCTCGGCGGGTGCGCAGGAACAGGCCGAGCTCACTCATGAACCGACCGTAACAGCGCCCGCCGCCGCGATGGTGGCCCCCGCGGTACCACCCTGGGCTCGGCCTCCCCGAAAGCCCGGCGCGCGGCGAGGGTCGAGGGCATGGAGCTATCGAAGCGACTCTCGAGTCGAATTGTCGTGGTGGGCGGCGGGTACGGGGGCATCACGGCGGCGAAGGCGCTGGACGACGTCGCGGACGTGACGCTGGTCGAGCCGCGCGAGACGTTCGTGCACAATGTCGCCGCGCTGCGCGCGGCGGTGCGCCCGGAGTGGGTGCCGCGGCTGTTCATCCGGTACGACGGGCTGCTGGCCCGCGGGCGGGTCGTGCGGGACCGGGCCGCGAGCGTGCGCCCGGGCGCGGTCGAGCTGGAGTCGGGCGAGGTGCTGCCGGCGGACTACATCGTGCTGGCGACCGGGACGACGTACCCCTTCCCGGCCAAGATCGACACGACGGACGCCGCGGCGGCCGCGGACCGGCTGCACCGGCTGCGCGGCGAGCTCGAGCGCGCCTCCGGCGTGCTACTGCTCGGCGCCGGCCCGGTCGGCCTGGAGTTCGCCGGCGAGATCGCCGCCGAGTGGCCCGGCAAGCCGGTCACGGTCGTGGACCCGCACGCGGACCTGGTGTCGGGGCGCTTCCCCGGCGAGTTCCGCGCCCGGCTGCGCGAGCAGCTGGCCGGCCTCGGCGTGCGGCTGCTGCTCGGCACGAGCCTGGCCGAGCCGCCCGCGACCGCGCCGGGCCTGGTCGCGCCGTTCACGGTGCGCACCCGGTCCGGCGACGTCGTCGCGGCCGACCTGTGGTTCGCCTGCCACGGCGCCGCGACCGGCACCGGCTACCTGGGCGCCGAGCTGGCCGGGGCGCGAAGGGCCGACGGGCGCCTCGAGGTGACCGAGCACCTGCGGGTCGCCGGGCAGGAGACCGTCTTCGCGGTCGGCGACGTCACCGGCGTACCGGAGATGAAGACCGGCCGACTGGCACAGCAGCACGCCGAGGTCGCGGCCGCGAACATCCGCCGGCTCATCGAGGGCGATTCGCAGCTGCAGGTGTACGCCCCGCAGCCCGACGCCATCGTCCTGCCCCTCGGCCCGGCGGGCGGCATGTCGTACGCGCCGGAGGCCGGCGTGCTCGGCCCGCAGGAGACCGCGCAGATCAAGGCGACCTTCTTCATCGAGGGCTACCTCGACCTGCTCGGCGCCGCCGATGCGGCCATGCTCCCGTCGGGCTCCTAGGACTGCGACTTGGATCTGGGCTTGCCGGTCGCCGGCTTGCCCAGGTCCTGCCACCGCGACGCGGTCATCTCGACCCCGAAGCGGTCCGCGGCCCGCTGGATGCGCCCGAACGCCTCCCGCCGCTCCTCGTCGGAGACGTCACGCACCTGGTCGAACCGCGCGATGGCGTTGCGCACGTGCGACGCGTCGTTGAGCGGCTCCTTGCGCACGCGCGGGAACGCGTACTCGCGCGCCGGCATCGCGTTGCGCTCGGCCGCGTCGAGCTCGTTCGGTTCTCGTCGAGTTCTGGCTGCCATACGTCGTGGTTACCCCGCGATGCGCGGCCCAACCGGAGCCGTTAGTTCGGATCGAAAAATAACGTTGCGGCGCCCGACCGGCTTTGCCAGGCTCGCAGGCGATGGCACTGGTGGAAGCACGAGAACTGACCAAGGTCTTCCGCAGGCCGGACAAGGATCCGGGGCTTCGGGGGGCCGTCAAACATCTCTTCACGCGCCGCTACACCGACAAGGTGGCGGTGGACCACGTCAACCTGCAGATCGAGGCCGGCGAGGCCGTGGCCTACGTGGGGCCCAACGGCGCCGGCAAGTCCACGACGGTCAAGCTGCTCAGCGGCATCCTGGTGCCCAGCTCCGGCGAGGTGCGCATCGACGGGCTGTCGCCGCGCAAGGACCGCATGGCCGTGGCGCACCGCATCGGGGTGCTGTTCGGCCAGCGCACGCAGCTGTGGTGGGACCTGCCGGTCTCGGAGTCGCTCGCCGTGCTGCGCGACATCTACGGCATCGACCACGGCACCTACAAGCAGCGGCTGGCGCGCTTCGACGAGGTGCTCGGCCTCGACGAGGTGCTGCCGGTGCTGGGCCGCAAGCTGTCGCTGGGCCAGCGCATGCGCGCCGACCTGGCGGCCGCGCTGCTGCACGCGCCGCCCGTGGTGTACCTGGACGAGCCCACCATCGGCCTGGACCTCGCGGTCAAGGACCGGGTGCGCGAGTTCTTCCGCACCGTGCGCGACGAGGGCACGACGGTGATGCTGACCAGCCACGACCTCGGCGACATCGAGGGCTTCTGCCGGCGGCTGGTCATCATCGACTCCGGCCGGATCATCTTCGACGGCGACCTCGAGGCCGTGAAGGACGCCTTCGCGCGGGAACGGATCCTCAACGTCGAGACGGAGTCCGTGGTACCGCTGGAGCGACTGCGAGACGCCCTGCCCGGCGCCGCCGTCGAGCCCGGCGAGACCCCGACACAGTTCGCGGTCCGCTTCGACCGCTTCGCCATGACCGCCGGCCAGGCGGTGACGGCCCTCGCCCCGCTGACCAACCTGGTCGACTTCCACGTCGACGAGCCGTCCATCGAGGACGTGATCCGGCGGGTGTACTCCGGCGAGCTCGAACTGGACGCGGTGTGAAGGCGTATCGGGCCTATCGCGCGCACGCCCGCGCGGCGGCCCTTTCGGCCCTGGCCTACCGCGGCAGCTTCCTGCTCGCCCTCGGCGGCACCGCGTTCCAGCTCATCGCGCTGCTCGCCGTCTGGCGGGTCCTGCTGGGCAACGGCGACGGCGCCCGGATCGGCGGCTTCGACTGGCCGCACATGCGCAGCTACCTGCTCGTCGCCTTCGCCACCGGCGCGCTGGTCGGCGGCTTCGTCGACTTCCGCATGTCGCACCGCATCCGCTCCGGGCTCGTCTCGCTCGACCTGGTCAAGCCGGTGGACTACCAGCGCGCCCGGCTGTGGGAGTGCATCGGCGGCGTCTGGATCGAGGCCCTCGCGATCGTCGTCGTGGCCGGCCTGGCCGTGCTCTTCTCGGGCCCGCCGCAGCTGCCCGCGGCCCCGGAGTTCGGGCTGTTCGCCCTGTCGATGGTGGCGCTGGTGCCGCTGAAGTTCGTGGTGTCGTACCTCACCACGCTCGCGTGCTTCTGGACCGAGAACTTCGTCGGCCTGCTGTGGTCCCGCCAGGCGCTCACCGGCCTGCTCTCGGGCGCGCTGGTGCCGCTGGCGTTCTTCCCCGGCTGGCTCGCCACCGCCGCCCAGTGGTCGCCGTTCGCGGGCCTGACGTCCACGCCGGCGCTCATCTTCGTCGGCCAGGCCACCGGCCGGCACGCCCTGCTGCTCGTCGCGGTCCAGCTCGGATGGCTGGCGCTGCTGTGGCTCGCCGCGCGGGCGCTCTTCGGCCGGGCGCTGCGCCGGCTCACCGTACACGGGGGATGACAACGTGAGGCTGCTGCGGCTCTACCTGCGCCTGCTCGGCGCGCACATGCGCTCGCTGCTGGAGTACGAGAACGACTTCTGGATCATGATGACCGGCACGGTCCTCATGCAGGTCGTCAACGTCGCGTTCCTGGCCGCGATCTTCGCGAAGGTCCCCGCCATCAACGGCTGGTCCTTCTGGGCGGTGGTGGCCATGTTCGCGATGGTCGCCATCGCCGAGGGCGTCGGCTCGCTGTTCTTCGAGGGCATGTGGAACCTCGCCTGGCAGATCAACCAGGCCGACCTCGACTACATGCTCGTGCGCCCGTACCCGATCGTGCTGCAGGTCAGCAGCATGCAGATCGGCATCAACGGCCTGAGCAACATCGTCACGGGCGGCATCATGCTCGGCGCCGCCCTGACGCACGTGGACGCACACTGGACCCCGGCCCGCATCGTGCTCGGCATCGTGGTCCTGCTCTCCGCGATCGTCATCAAGGTCGCCATCAACCTCGCCACGAACGCGGCCTCCTTCTGGATGCAGAGCCCGAGCCCGTTGTTCGCTTTCGCGGTACACCAGGCCGGCGACCTGGCCCGCTTCCCGCTCTCCGTCTACCCGTTGGCGCTGAAGGCAACGCTGGGCTTCGCACTGCCCTTCGCCTTCGTCAGCTTCTTCCCCGTGAGCTACATCCTCGGCCACGGCTCCGCCTGGGTAGGCCTGCTGACCCCGTTGGTAGCGGTCTACTGCGTAGCGGTGGCGGCCTGGGTCTTCAAGCGAGGCCTGCGCCGCTACGAGAGCGCCGGCAGCTGACTCATCGCGCCGGAAGCTCGGTGAGCAGCTGCTCGACGCGGCGGCGGATCTCGTCGCGGATCGGGCGGACCGCCTCGATGCCCTGGCCGGCCGGGTCGTCGAGCTTCCAGTCGAGGTAGCGCTTGCCGGGGAAGACGGGGCAGACGTCGCCGCAGCCCATGGTGATGAGCACGTCGGAGGACTCGGCGGTGTCCCAGTCGAGCTTGCGCGGGGTGTTGGCGGTGATGTCGATGCCGACCTCGCGCATTGCCTCGACGGCGACGGGGTTGATGCGGTCCGCCGGTTCGGAGCCGGCGGAGCGGACCTCGACGGTGTCGCCGGCCAGGTGGCGCAGCCAGCCGGCGGCCATCTGCGAGCGGCCGGCGTTGTGCACGCACACGAACAGGACGGTGGGCTTCGTGCTCATCGGTGTGACTCCTCGAGGGGTTCGGATCGGACGACCACGTCACCGGCGGCGCTGCCGACGGACGGATACAGGGCGAGCAGGAGCCCCACGCCGACGGCGAGGCCGGCGAGCTGGGCCGCGATGAAGCCCGGGACTGCGCCGGGCGCGATGCCGGCGAAGGTCTCCGTGAACGCGCGGCCGATCGTGACGGCGGGGTTCGCGAACGAGGTCGACGAGGTGAACCAGTACGCGGCGCCGATGTACGCCCCGACCGCGGCCGGCGCGACCGCGGCCCGGCCGGAGCGGGCCAGGGCGAAGATGAGCAGGAGCAGCCCGGCGGTGGCGACGACCTCGCCGAGCCACAGGTCGCTCCCGGTGCGGTCCTTGGTGGAGAAGTCCACCGCGGGCAGCTTGAACATCAGGTCGGCCAGGATCGCACCGCCGATCGCACCCGCGACCTGGGCCATGACGTATCCGGCCAGGTCCCGGGCGGACAGTCCGGTGCCGCTGCGGCGGCCCAGGAACCAGTCCGCGGTGGAGACGACGGGGTTGAAGTGTGCGCCGGAGACGGGCCCGAAGGTGAGGATGAGCGCGCCGAGCGCGAACGCGGTGGCGACCGAGTTCTCCAGCAGTTGCAGGCCGATGTCGTCGCTGAGCCTGGTGGCCATGATGCCGGAGCCGACGACGGCTGCGACCAGCAGCGCGGTGCCGATGAACTCGGCGAGCAGGCGCCGCCAGAGAGTTGGGTTCACGAGGATGAGGGTCCTGCCTTCGGAGTGCCCGGGACCACGGCCGGGGCCAGGCGGTTGATCCGGTCGGCGAGGTCGGTGTAGGCGGCCTCGAACGCCGCGTCGGTGTCGACCCGCACCGGGTCGGGCACCGACCAGTGCAGGCGCGGGTGCACGGACGCGTCCGGGCCGGCGAGGTCCTCGTGGGCGTTGTCGCACACCGCGATCACGAGGTCGCCGTCGTGCACGACGTCGCCGACGTGGGCGGTGCCGGCCGGGTCGAGGGTCAGGCCGTGCCGGTGCGCGACCCGCACCGCGCGCGGGTGCACCCGCGGGGCCGGGTGGGTGCCGGCCGAGGCGACCGCGCCGCCGACGCGGTCGCGCCACAGCGCGGCGGCCAGCTGCGAGCGGGCGGAGTTGTGCGTGCACACGAACACCACCCGGTCCGCCTCGTCGAGGGCGGGCGGGGCGAGGGCGGCGAGAACCTCCGGGACGAGCCGCAGGTAGGCGCGGCGCCGGTCGCCCTCCGAGCGGGTCCGCGTGACCAGGCCCGCGTCCTGCAGGACCTTCACGTGGTGCGCGACGAGGTTCGTCGGCAGGCCCAGCCGCTGACCCATCTCGCCCGGCGAGGCGTCGCCCAGCACGAGGGCGTCGACGATCGCCAGGCGGGCCGGGTCGCCGAGCGCGGCGTGCACCCGGGCCCGCATCTGCAACGAAGAAAGCTCAGCGCTCATTGACTCAATGTTCGCTGAACTATCCCGAGCGAGTCAAGACGCGTAGCGTGGCTATATGTAGGCGAGCTACTTCCGATTGAGGCTGCGATGTTCGTCGGACTGCTGGCGGTACACGTCATGGCCGGGCTGACCTGCGTAGGGTCGGCGACGGCCGCGTGCCTGGCCCGGAAGCGGCCTGGGACGCATCCCCTGTGGGGCCGGGTGTACCTGGTGTCGCTCGCACTGGTCGCGATCACCGCGGTCGCCATGGCGGCGATCCGGTGGCCGGCCGACGCCCAGCTGGCGGCGATCGCGGTGGTCGCCTGCGGGCTGGGAGGCTTCGGGTGGTGGGCCAGGCGGCGGCATCGGCCGGGCTGGCCGGCGCGGCACGCGATCGGGCTCGGTGGCTCGTTCGCGGCGCTGCTGACCGGCTTCTACGTCGACAACGGCCCGCGGTTGCCGGTCTGGAAGGCGCTGCCGCACGCGGCGTACTGGGTGCTGCCGTCCGCGGTGGCCGTCGCGCTGATCTGGCGGGCCCTGCGCCGGTTCGCGGCGGGCGTCAGCTCGCGGCCGCGCCCGGCGCCGCCGGGGCGTGGCCGGTGAGCGTGCCGCCGGGGCCGTCGACGGCCAGCAGCGCGGCGAGCTGCCCGAGGACCGCGGCCCGGGCACGGTAGTACACCCAGGTGCCGCGCCGGTCGGCGTCGACGAGACCCGCCTCGCGCAGGGTGCGCAGGTGGTGGGAGATGGTCGGGCCGGACAGGTCGAAGGCCGGGGTGAGGTCGCACACGCAGATCTCGCCGCCCTCGGCCGAGGCGATCATCGACATGAGCTGCAGCCGGACCGGGTCGCCGAGCGCCTTGAACGCCGGGGCGAGCACCGCGGCGGTCTCCGCGGGCAGGCGCCGCTGCGCGATCGGGGGACAGCATGGCTCGGCCGCGTTGAGGTCGGTGAGGGTGAGCACGGCCGGCTGTTTCGACATGCCTCTAGGTTGACAGATCTCGAATCAGCGTGCAACCGTTGATTAGACGGACGTCAAGACAGCCTTGACGCCGCGATCAGGAGGTCGTCATGTTCCGCACGCTGCGCCGCGCCCGGCCACAGGCCGGGGTCCGGTTCTGCGACGGCTGCGCCACGGTGTCCACGCCCGACCAGCGCGTCGCTACCCGCATCGAGCGCACCCGCACCCGCCTCACGGCCCTCACCGGCCCCCGCTGACTTCGAGAAAAGGACCCGACCATGAGCGAGACCCACATCATCGAGCCGGCCGCCCCGACCGGCGGGTTCACGGGCGATCCCGCCGCCGCACTGACCGTCGCCGGCACCGGCGGCTGTTGCGGCAACCCGCCGGCGGCCACCCTCGCCCTGCCCGAGCCGGCCGCTGCCGGGGCGCCCTGCTGCGGCAGCGCCGCCGAAGCGACCGCAGCGGCATCCTGCTGCGGCAGCACGGCGAAGGCCGACGCGGTCGCCGCCGGCCAGAGCTGCTGCGGATGACCGCGACAGTGTCCGGCGAGCGGATGGCCGCGACCGTCGCGGCGCTGGCCGGCGACGAGTTCGCCGGGCGGCGGGTCGGCAGCGCGGGCGGGGCCGCCGCCCGCGCGTGGCTGGCCCGGCGGCTCGCCGAAGCCGGAGCCGAGGTGACCCAGGAGCCGTTCGACGTGCCGCATGTCCCCGAGGTCTACGCCGCGCCGGCCGTGCAGTGGTACGACGGCGAGCACCGTCGCCACCTCGCGTTCGGCCGGGAGGTGGCCCTGCACCTGGCCTCCGCCGACGAACCGCTGGTCCGCAGCGGCCCGCTCGCCGTGGCGGGGGCCGGCGATCCGGCCGGACGGTGGCTGGTCGTGCCGGCCGGGACGACGCCGCCCGGCGGCAACGGCGCCCTCGGCCTGCTCATGGGGCGCGGCGTCGACGCGGACGGGTGGCAGTACACGATGCTCGCCGGGCCGGAACCCGGACCGTTGCCGATCCTCACGCTCGACACCGCCACCCACGCCGCCGTGCTCCGCGCTGCCGAGGCGGGCGCCGGGTGGTTCGCCGGCAACGCGCCGATCCGGCGGATCGACGTGCGGGCCGCGAACGTCCACGGCCGGTGGCGGACCGCCGCCGGGGGTCCGGACCTGCTGCTCACCGCGCACTACGACGGCGTCGGCGACCACCCCGGGCTGCGGCAGCCGGCCGCCGCGGACAACGCCAGCGGCGTCGCCGTCGTCCTCGAGGCCGCGGCCGTCCTCGCCGAGACGCTCCCGGGCGACGTCGGGCTGGCGGTGGCGCTGCTCGACGGCGAGGAGGCCGGGGCGCTCGGCTCCGCACATCACGCCGGCCGGCTGCGGGCCGCCGGCGCGGCGCCGATCGTCATCAACGTAGACGGCGCGGGACATCTGCACGAGGCGGCGGCGGTGGAGGCCGGCGGGCCCGCCCACGCGCTGCTCGCCGCCCTCGACCAGGCCGGCCGGCACACGGGGCTGCCCCTGGTCGCCGGGCCGGTCGCGTCCGACAACCGCCGGTATGCCGCCGCGGGGTTCGCCGCGGTCGGCATCGGCGCGGGCATGGCCGGCTACCACAGTCCGGCCGACACGCCCGACCGGGTCGAGACGGCCACGCTGGAGGCCGTCGCGCGCCTGACCGTCGCCGCCGCCATGATGTACACTTCATCGTTGATCGGCGATAGACGATGAAGCTGGTGGATCATGGCCGAACTGCTCGAGCGGGCGACCGCGGAGACCTACGCCTCGTGGTTCCGGGCGCTCGCCGACCCGTCGCGGGTGCAGATCGTGGAGTACCTGGCCCGGCAGGGCCGGCCGATGAGCGTCGGGGAGCTCGTCACCGCGGTCGGGCTGGCGCAGTCGACGGTGTCGCAGCACCTGAAGATCCTCACCGAGGTCCGGTTCGTCCTGGTCGAGGCGGTCGGCACCGCCCGGCACTACCGGATCAACGAGCGGTGCATCGCGTGCTTCCCGTCCGCCGCCGACGTGGTCATGGGCCGCCCGGCCCCCGCACCGACGGGAGATTGTGCATGAGCGTGGTGATCCGCCCGATGACCGAGGCCGACGCGGAGGCGGTCCTCGCGATCTATCAGGCCGGGATGGACAGCGGCGATGCGAGCTTCGAGCACACCGCCCCCGACTGGGCCGCGTTCGACGCCGGCCGCCTGCCCGGGCACCGCTTCGTCGCCGTCGACGAGGCCGGCACCGTCCTCGGCTGGGTCGCCGTGTCCCCCGTCTCGGCGCGCGCGGTGTACGCGGGCGTCGTCGAACACTCCGTCTACGTCGACGCCGCCGCACAGGGCCGCGGCGTCGGCCGGGCGCTGCTCGACGCGCTCATCGCCTCCACCGAGGCGGACGGCATCTGGACGATCCAGTCCGGGGTGTTCCCGGAGAACGGCGCGAGCCTCGCCCTGCACCGCGCGGCCGGCTTCCGCGTCGTCGGCGTCCGCGAGCGCGTCGGCCGCCATTCCACTCAAGACAACCGCTGGCGCGACGTCGTCCTCCTCGAGCGTCGCAGCCCTCGCATTTAGGGGTACCGAACAATGTCTCTTCCCGTCGTCGTCATCGGCGCAGGCCCGGTCGGCCTGGCCGCCGCCGCACATCTCGCCGAGCGCGGGATCGCGTTCACCGTCCTCGAGGCCGGCGACCGGCCGGGCGCAACGGTCCGCCAATGGGGCCACGTCCGGCTGTTCTCTCCCTGGCGGTACAACATCGACGCCGCCGCCGGGCGGCTCCTGGCCGACGCCGGATGGGTCGAGCCCGATCCCGAGGTGCTGCCGACCGGTGCCCGGCTCGCGGACGAGTACCTGCAGCCCCTCGCCGACCTGCCCGCGCTCAAGCCGCACGTCCGCTACGGCGCCCGCGTCCGCGCCGTCACCCGCCTCGGCGTCGACCGGCTGCGCACCGCCGGCCGCGACACCGCGCCGTTCCTCGTCCGGCTCGACACCGGCGAGGACGTGCTCGCCCGGGCGGTGATCGACGCCTCGGGCACCTGGACCACCCCGAACGTCCTCGGCGCCTCCGGCATCCCCGCCCACGGCGAGGAGGCGATCGCCGCGTTCGTCGAGCCGGCGCTGCCCGACGTCCTCGGCGCCGACCGGGACCGGTTCGCCGGCCGCCGGACCCTCGTCGCCGGTGCCGGGCACTCCGCGGCGAACACGCTGCTGTTCCTGGCCGAGCTCGCCGCACAGGCCCCGGGCACGTCGGTCGTGTGGGCGATCCGCTCGGCAAGCGCGGCCCGCGCGTACGGCGGCGAGACCGAGGACGCGCTGCCGGCCCGCGGCGCGATCGGCACCCGCCTGCGCGAGCACGTCGAGGCCGGCACCGTCGAGCTCCTCACCGGCTTCGGCATCGAGTCCCTCTCCCCCACCGCCGACGGCCGGGTGACCGTGTCGGACGGCCGCCGGGCGACCACCGTGGACCGCATCGTGTCGGCGACCGGCTTCCGCCCCGACCACACCCTCGCCGCCGAACTGCGCCTCGACCTGGACCCGCTCCTGGGCTCGACCCGTGCCCTGGCGCCGCTCATCGACCCGAACGAGCACTCCTGCGGCACCGTCCCGCCGCACGGCGTGGACGAACTCGCGCACCCCGAGACCGGCTACTACGCCGTCGGCGTCAAGTCCTACGGGCGCGCTCCGACGTTCCTGCTCGCCACCGGCTACGAGCAGGCGCGCTCCGTCGTCGCCGCGCTGGCCGGCGACTGGGCGGCCGCCCGTGACGTCCGGCTCGACCTGCCCGAGACCGGCGTCTGCAGCAGCAACGTGCCGCTCGACGCCACCGCCATCACCGGCGGCGGCTGCTGCGGCCCCGCCCCGGCCTCCGCGGCGCTGACGCTGCTGCCCGTGCTCGGCATCGGCGACGAACAGCGCGCCGGTGACGCCTGCTGCAGCTGACGGCCGGACGGGCGCCGGCGCACCCGCCTTCCACGGGTGGCGGATCGTCGCCGCGTTCGCCGTCACGCAGACCGTGGGGTACGGCTGCCTCTACTACGCCTTCGCCGTCCTGCTCCGCCCGATGGCCGCGGGCCTGGGCACCAGCCCGGCCGCGGTCACCGGCGCGCTGCTGGCGTGGGCCGCCGCCGCGATCCCGGTCGGGCGGTGGCTGGATCGGCACGGCGGCCGTGCCCTCATGACCGCGGGTTCCCTCGCCGGCGCCGCGCTCCTCGTGGCCTGGTCCCGGGTCGAGGCGCTGTGGCAGCTCTACGCCGTGTTCGCCGGGCTCGGCGTGGCGATGTCGATGGCGCTGTACGACGCCGCGACCGCCGTCCTCGTCACCTGGTTCGACGCCGGTCAACGGCCGAAGGCGATCCTGGCCATGATCGTCGTGGCCGGGTTCGCCTCCACCATCTTCATGCCGCTGACCGGCCTGCTGGAGCAGCGATACGGGTGGCGCACGACGCTGCTCGCCCTCGCCGCCCTGTACGCGGCCGTCGCCGTGCCGCTGCACGCCACCGTCGTCCGCGCGCCGGCGACGCGGCACGGCAACGCGCCCCGCCCCGGCCACCCGGACCGCGCCGCCGCGGTCCGGGCGGCCCGCCGCGACGCCCGCTTCTGGTGGCTGGCCGCCGCGTTCGTCGCCCACAGCGCCGCCATGAGCGCCATGACGGTCCACCTCGTCGGCTTCCTGGCCGGCCGCGGCCACCCGCCGACCTTCGCCGCCACCGTCGCCGGCCTGCTCGGCGTGCTGTCGGTGACCGGCCGCCTGCTCCTCACCGGCGCCGGCCGGCGCCGGCCGCTGACCACGCTCGTCGCCGGCGTCTTCGCCGTCCAGGCCACCGCCGCGGCCGCCCTGCCGCTGATCGCGTCCAGCCGGTTCGGGGCCGTGGCCGGGGTGGTCGCCTTCGGCATCGGCTTCGGCGTCGCATCCCTGGCGGCGCCGGCGCTGCTCGCCGAGCGGTACGGCACCGCGGCCTACGCCACCATCGCCGGCACCCTCAACACCCCGGTCACCCTGGCCAAGGCCGCCGCACCGCTGGCCGCCGCGGCCCTGTCGACCGTCGCCGGCGAGACAGCCACCCTCCTGGCCGTCGCCGCCGCCTGCGCTCTGGCCGCACTCGGCATCACGGCCGCTGCCGGAACGTCCTGTCGCGGCACGCGCCCACGCTGACGAGCCAACGGAACCTATCGCGGCGTTGCGACCCCTGCCGGTGGAACCTGTCCGGCCGGATCGACGTTGTCCCGGTCGCCGGGGCCGGGGTGAGCCGGGGCGCCCGGAACGGCCCGGACCTTCCCACTGCGGTCCTCGATCTGCACCGCCACGCCGGTCAGGTCGGCGAGCCTGACCGGGCCGATGAACCGGGAGTCGTTCGCGGCAGCACGATTGTCGCCGAGGAGGAAGATCATGTGATCCGGCACCGTGCCGGCGGGGAACGGGTCGGTGACCGTCGCGCCGAGGTACGGCTCGGGCACGCGTGCTCCGTTGCGCTCGACCGCGTCGCATTGCCCGGTCGGGCCGGCAGGGCACCCGATCGTGTCGCCGGGGAGGCCGACGACCCGCAGCATGGCGTCGTACGTGTCACCGTCACGGGTGAGGTGCACGATGACGACGTCGCCGCGGGCGGGTGCCAGTTTCTTGTTGAGTACGACGCGTTCTCCCACGTGCACGGTGGGCTCCATGGCGGCGCTCGGTTGGGTGACGGTGACGTAGTCGCTCCGGCCGAGCAGGGTCGCCGCTGCCAGCGTGGTCACCATCACGAGACCACCGCCGACGCCGGCCGCGACCTTGCCCAGGCGCCGTGCGCGTCGCTGGCGGCGGGCGCGGTCGAGGACCACCCGGGCCAGGTCGGGGCGGGCGTGCACCGTCGGCGCGGCCGCCGTCGCCAGCCTGCGCAGTTCCTCGGCCGGTCCGTGCAGCGAGGGCTGGATCGTGTTCATCGCGTCGTCTCCTCTGCGGAGGCAAGGGAAGATTCCAGGGCGATTCGGACCTTGTCCAGTCCGCGCGCGAGGTTGCTTTTGACGGTTCCCGGCGAGCACTGCATGACGGCGGCCGTCTCCGCTTCGCTCAGCCCGTCGACAACGCGCAGCACGACAGTGACCCTTTGCCGCGGCGGGAGGACGGCCAGGAGCTGGTCGAGGTGCGCCCGCGCCGCGATCGCCTCAGCGTGATCGGGCCCGGCGGTCGGCAGATCCGGGTCGGCCTGCACCGGGACGGGGACGAGGTGGCTGCGCCGGCCCCGGTCCTTCGCGAGATTCACGAGGGTGGCCCGGACGTAGGCTTCCGGGGAACCCAGCTGCCTCGACCAGTGCCTGGTCAGCCGCATCAGGGCGGTCTGCAGGAGATCCTCGGCCTCGGCGGCGTCCGACACGAGCAACCGCGCAAACCGCAGCAGCCGGTCTGCATGGGCATCCACGAACTCCGTGAAGGCCTGCTCCTCTGAGGGGGTCACACCTACCACAACGAGACGTGTTCCAAAGGCGTTGCATGCCGCGGCCGTTTTCCGGACGGCACCACCCGCTCGGCCGCCAGGTCCCTAGGCGGGGACGACGGCCCCGTGGCCGAGGGCGCGTAGCGCGTCGCGGATGCGGGTGGCGGCCTCGTCCAGCGCCGCCGGGTCGGGGTGGTGGTCGGCGCGGCCGAAGTCGAAGTCGGCCATGCCCCAGCTCGGGAAGACGTGCAGGTGCAGGTGGGGCACCTCGAAGCCGGCGACGACCAGGCCCACCCGCGGCGCGTCCCACGCGCGCTGGACGGCCTTGCCGATGTGCTGTGCCACGGCCGTGCAGCGGGCGAGCAGGTCCTCGTCGGCCGTCGTCCACTGGTCCACCTCGCGGCGCGGCACGACCAGCGTGTGGCCCGGGCTCAGCGGCGCGATGCTCAGGAACGCGGCGACGTCGTCGTCCTGCCACACGAACCGGCCGGGCAGCTCGCCGTCGAGGATCTTCGTGAAGACGCTGGCCATGCGCGCAACCCTACGGCAGCGCCCCGGCCAGCAGCGCCACGCCCTCGTCGATGGCGCGCTCGCTCAGCGACGCGTACCCGAAGATGAGCCCCTGCGGCCCCGGCCCGTGCAGGCGATAGCCGCGCAGCCCGTACACCCCGACGCCGACCGACGCCGCCGCCCGCTCGACGGCCTCCTCGGTCAACCCCGCCGGCAGCCACGCGACGAGGTGCTGCCCGGCGGCGACCCCGACGGGCCGGAACCGCGGCAGGTGCCGGCCGAGCGCCGCCAGCAGCGCGTCGCGCCGCCGCCGGTACAGCGGCCGCATCCGGCGCAGGTGCCGGTCGAGCTCGCCGGCGGCGAGGAAGTCGGCGAGCGCGAGCTGGTCGATGGCCGGCGACCCGCGGTCGGCGAGCACCTTCGCCGCGACGACGGGCGCGACGAGCCGCCGGGGCAGCAGCATCCACCCCAGCCGCAGCCCGGGCGCGAGGGTCTTGCTGGCCGACCCGACGTACGCCACCCGGTCCGGCGCCAGCCCTTGCATCGCCCCGATCGCGGCCCGGTCATAGCGGTACTCGGCGTCGTAGTCGTCCTCGACCACCAGCGCACCGGTCCGCTGCGCCCACCGCACCACCCCGGCGCGCGCCTCCGCGGACAGCACCCCGCCGGTCGGCCACTGGTGCGACGGCGTCAGCACGAGCGCCTCGGCCTCGACGGCGTCGAGCGCACCCACGTCGATCCCGTGCTCCCCGACCGGCACCCCCACCAGCCCGAACCCCGCCGCCCGCGCGAGCGGCCACACGTCGTCGTTGCCGGAGGGGTCCTCGACGGCGATCGCCCGCCGCGCACCCGTCTCGGCGCCGAGCACGCTCACGATGAGGGCCACGGCCTGCGCGTACCCCGCGCACACCACGATGTCGTCGGGGTCTGCGACGGTGCCGCGGACCCGGTTCAGATACGCGGCGAGCGCCGCGCGCAGACGTTGGTCACCTTGGCCGCTGGTGTACCCGAAGTGCTCCGACGGCGCCTCGGTGAGCACCTTGCGCAGGGACCGCAGCCAGGCCGCCCGCGGAAACTGCGACACATCGGTGCGCCCGTACCCGAAGTCCACGACGGACGCGGCGCGCTTCGGCGCCGGCGCAGGCCTGGCGACCGGCGCCGCCTCGGGCCCGGCGCTCACCCGCGTGTACCCGCCGGCCTGACTGGTCAGGTACCCCTCGGCGACGAGCTGCTCGTACGCCGCCACGACCACCCCGCGCGACACCCCGAGCTCGGCCGCCAGCACCCGCGTCGGCGGCAGCGAGCTGCCCACCTCCAGGCGCCCTTCGCGCACCGCCGCCCGGATCGCCCGCTCGATCTGCCGGTGCAGCGGCCCGCTGCTGTCCCGTTCGAGCGCCACCAGATGCAGGTCGGTCGCGGCCGTCCCCGGATTGGTCCTGGTCTTGGGCATGGAATCGGACCTCTCATGCAGTACCAAATCCAATGATGCTTTGACTATGACGACGACGGCGCAGAACCTCAACCTGCTGAGCGCGGGCGACCCGGGTTACGACGAGGCCCGCACGATCTGGAACGCCATGGTGGACCGCCGCCCCGAGCTGATCGTCCGCGCGTCGAGCACGCAGGACGTGGTCGCCGCGGTCCGCCTGTCCCGCGAGCACAACCTGGAGCTGGGCGTGCGCTGCGGCGGCCACAACGCGGCCGGTTTCGCGGTCCCCGACGGCGGCCTGATGCTCGACCTCACCCCGATGTCCGCGGTCCGGGTGGACCCCGCGACCCGCACCGCACGGGTCCAGGGCGGCGCCCTGCTGGGCGCCCTGGACCGAGCGTCGCAGTCGTTCGGCCTGGCCACAACGGCCGGCAACGTCTCACACACCGGCGTCGGCGGCCTGACGCTGGGCGGCGGCATGGGCTGGCTGGCCCGCCAGTACGGTTTGGCCTGCGACAACGTCTCGGCGTACCGCATCGTCACCGCGGACGGCTCGGTCCTTCGCGCCACCGCGACCGAGCACCCCGACCTGTTCTGGGGCCTGCGGGGCGGCGGCGGCAACTTCGGCGTGGTCACCGAGTTCGAGTTCCGTCTGCACCCGGTCGGCACGCGCGCCCTGGTCGCTTCGTACACCGTGTCCCCCGCAGATGCCGCGTCCGCGATGCGCACCTGGCGCGACCTGGCCATGACGGCCCCGCGCCAGGCGACGCTCGATGCGTCCTCGCCCGGCGACGGCTCGGTGCATCTCGGCTTCGTGTGGGTCGGCCCCGGTTCGCCGTCCGCTCTCCTCGCCGAGATGCCCTCCGCCCGGGTGACCGAGATGTCGTACCTGCACCTGCAGACCCGCGACGACACGACCAGCGGGCACGCGTACCGCCGCTACTCGAAGGGCCACTACCTGCGCGCCCTGCCCGACGCGGCGATCGAGTCCTTCCTCGCGCCGGGCCCGGCGTCACGCAGCCTGCAGGCGTACGGCGGCGCGATCGCCGACGTCGCTGCCGAGGCCACGGCCTTCGCGCACCGCGACACCCAGTTCGAGTACGTCACCGGCATGCGCTGGAGCGACCCCGCCGAGGACGAGCCCCGCATGTCCGCGGCCCGCACCGCCGCCGCCGCTCTTACGCCGTACGCCACGGGTGTCTACGTCAACATGCTGAGCGACGAGGGGGAGGCCGGCGTGCGGCGCGCTTACCCGGAGGCGCAGCTGGCCCGGTTGACCGCGGTGAAGGATGCCTACGACCCGGACAACGTCTTCCACTTGAACCACAACATCCGCCCGAGCGAGCGCCCCTGACCCACCAGGGGTACGGCTTCGGCCCGGTCAGTCGGTCTGCTCGCCGAGCCAGCGCAGCGCAGTGAGGCTGGGCAGGAAGGCGTACTCGCCGCCGCGGGTGGTGACAAACCTCGGTACGCCTCGCAGCCTGCGGCGGACCGGACGGCGGGGAATGGTGTAGTCGCCCGGGCCGTCGCCGGTAGCGGCGATCGGGTCACGAGCGTCACCGGCACCGAAGAAGACGCCGTCGTTGAGCCACTGAGTCTGGGCGAACTCGAACTGGCGGCCGAGGTGGGCGCCGACGAACGTGAACATCAGCCCGCGGTCGCCGCCGTCGTCGTCGAGGACGCCGTCGGGCAACAGCGGCCCGTACGCGGCGCCGCGGCGGATCATGCGGTGCAGGCGTGGCTCGCCGGCGACGGCCGAGTCGCGCGGGTTGGCGCGGCGGATGTGGCAACCGCCCGGGGTGGTGAACCCGTCCGGATCATCGCTGCCGAACAGGAAGGCGTTGTTGCGGCTGCGGTCGGCGCCCAACGCCGGGTCGTCGCGCTCGGGTGCCAGCGCGAGCGGGGCACCGCTGCGCCACCGGCCCATGACCTTGGCAGCGAGCAGTTCCTCGTCGTTGCCGCCGGTGGAGTTGTCCCGCAGGAACCTGCGGAACGCGGCGACATCCTGGCGCAGCTTGCGGAAGGCGACGTAGCTGCCGTTGCGGCCGAGGACGTCAGGCGTGGTGGTCTGCACGCCGCCGAGCTCATCGGGGTAGCCGAGGACGAACTCGCCGGCCTTGAGGGGCTGCTCGAGTGGGTTCGAACCGGGGATGCCGCTGCCCTCGACAGCGGGGTGGCTGATGCCGTCACGGTAGCCGAACGGCTCGGCCTCCGTCGGCAGGGCGTGACAGTCCTGCCGCCAGATCGCGGTGACCCCGGCCAGCTGCTCATACGCGGGCCGGGCCCGGTCGATCGCGGCCTCCAGCAGCGCCGTGTCCGGCGCCACGGCGGCCAGCACGACGTGCACGTCCGGTGAGCCGAGCGGCGGTTCCCAGCGCTCGGGGCCGCTGGACCCGGTGTCGCCCAACGCAATGGCGCGCGCGGCCATGCCCTGACGGAACTCCCACGCCATCGAGTCCCACGACTCCTGCGGCACCCCCAGCGCCCGAAGTCCATGGCCGGTGACAGCGAGGCTGACCCAGGTCTCACCGAGCGGGCTGACGCCGTCGGCGGCGGAGGTCACCACGGCCGCGGCACGACGCATCAACTCGCGGCCGTCGGCACGGGTGTCGATCCGGAACACGAGGTGCGTCGCCGCGTACGGCGAGGGGCGTGGGCTGAGCACGCCGCGCTGGATGTCGTGCAGGTCCACGTCTGCGCCCACCGCTACCTGGTGACGACGTTGCGCCAGAAGTTGCGCAGGCTCTCGTCGGCGCCGAACAGCGTGCTGAAGATCGTCGAGTCGGCCATGAGGATGTCGCCGGCGCGCCGGCCCGTCGCAGGCAGCCACAGAAACATGTTGAACTCGGTGTTGCCGGCCTCGGTGAACGGGTGCGGCCGGGACAGGTCGATCGGCTGGCGGCCAAGCACCCGCACCGCCTGCTCGGCGTCGGTGGTGATCGCGTAGTGCGGCAGGTGCATGTGGAAGTTGAAGCTTGTCACCCCGGTCAGCCAGCCAAGGGTGTCGAGATCCCGGTTGATCGACAGCGGGGCGATCCTCCCCGGCGCGGCCACGGCCGGGCGCAACCCGTACAGGTTCTGCACCGGCACGCCGAGGCCCTCCATCAGCGAACGGGTGTAGCGGCCGAAGCGCTGCTGGCGCGGCACGAGCGCATCGCCGTGGTGGTGAAACTCCATGTCACGCACGGTGAGGTCGTCGTCGGCGCCAACGTCGTGGTGCGGGCCCAGCACCAGGCGGGTGCCCTCGCGGTCGACCCACGCGCGTACCGCGTCGACCTCCTCGGCGGTGGCCTCCTGCCCGGTGACCATGTGGTCCAGGCCGAACACGAACAGCGTGTCGGTGTCAGCCAGCACCCGCTCGTCCAGGGGCGTGACGAATCCGGCCTGGTCGACGCGCTGGTATACCGCCACCGGGTGCCCCGTGGTCTCGGCGGCGAAGGCCTGGAACGGCGCCCACGCCCAGAAGAACAGTTCGAGTGACCCGGCAATGCCCTGCTGGAACCGCATCGGATCAGCGAACTTCGGATCCTCGTAGGCGGGCCAGGTCACCCGGCGCACCTCGGTCATCGTGGAAAACCGATTGTCCAGCTCCCGCGGGTCGTGCCCGGCTTCGGCGGGATAGCTCCACGTCACGTAGATGCTCACCCGGCGCCGGCCGGGCGTGTCCGGTCGCGGTTGGTGTCTGGTGTTGTAGACCCGCGCGTTGGGCTGGTCGGTCATCGGGTCCTCATTGGAGCTGGTCGAGCATCTCGGACAGGGCATGCTTGATCCGCAATGCCTTCTTGATCTCGTCGGCGGTGACGTACGGGTACTCGCCGTATTCGACGAAGCTCGGGCACTGGTGCGCACGCACGAACCGGACGAACGCCTCCGGGTTGATCCGCCAGTCCTCCGGGAACCCCTCGAGGTTCTCGAACGCCGTGCTCACCCCGGACTTCGTGAACAGCGCGACGGCGTCCTCGGTGTACTTGTCGAAATCGGTGTCGAAGATGCCCTGGTACATGAACCTGGTGTCATCGTCGAACAGCACCCACCGCAGGTAGTGCAGCTTCAGCGGCGCCAGCAGGTACGGGTCGGCCTCCAGGGCCGCGGCCAGGGTGCCGCCGTACTCACGGATCACGTCCGCCCGGCCGGGCTTCACCTTTGCGATGATCGTGAATCCGTAGCAGGCCGGCGTGCGCGGGAAGACCGGACCGTACTTGCCCTGCTGCAGGTGGCTGGTGTCCTTCGGGATCACCATCGCCGCAGGCTTGATCTCCATGCACCGCTCCATCGCCAAGCAGGCGACGAGGGCCGGCTCACCGGTCCCGCCTGCAACGTGAACGGCCGTTCTTCCCGCACGCAACATGTCCGAAACCCGGAGTGAGGAGTGTTGTGTCGGCGCGACGCGCGAGAAATGGGGGGATGGGGTAGTAACGAACACTGACTGTTCACTCGCGGAATGTTTGAGAGAGCAGCTATGTTGTAGCGCGCGGAAGGCCGGGGAAGGTCAGGGAACCCGGGGAGACAGAAGAGGTGGGCGGTTCAGATGCAGTTCGGGGTGTTCACCGTCGGTGACGTTACGCAGGACCCCACCAACGGGCGGGTGCCGAGCGACGCTGAGCGGGTCAAGGCGATGATGGCCATCGCGCTCAAGGCCGAAGAGGTCGGGCTTGACGTCTTCGCGCTCGGGGAGCATCACAACCCGCCGTTCGTGCCGTCCTCGCCGACGACGATGCTGGGGTGGGTCGCGGCCCGGACCACGAAGCTCCAGCTTTCCACCGCTACCACGCTGATCACGACCAATGACCCGGTCAAGATCGCCGAGGACTACGCGATGTTGCAGCACCTGGCCGATGGGCGGGTGGATCTCATGCTGGGGCGCGGGAACACCGGGCCGGTGTACCCGTGGTTCGGGCAGGACATCCGCCAGGGGGTGGCCCTCGCCGTCGAGAACTACGCGCTGCTGCGCAGGCTGTGGCGGGAAGATGTCGTGGACTGGGAGGGGCAGTTCCGCACGCCGCTGCAGGGGTTCACGGCCACGCCGCGGCCGCTCGACGGGGTGCCGCCGTTCGTGTGGCACGGGTCCATCCGGACGCCCGAGATCGCGCAGCAGGCCGCGTACTACGGCGACGGGTTCTTCGCCAACCACATCTTCTGGCCCAAGGAGCACACGCAGAAGATGGTGGGGCTGTACCGGCGGCTGTTCGAGCACTACGGGCACGGGTCGGCCGACCAGGCCATCGTCGGGCTGGGCGGGCAGGTGTTCATGCGCAAGAACTCGCAGGATGCCAAGAACGAGTTCCGGCCCTACTTCGACAACGCGCCCGTCTACGGGCACGGGCCCTCGCTGGAAGACTTCAGCGAGCAGACGCCGCTGACCGTCGGCAGCCCGCAGGAAGTGATCGACCGGACGCTCGGCTTCCGCGAGTACGTCGGGGACTACCAGCGGCAGCTGTTCCTCGTCGACCACGCCGGGCTGCCGCTCAAGACGGTGCTCGAGCAGCTCGACATCCTCGGCGAGGAGGTCGTGCCGGTGCTGCGCAAGGAGTTCGCGATCGGGCGGCCCGCCCACGTGCCGGACGCACCTACCCACGAGTCGCTCAAGGAGAAGGTGGACGCGTGATGACCCGGTCGATCGTGGCGATCTCCGCGGGGCTGAGCCAGCCGTCGTCCACCAGGCTGCTGGCCGACCGGCTCACCGCGGCCATCGCCAAGAAGCTGGATGCCGACGTGCAGACGTTCGAGCTGCGTGACGTGGCTCATGACATCACCGACAACCTGCTCACCGGGTTTCCGTCGCCGGCGCTCAAAACCGTCATCGACGCGATCGAGCGAGCCGACGGGCTGGTCGCGGTGTCGCCGATCTTCAACGCGTCGTACAACGGGCTGTTCAAGTCGTTCTTCGACGTGCTCGGGGACGACGTGCTGCGGGACAAGCCGGTGCTGCTCGGGGCGACCGGCGGCACCGCGCGGCACTCGCTCGCACTCGAGCACGCGCTGCGGCCGATGTTCGCCTACCTGCACGCGGTGGTGGCGCCGACCACGGTGTTCGCCGCCACCGAGGACTGGGCGGCCGGCGGGAACAACGCGCTGCCCGAGCGGATCGAGCGCGCGGGTGCGGAACTCGCGGCGCTCGTGGCGGCCCGGGAGCCGGTCGAGGTGAAGGACCCGTTCGACCTGTCGCCGTCGTTCGAGGACCTGCTCGGCGGTCAGGGGCGCACGGTCACGAACGACCTGCGCCTGTAGTCATGATCCAGACGGGGAGGTCGTCGACGTACACGTGCTCGGCGACCTCGAAGCCCGCCGAGCGGTAGATGTCGACGTTGCGCGGGTTCGACGTCTCCAGGTAGGCGGGCAGGGCGTCGGCCGCCGCGCGCTGCAGGCCGGCCGTCATGACCGACCGGCCCAGGCGACGGCCGCGGTGGTCGGGATGGGTCGCGAGCACGCCGAGGTACCAATGCGGGATCTTCGGCATCTTGGCGTGCACGACGGCCTGGTATCGGCCGAAGCGGCCGGGCTGCGGCGGGTGCTCGACACCGTCGCGCGACGGCGTCCGCGGCGGGTCCCACATCGCGACCGCGGCGCCGCCGTCGGCGATCCACACCGTGCCGTGGCCGACGCGCAGGTCGAACAGGTGCCCGGCCATGGCGGCGGCCTCGGCGGGGTAGGTCTCGTCGTCGGGCAGGAACCAGCGCACGGCCGGGTCCTGGGCGAACGCGGCCACGAACGTGGCCACGGCGGCCTCGCGGTCGGCGGGCGTGGCCACGGCGGTTACAGGCGTCACGGCGCTGGTCACTTTCGACAGGTACGCATCAATGGCGTCGCGGTTGCGGGACAGGCACGCGATCCGGGAGTCCATGCGGTCGCGCTCGTGGCGCAGCAGCTCCACGACCTCGGGACCCGGGTCGGAGATCGTGATGCTACAAGGGCTGTCCAGGCACGGCAGCACGTTTTTGATGAGGCGGGTCGGCAGGCCGGCCTCGAGCAGGCCGCGGATCTGCTGCACGCGGTCGACGAGGTGCGGGCCGTAGTCGCGGTAGCCGTTGTCGAGCCGGGCCGGGGTGAGCAGGCCCTGCTCCTCGTAGTACCGCAGCAGCCGGGCCGGGGTGCCGGTGCGCGCGGAAAGCTCGCCGATGCGCATTGACCTTCACACTAATGTGAGGGTCCGACGATGACGAGCGTGATTCTCGCCCTGCTCTCCGCGGCGCAGTTCCTGCTCGCCCTGGACTACTCGATCGTGTACGTCGCGCTGCCCGGGATCGCCCGCGACCTGGACCTCGACATCGCCGCCGCGCAGTGGGTGGTGAGCGCGTACGCGGTGCCCTTCGCCGGGTTCCTGCTGCTCGGCGGGCGCCTCGCCGACCGGGTCGGGCCGGGGCGGCTGTTCCTCGGCGCGACCCTGCTCTTCGGCGCCGCGTGCGCGGCCGGCGGGCTGGCCGGAGGCGGCGCGACGCTGCTGGCCGCCCGCGGCGTGCAGGGCATGGCGGCGGCGCTGCTGCAGCCGGCGATCCTCGGGCTGATCGGGGCCCGGTTCCCGGCCGGGCCGGCCCGCACCCGGGCGCTGTCGGTATGGGGCGCGGTCGGGGCGTCGGGGCTGGCCGCCGGCGTCGTGCTGGGCGGGGTCCTCACGCGGTACAACTGGCGCTGGACCTTCCTCGTCAACGTCCCCGTCGCCGTGGCCTGCGCGGCCGGCGCCGCCGTATGGCTGCTCTCCGCCGGCCGTGACGCCCGGCCCGATCCCGGCCCGGTCTCCCCCGCGCTGCTCGGCACGGGGGCGGCCTTCGGCGCATCGCTGGGGCTGACGCTCAACAACCGGCTCGGCTGGGCCCTGGTCGCGGTCGCCGCGGTGCTGCTGGTGCTGACCCGGCCCCCACGCCCGCGCTCGCTGCGCATCGGCGCCGCCGCCGCCGCCCTGTACATGGCCAGCGTCGGCTCGGAGTTCTACGTGGTCACGCTCATGCTGCAGGACCGCGACGGGTACTCCCCGCTGCGCGCCGGGCTCGCCTTCGTGCCCCTGGCCGCGATGCTCACGGTCGGCAGCTCGCTCACCGACCGCCTCGTGCGCCGCCTCGGCGCGACCCGCACGCTCTCGGGCGGGTTCGCGCTGGCCGCGCTCGGGCTGGCCTGGCTCGCCGTCACCGCCCGACCGGCGCTGCCCGCGCTGCTCATCAGCGGGCTGGCGCACGGGATCGTGTACACGTCGATGTTCAACGTCGGCGCGAGCGACGTGCCGGCGGAGCGGCAGTCCTCGGCGGGTGCGGTGATGACCACGGCGCAGTACCTCGCCGGCGCCGTCGCGATCGCCGCGCTGACCCTGCCACTGCGTAACAGCGCCTACTCGGCCGCGTTCTGGGCCACGGCCGCGGCGGCGGCCGCCGGAGCGCTGGTGGCGCTCCGGCGGCCGGCCACAGCATGACTGAGCCGTGTTTCGTAAGTGGCGCGGGTGGGGGTTGGTGGTGGTTGCTGTTGGGTCGATAAAGTGCCGTTCGTGGCAGTAGTGGCCGGTGTTCGTCGGCGTGGTCCGAACCGGGCTGCCGCGTGGAGCTATGACGGTCCGGTGTCGGTGTTGCGGCTGCCGCTTGATGTACATGATCCGCAGACGCGGCGGCATGTGGAGCGGGTGTTTTCGGCGGCGTTCGCGGTCCGTCGGGCGGTG